>JANWWN010000014.1:46829-58366 GCA_025055435.1 Cyclobacteriaceae bacterium | reverse complement strand
CCAATAACCCGCAGGGTATCGGGTCTTTCTCCGTTAAAATCAATGATATAGGACTCCAGCGGATTATCAAGGGAAAACTCTTTTACTGCTGCTTCATTTAAAACAATAGCCGATGAATCGGTGGCAAAATCCTGTGAGAAAAATCTGCCTTGCTTAATCTGCAATTTCAGCAGGTTCACATGGTTATAGTCGGCATAATATTTTCCTGCCAGATAATCGGTATTTACTCCACGTACACGAAAGACAGTGGTATTGTTAACACCGGGAAAGATATTACTTGTAAAACTGGCTGACTCCACACCCGGGATTTTTGTAACCTCTTCGCTAAAAGCCTTTTGATTGTTACCCAGCCTTCGGGTATTGGGAACCTGAATAACCTGATGGCGGTCAAAACCCATATCCCTGCTTTGCATATAGCTTAGCTGACGATATACAACCAGGGTAGCCAAAATCAAAAATACCGAAACGATAAACTGAATAACCACCAACGTGCTGCGCAAACCTTTACTTTTTGCTCCGGCACGAAGCCGGCCTTTCAGCACATCAACAGCCTGAAATGAGGTTAGATAAAACGCAGGATAGCTCCCGGCTAAAATGCCAACCACCACAATAATCAATAAAGTTACCCCGATAAACTCAGGTGTAAACAGATGGCGTACTGTAAGTTGTTTACCGGAAAGTTCGTTAAACCACGGCAGCGTGAAATAGGAAATAGTAAAAGCCAAAATGGCTGCAAGAATGCTGTAAACAACTGCTTCAGAAAGAAACTGAGCAATCATTTGCGTACGAACCGCGCCAAAGGTTTTTCTAAGACCTACCTCCCTGGCCCGTCCTGCCGATCTGGCTGTAGCCAGATTCATAAAATTGATGCAGGCAATAAGCAACATAAACAGGCCGATGGCAGAAAAAATATAAACATACTGAATGTCGCTGCCCGGTTGCAGATCATCGCGATAAACCGAATAAAGATGTGTGTCGGTCATGGGGTATATAACGTAGCTGTATTTCCCACCCTGTTTCAAAAATTCATCAAAACTGATACCCAGTCCTTCTTCGAGTTCCTTGCCAACGTGTATGCGTACCAATTCGGTTAATCCGTTGTTAATGCTTTCAACCGATGTTTTCGGGTTTTTACGGATATACGTAAAGAGGGAATTGCCGGTCCAGCCCGGCCAGTAGGTTTTTTCGATTGTTGGATATGAGATAATTGCGTTAAACTGAATGTGCGAATTCGAAGGAGCACCACGGGTTACACCGGAAACCTTGCAGGGCCATTTGTCATTACCGATTACAATAATTTTTCCAATCGGGTCTTCCTCGCCAAAATATTTGGCAGCCAGTTGGGTGGTTAGCACGACACAGTTGGGTTCCTTAAGAACAGTTCGTGGATCTCCTTTCACCAGCTCAAAACTAAAGAACGAGAAAAAGTTGGAATCGGCACCATAAACATATGGTTCTGAAAATATCCGGTCCTCATACCTGAAAGCTATACCCGAGGAGCCGCCAACCGGAAAGATACGGACCATACTTTCCACGCCGGGTATGTCCGTAAGCATGGCGGGCCCTACGGGTACCGAAGTATTGGAAACAATAAATTCCTGTCCGGCCAGTCGTCCGTTTAGACCCACGCGATAAATGTTTTGGTAATCGCGGTGGAATTTGTCAAAACTCAGCTCATCGGATATGTATAGGTAAATGAGCATGCACACGCTGATTCCGGTGGCAAGGCCGGCAATATTGATGGCCGCAAAAAATTTCTGTTTGTTCATGTTGCGCAGCGCAACGAGTACATAGTTTCGAAGCATGTTTTGAGTGTTTGGGTTAATCAGCAACCGGTTTACAGATGCAGAAAACAAGTGCTGAGTTGCAACTAACCAAAAGAAATGCCATCTCAGAAAAAGGCCCCGGTTGTAACTAAACACTGCCCGGCAGGGCACTCCTGTTCATAGGTGAACAGTACGTGTTCATTTTCGTGGCCATTACTGTTCATTTCAAAGCGCATAAAAACTATTAAATGAAGTCCTTTCGCCTCCGCGCAGGCCGACAGCATATACTGAAATACCGTAATGGATAAGTTTAGCTTACACAGCGGAGCGCAGCTAAAAAAGAAAAGCTGCACAGGCTCTAACTAAGGTATGCAAGGAAGCTGTTAGGATAAGGATTCCGGTTTGAAAATCTTTCTGGTTTTTAAATTCCGCCAACTTTCTGTTCACTACTTAATAGTTAAGTGCTTAGTGCTTACCCTCCGCCCGCTACTTACCACTAACTGCCGGCTCCTTTACTTTTTCTGACACAATTTTTCCGTCAAATAAATTTACAATTCTGCCTGCGTAGCCGGCATCGTGGGCGGAGTGCGTTACCATGACAATGGTGGTGCCTTCTTCATTCAGTTGCGACAACAGCTTCATCACTTCTTCGCCGTTAGCCGAATCCAGGTTACCGGTTGGCTCGTCTGCCAAAATAACGCGCGGATTGGCTACAATAGCCCGGGAAATGGCTACCCGTTGTTGCTGACCCCCGCTAAGTTGTTGCGGAAAATGATTTCTGCGATGCATGATATTCATCCGGTCCAGCACTTCCTCTACGCGTTGTTTTCGCTCGGCGGCAGGTATTTTCAGATACAACAAAGGCAGCTCTACATTTTCAAAAACAGTGAGTTCATCGATCAGGTTAAAACTCTGAAACACAAAGCCAATCGAGCCTTTCCGAAGCTGGGCGCGCTGCCGCTCGGAATACCGCGATACTTCGTGCTGCCCAAAGTGGTATTCCCCGGAGGTTGGGTTATCGAGTAGCCCGAGTATGTTGAGCAAGGTGGATTTACCGCATCCCGAAGGGCCCATGACAGCCACAAACTCGCCCTGCTTTATTTCGAGGTTAATGTTACTTAATGCAGTGGTTTCCACTTCCTCGGTGAAATACACTTTGTCGAGATTTTTAAGCAGAATCATAATGCATGATATTTAGTGAATCAAATTTTTATTTCAAAATTAATACCTCGTTATTACCGAAGTTCTCGTACGAAGATATGATTACCTGGTCGCCCGGTTTAAGACCGTCCAGCACCTCATAGTGCTCAGTATTTTTCCGGCCCAGACGGATATGCTTTTTAACTGCCCGCTGGCCATCCGGCTCCAGTACATAAACCCAATTACCTCCGGTATCTTTGAAAAATCCACCTGTAGGCAACAACAGCTCTTCAGATGATTGACCAAGTTCGATGCGCAGCCTGAGCGACAAACCTCTTCGCAGGCCGGGAGGTGTTTCGCTGGTAAAAATCATGTCCACCGGAAAGCGCCCATTGGTTACGTTGGGATAAACATAGTTAATAACCAGTTCATATTCTTTTCCTGCATACGTCGTTGTGGCGCGTAGTCCTTCGGTAATTCGGGGTAAATACAGCTCATCTATTTCAACACGCACTTTATAACTGCCCACCACATCTACCTGGCCAAGTCGCTGACCGGGATTTACATTCTGACCTACATCCAGTTGCGGGCGTGTAAGCTGGCCGTCAATGGGAGCGCGAATGATTAAGTTGTCCAGAATTTTTCGAACACCTTCCAGGCTTTTCATCATGCGTGTTTCACTGGCAGCCGTTTCGCGCAACTGCCGGATTCGGTCAATGGAATCGGCCCGATATACTTCGTACGTAATACGCTTGCGCTCCAGGTTATACCGGTAGTCCGCCTCAATTCGCTCGAAATCCTGTTTGGAAATGACGTTCATTTCGTACAGTTGTTTGTTGCGGAAATACTGTGGCTCCAGAATAGCCAGCTGGTTATCAATAAGTGCAAGAGTAAGGCGTTGCTCCAGGTCGTTACGCATGATGTTGAGCCGGGTTTCGCGGGCCCGGTTAATGCTTTCGTTAAACGATGCTTCCTGCTGCAGTACGGAAAGTTCACGGTTCAGATTGCTTAACTCCAGAATGACATCACCTTTTTTAACCATCTGACCGCTCTCGGCCAAAACACGTTTTATAATCCCTCCTTCTATGGCATCCAGGTAAACCGTACGACTGGGCTCCACCGTGCCGGTTTGGGGTATGAATTCCAGAAAAATTCCGCGCTTAACCTCGGCTATGGTAATCTTGTCTTTTTCGATACGCAGGCGCGACCTGCGATCGGAAAAAATAAACTGGTAGGAGATAAAAAGTACAAGCGCTGTTATACCGGCATAAGTCAGCAATCGCTTTACCTGCCATTTCTTTTTAACAATGGGTTTATCCATGCACGTAAATGGGTTACATTGCGGCCAACAACTATGCCATTACCAAATGTACCGTAATCGGCTTAAATTAAGCAATTCTTTCTTTAAGACGCGTTCAATCCCGAACAGTTGCGTCCGGTAGCGAACAAAAGTAGAGGAATGATTCTAATGAGGAAGCTGTAGCCGAAAGGTTAGTGCTTTGAAGCCGATAATAGTAAATGCTTTACCTGCAAAGATTTGACACGGCCCTAGACGGCAGATTAATTTATTCTACTTCCTCAAGTTCCCCGGAGAATGACCCCGTTATTTCCACCGTACTGCCTCCACTGGCGGTAGCCGTAAATTCAAATTTAAATACCCAGGAATTTCCCGATTTCGAAATAGTAAGTGTGCCATTTGTAATTTCATAACCCGAACCGCTGCCCGTAGTGAAGTTACCGTCCGCAGCAAACGACTCCAGCACACTGCCCTCTAAAAAGGAATCGCGCACGGTGTATGTTCCGGCAGCCAGTTCAATTGTGGAGCGAGAAAACAGGCCCATGTACAACAGTTGGCCTGTACCGGACAAGTCATCTCCATCATAAGCTACACCCGATGAAACGAGTAGTACTTCATAAAGCGAGCCGAGATTACCACTTGCGTCATCGTCAACGCCATAGCCTGTAATATAACCTTTACTTAAAGTATATGCCGTGCCATCAATTATAATTCTGTTCGGAATTCCTTCCTCATCTTTGCTGCAGGAGGAAATTAACAACGTTGCTGCCAGACAGCCTGTAACAAAGAATGAGCGGAAAAGACGTGCAGAAAGGCAATGAATTGTCATAAAGAATTTGAGTTAGGGATTAAACGATCGTTTTAGTTTAAAAACTCATCCCACTCATTGCCTTCATGGCCGGAGAACTCGCGAAGAAAGAGGGAATAGGTAGGCTTATGCGGTTTTTTGCGCAAAGGCATACCGGCTTCTTCGGGTGTGTAATCGCCCTTGCGGGCGTTGCAACTTTTGCAGGCAGTCACCAGGTTTAACCAGGTGTGCTGCCCGCCTCGGGATGTAGGTATGATGTGGTCTAAAGTTAAATCGCGTTTCGTGCCGCAGTACTGGCATTCAAAATTGTCGCGCTTGAACACATTTTGCCGCGTAAGCGCAACGCCCTTATAGGGAGCCTGAACATACCGGTGCAGTCGAATAACCGAAGGCATCGGAAAACTTTGATTAACGCTGTGGAGGCGATGACCGTTTGCCGAACGCACCAGTTCACTTTTGTTTAGGTAAACCAACAGAAAAGCCCGTTGCACGGAGCAAACCATCAACGGACTGTAATCCTGATTGAGTACCAAAACCCGGTTATTCATAGGGGAAAGATAACAGCAATCGGATTAGGAAGCAACTCCCTCCCCTACTCTGAAGTAAGAATCCTGCGAATATCAGCCACTTCAGCATCCGGAGTCAGATCATCAATCCGAACCTTATCCACCACATGAATGACCTGAAAAGGATCGGTGCTGATAAGTATGGCCGGATGAAGATTATTGGCCGACCTGAAAAACAGAACATCACCGGTCCGGCTGGCAGTAATATCATTTACCGAACGTCCGCATCGAATTTGCTGAAGGGCAAACCGGGGCAGCATGTAGCCACAAAACCTGAAAGCCATCTGCACAAAAGCAGCGTCGTCAATCCCGAAAGGCGATTTTCCCCCGGGTAAAAACGGTGTACTTAGGTACTTCATCGCCTGACTCTTCAGATACTCTGCGTCGCGATACTGGCCCAGACTTTTTGCCTCACCATTAAAAGCAAACTGCTCTTCCATCCTGAACAACTCTGCCGATGAAATGGGAATAATGCTGCCCATTACAATCACTACCGTTGACCTGTTATACAGTATGCCCGAAGTAACATCGGTTGTAATTTTAAACTCCGCCCGACTCAGGTAGTCAAAATACTCGGCCGATATGGCGTGGTGTTGCCGACTGTCAATCCATCCTTCCGCACCATCGGCATAAATTTTTATCCGAAGAAATTTTTTATCCGTGGTTTCCGCAATCACCTGGTAATGATCGCCAAACAACAACTGGGTATTCCAACCCGAAGTAAATGACGGTTCCTGCCACACGGCCACCATGCTT
Source organism: Cyclobacteriaceae bacterium (assembly GCA_025055435.1). Taxonomy (GTDB): domain Bacteria; phylum Bacteroidota; class Bacteroidia; order Cytophagales; family Cyclobacteriaceae; genus UBA2336. The sequence goes on along the minus strand of JANWWN010000014.1, from coordinate 52,033 downwards.
AACCTGCACACACCATATCCTTCAACCGGCTTCATGCACGTTCACTTTTTATCCGACTTAACTCTCGCTGTACTTCGCGTTCTCTTATGGCTTCGCGCTTATCATACAGTTTTTTTCCTCGCGCCAACGCTATTTCCAGTTTGGCATATCCGCGATCGTTGATAAAAAGTCTGATGGGAACAAGTGTTAATCCCTTTTCGAGTCTGGATTCCAGTTTGCGCAACTCCGCGCGTTTCAACAGTAGCTTGCGTTCACGCTGAGGATCGTGGTTGTAATGGGTGCCCTCGGCATAAGGGCTGATGGTCATTCCTTTAACAAATAACTCACCCTTATTAAAGTAGCAATATCCATCGGTGAGGTTAGCCTTGCCCTCGCGTATGGATTTAATCTCGGTTCCGGTAAGCACCATCCCGGCCACGTACTTATCCAGTATTTCGTACTGATACGACGCCTGGCGGTTACGGATTACCACTTCATTCCCAAATCTTTTGCTCATGTAAATGCCGTGTTACCAAATAACTTTTTCAGCTTTTCACGCTTCAGAACTTTCTGGCCCGTCTTGCCGGTTGCTACGAGTCGGTTCCCTGCTGTTGCGGTGTAAGCGCATATTAATTCATTACCGATTAAACTTTCAACCCGTGCCTCGATGCAAACCACTTCTCCAACAAAAGCCGGGCCCTTGTGATCAATGCTGAGAAATGTGCCTACACCTTCTTCATCGTCATCGCGCAAGCGTAAAACAAACTGCCGGGTGGTCCATTCTATTTCACGTGCCAACGTAAATGTTGAGCATACCGGATGCACCACCTCACCTTTGAACCGGGCCACGTCATCAGGCTGAACAGTAAACCGGTATTCAACAACATCTCCGGGTTTTACATTGGGCTTCATATACCAACCGGATAACGCGCTAAAGGTACCGTGTCGGGCGGTTCAAATATACCTTTCAGGTATTTATAATGAGCTGCCATAGCAATCATGGCCGCGTTATCGGTGCAGTACTGCATGGCAGGCAGATAGACTTTCCATTGGTGCTGCCCGGCCAGCTTATGCAACGCCTGCCGCAAGCCGGAGTTGGCAGCCACACCACCAGCCAGCGCAATTTCCTTTATACCGGTTTGCTGCGCAGCTTCCTGCAAACGACTGGTGAGCATGTTAACAAGATGATATTGCAGGCTGGCGCAAATATCGGGTAGGTTTTCTTTTACAAAATCGGGATTATGCAAGATATTTTCACGGATGAAATAAAGGAAGGCGGTTTTAATTCCGCTGAAAGAAAAATGCAAACCGGGCATTTCGGTTTTAGGAAAATTAAACCGGTGCGGATTACCCGACTGAGCGTACCGGTCAATGAGCGGTCCGCCGGGGTAAGGCAGGCCCAACAGCTTCGCTGCTTTATCAAAGGCTTCTCCCACCGCATCATCCTGCGTCTCTCCTAAAATTTCCATCTCCAGATAGTCAGAAACCTTTATCAGTTGTGTATGTCCGCCACTAACAGTGAGACATAAAAACGGAAACGAAGGAACAGGCTCCTCAATAAAGTTTGACAACACGTGCGCCTCCATGTGGTTGATTCCGATTAAGGGGATATCCAGCGCAAGCGCCAGTCCCTTGGCAAACGAAGCACCCACCAGCAGAGAGCCCATCAATCCGGGACCACGGGTAAATGCTACGGCATGGAGTTCATCGAGTTTTATTCCGGCTGTGCGCACAGCCTCATCCACCGTATGCCATATGGAGCGCTGGTGTGCACGCGATGCCAACTCGGGTACCACACCACCGTATTTTTGGTGAACTTCCTGCGAAGCAATAATATTATTGAGTACCTTGCCGTTTCGGATGACGGAGGCCGAAGTTTCATCGCATGACGACTCGATAGCAAGAATTAGCGGGCTCATTACTGAGGCATGAAACTGCAAGTTATTAAAAATAAGATTTTATACGGGGTGCGTGTGCTGCTGATTTACACCGCATACATCACCGTCTTTTTGTTATTCGCATCTTTTTTCATTCTGCAGATTCCCGCTGTACAAACACGCATTGCACGTTCGCTGCTTGCGTCGGTAAATGAACAAACCGGCTTTTATGCCAGCATAAAGCGTATCGAGATTTTCTGGTTTGACCGGATTCGGATTACGGATCTGAAGCTGACCGACCCGGAAGGAAACGACCTGTTCGACATTCGTTCGCTTCGGATAAACTTTTCTTTTAGCGGATTATTTCGCGGGAAAAATTTTGCACTCGATGCCGTTCTGCTTGATAGCGCCAAAGTTCACCTGGCAACCATCCGGGAAAACGATACCCTTCGAAACCTGAACATAAACGTCCTGGTGCACCGTCTTAGCTCAGGGCCATCAAATCCGGGTGCACGTGCACCTGTTATTAACCTGGGTGAAGTAATTCTGAAAAGCGGAATGTTTATTTATGAAACAGACAGGGACAGCATTAAAAACGGTTTCGACTATAATCACTTTCAGATTGCAATAGAAGATGCAGAGATTCAGCAAATGCTGATTCAGGATGATACCGTAAGCTTTCATGTGATGTCGTTGCAGGCCAATGAACTGGGCACCGGGTTTACCATCCACGAGCTTCGCACATTCTTTCGCTTTTCCGATTACGGACTGGAGTTTCCGGGCATCTATATGCGGGCCGGCAACAGTGTAATTGCCGATACCGTGTTGTTTCGTTACTCCGGTCAAAATGATCTGGATGATTTTATTGATTCGGTTTATGCGGATATACATTTTAAAGATGCCATAATTCATCCGGCTGATTTGGCTCTGTTTGCACCCGGAACCGAAGTATTAAAACAGCCCTTTTATCTGTCCGGAAAAGCGCGTGGAAAAATTTCTGATTTTAAACTAAACGAAATGGACCTGCGTTTTGGCAACACCCGACTGGCAGGTTCGCTGTCCATGGAAGGCCTCCCTGATATTGATGAAACCTTTATTGTTGCCGATTTGGCCTACTCCACCCTCGACCTGAATGACCTGTCGTTTTTGTTTAACGAAAAAACCACGAACCAGCTAAACAACCTGGGCCTTGTAAAATTTCAGGGGCAGTTTCTCGGATATCCCAATGACTTTGTAGCCAACGGAAGTTTTAGCGGTCGCATCGGAAACATTCGTTCCGACATCAACCTGAAAATCAATGAAACTAATCCCGGGTTATCTTCCTACAGCGGAAAACTAATCCTGACCGATTTTAACCTGGGTCTTTTCTTTGAAGACACCACGCTGTTTCAAAAAGTTAGCATGGAAGGTAAAATAAACGGCAAAGGGCTTACCCTGGAAACAGCCGATTTTTACCTGAATGGCAATATTGGCAAGCTTGGCATATACGGATATACTTATTCCGGCATCAACACCAACGCCCGCTTTTCCAACCAGTTTTTTGTAGGGTCCTTATCCGTAAAAGATCCGAACCTTGCGCTTCAGATTAACGGCACCATAGACCTTCGTAATCAGATTGACCACGTACAGCTCCAGGGAAGGCTGGATTCCGTTAACCTTGAGAAACTCAACCTCAGCCAGGTGCCAGTTCACATCAGTAGCGATATAGATGTGGACTTCTTCGGGCTGACCCTCGACAGCCTGAGAGGCCGGGCAGATTTAAAAAATCTGGAAATTTTCTACACTGATGAAAAAATGCACTTCGGACAGGTAGGCCTTTTGGCCGCAAGAGAAAACGGAACACGAGAACTTCGTCTGAATACCTCACTGCTCAACGCAGAAGCATCCGGTGACTTTTATTTCTCCGACCTTTTCAGGGATACCGATATGCTGTTTCTTGAATTTCTGATGATTATTCAAAACGACCGGGAAAAACTGACGAACTACTATAAACAAAAAAAGTCAACACCTAAAGAATACGAAGCTTCATTTAAAATAAATATAAAAAACCTGAATCCGCTGTTTAATCTGTTGGATGTGCCTGCGTTCATTAACCGAAATACAAGCATTACCGGCAGTTTTTCGCATGGACAGCTTGTTACATTCCGCGCATTTACCCATGCCGATTCCCTTCAATACGAAAACGCATCCTTTTGGAAAAACGAACTGGAAATCAGCGCATCCAAACATTACAACAGCACCGATGCACTGGCCATGGTGTATTTTAAGTCCGGAAAACAAGAGCTTGGAAAAAATCTTTCCACCGAAGAACTGACTGCCGAAGCCATATGGAACGGTAATCACGTGGCCATTGACCTGAGAATTTCCGAACCGCCCGAAAATAAAATTGAGTTGAGTGCCACAGTTGATTTTGAAGACAGCACATACATCCACCTGAATCCTTCCGCTATCACGCTTTTAAATACTTCCTGGAAATTTAACTCCGATAACCGGATTGCACTGCTTGGCAGGGAATGGAGCATCCACAACCTTATTCTACAACACCAATCACAGTCCATCCGCCTAAATGGTCATCTTTCTGCCGACAGCAGCCGTTCGCTTAGCTTACAGGCAGCCGATGTCTCCCTGCAAATGTTCAGCGGGTTAGCCGGCCGAAAACTCGAAGGGATATTGAACGGAAGCATTACACTTGCAAACATTTATGCAAAAGCCTCTGTTCAAAATACCATTCGGATTGATAAACTCAGTGTGAATAACTTTTTAATTGGAAATATTACCGGAAACAATCAATGGAATGCCGACACCAAAGTTTTCGAACTGGAATTTTTTATTGACCGGCTGGGTAACCGTATAGTTAATTTTACCGGATTTTACAATCCTTCGGATACCATCAGTCCCATCAACGGCACTGCACAGTTAAATCAGGCTAACCTGAAAATTATTGAACCTTTTCTGGAAGAATTATTCAGCCAGATCCAGGGAACTGCAACAGGAAGTTGCAGTATTACCGGAACACTGAACAACCCTTTGCTCAGCGGAAGCGCCCGTATTGACAACGGCGCACTCATGATTAACTACCTCAAAACTTCATACCGCTTCAACGGCACAATACAGGTTACACCAACATCCATCGTCTTTCGCGATTTTAATCTGACCGACGGACTGAATAACCTGGCCAGGCTGCAGGGCGAAATAACGCATCGCGCATTTGGCGACATGCACCTTAACCTCTTCACAACCTTTACCGACCTGCAGGTACTGAACACCACCGCCCGCGACAATGAGTTGTTTTACGGACAGGCCTATGCATCCGGACAAGCCACCATCAAAGGCCCTGTTAATAACCTG
>JANWWN010000014.1:0-46730 GCA_025055435.1 Cyclobacteriaceae bacterium | reverse complement strand
GAAGGAGAATCAAAGAAAATAGCCCTTACGGGATTCAACATGGAATTCAACCTGGAGGTAACGCCTGATGCCTACTCGGAAATTATTTTCGACATTAAAGCGGGCGACATCATCCGCGGACGCGGAAACGGAAAACTTAAACTTCAGATGAACACAGACGGTGAATTTACCATGTTCGGCCCGATCGAGTTCACCGAAGGATGGTACAACTTCACTTTGCAAAACATCATTAACAAAGAATTTCAAATTAAACCCGGAAGCCGGATTACCTGGTATGGCGACCCCTACCAGGCCGTATTAAATATTAACGCATCCTATAATCAACTGGCTTCATTGGCCCCGATTCTAACCGATCCCACACTGGCTAACAGCACCGCGCTAAAAAGAAAATACCCTGTAGAAGTTTTACTGAAGCTGGAAGGCCCCATGATGTCTCCTCAATATAGCTTCGATATCGAAGCGCGCGATTTACCGAAGTCCGTGCCCATTGAAGGCCGTCCACCCGTTGCACTCGACCTTGAATTTTATTCGTTCAAAAACCGAATGGACGAACAGGAACTAAAAAAACAGGTCTTCAGTCTTATCGTGCTCCGCAGGTTTACGCCCCCCGAATCGTTCAGCATGAGCGGCTCGGTTACCAACAGCGTAAGCGAACTGCTTTCAAACCAGTTAAGCTATTGGATGAGTCAGGTAGATGAAAATCTGGAAATTGATGTAAACCTGGGCGCCATGGATCAGCAGGCATTTAACACCTTTCAGCTGCGCTTGTCGTACACCCTGCTAAACGGCCGTATGCGAATAACCGGTGATGGCACTTTTAATAACCAGAATGTTCCCGCCACCGGTCAGGGTGGTCAGCCGGGCACATTTTCTTCGCTGGCAGGCGACTGGACCGTAGAGTACCTGCTAACTCCCGATGGCAAATTCAAAGTTAAAATGTACAGCCGAACCAACGTTAACCAAAATACTGCTTCCCTCACCAACCAAAACACCATTACCACAGGCGTAAGCCTTTCTTACACACAAAACTTTAATGTCATAAAAGACCTGTTAAGATCCGCACACGAGCGCTCACGGCAGCAGGCAGCTTCCGAGCCTCCCGACTCCTCAGCAAGAAAAGAAGAAGAAGATGAATAACTGTCGGATTTTATTGTTTCTTCTTCTGTGCAAAACAGTTTGCGGACAAGATTCTGCCTCGGTCAGTCGTTTACCCCGCAAATTAATTATTGCAACTGGTGTAACATACACTGCTTCCATAGTTGCACTCTCGGAAATGTGGTATAGCCAGTCACAGCGACAATCATTTACTTTTTTTAACGACTGGCACGAATGGAAACAGGTGGACAAAGCAGGTCATTTTTTTTCCGCCTTTCATCTTTCAGCAGGCACAGCGCAAATACTGAAAAAATACAATCTCCGTGAAAAGAAAGCCAATGCCTGGGGTGCTGCAACCGGATTTTTACTCCTGTTGCCGGTGGAAATACTCGATGGTTTTTCCGCCGGTTACGGAGCCTCGCTACCCGATTTAGCCGCCAATCTTTCCGGCTCTGCATTTTATTATTTACAAGCAAGCTGGTGGCACGAAGTGCGTATTCAGCCAAAGTTTTCATTTCAGCGCACAGGCTATCCGGATTTACGCGATGACGATACACTGGGAAATGGCCTTATTTCAGAAATGCTGAAGGATTACAATGGCCAAACTTACTGGCTCTCGGTTAACATGGACCGGTTCATTTCCTTTCCACGATGGCTGAACCTGGTCGTTGGCTATGGAGCGAACGGAATGGTATATGCAAGAGATCAGCAAAATGAAGCGGCTGGCTTCAAGGCCTATCGTCAATATTACGTAGGCCTGGATATTGACCTCTCGCACATAAAAACGCGCTCAAAAACCCTGAACACATTATTGTTTATAGTGAACACCGTTAAGTTGCCGGCTCCCGCCCTTGAGTTCTCAGATAGCGGGAGCAAATGGCATTGGCTGATGTTCTGATTATTTTGGTTTTTTTCTACCTTACCCTAAAATTCCCTTTCACCATGGACATTTTCAATACTCTGAAAAATTACGCCGACCAGACAGGCGGCTCATTCAGCGATTACGACCACTCTAAAGCCATTATTGTTGTGCCTTTGCCTAACGGAAGGTTTCAGACTGTATTGGCTGTCATGGAAAAAAGCAAAACATCCGGAAGACAACGCATCATTTTCACCAGTAAGGTTACCGATTATAACACATCCATTGATGCACACGATTTACTCGTACAAAACGGATTGTTCGATTACAGTAAATTTATTGTTGATGACAACCAGTTAAAAGTTGTGGCCAGCGGATTAACAGAAAGCATTTCAGAGGATGAAGTGAAGTTTATGGTACAGGAGGTAGCTCAGCTGGCCGACCATTACGAACTGAAACTTACCGGTAAAGACATTCATTGAACTGTCGCTTACCTTCTTTCGTTATCTTTGCCGGTGGCAGGACGGCTTACCGCTGCACCTGAGGTGTGGAGGAAAGTCCGGGCAACATCAGGAAGCATACCCCGGGAAAACCGGGGGACCGGCCGGTAAAACGGCCGGGACAGACAGTGCCACAGAAAACAGGTAGCCCCGCCGGTGGCGGGGTCATAGTGAAAAGGTGGGGTAAGAGCCCACCGGCCGGCGCAGTAATGCACTGGCGCATGGAAAACCTTATGCGTTGAAAGGTCAAATAGGCTCCGGCATGGAACCTCCTGATTCCAAGACAACAGCGGTTGTCAACCGGAGTGGGTAGACCGATTGATTCCCGCCTTCAGGCGGGACAGATAAATGGTAAGCGCCCCGCTGCCGGCGGGGAACAGAACCCGGCTTACAGGCCTGCCACCTCAACATCAAACCTTCCGGCTAAAAACCGGAAGGTTTGTTTTTTATTTTGACACGCAATTTTTTCTGCCATGGCCAGAATACTGATTGTTGATGATATGGCTGCCATCCGCGCTTCGCTGCGCGAAATCCTTGAGCAGGAAGGACATGAGGTAGCCGAAGCCCGCGATGGCGAGGAGGCCCTCGCCCATCTGAAAGTAAATGAAACCGATGTGGCTTTCTGCGATGTCAAAATGCCCAAACTCGATGGCATTGAACTGCTTCAGCTAACGAAAAAGGAAGGCATCCAAACCGCCTTCATCATGATTTCAGCTCACGGCACCCGCGAAACCGCATTGGAGTGCATTAAACAAGGCGCATACTTCTTTATACAAAAGCCGTTCGACAGCATCGAAACCATTCTTATTCATCTTCGCAACGTATTAGAGCGCAACTCGCTGCGTGCTGAAAATAAAGCCCTGAAAAGGAAAATCAGCAGGCAATGGGAAATCATCGGACAGTCGGCACCTATCCTTCAGGTTAAAGCCATGATTGATAAAGTCGCCCCAACGGATGCGCGCGTTCTCATTACCGGTCCGAATGGCTCGGGTAAAGAGCTGGTAGCCCGGCAACTGCACGAAAAAAGTAAACGGGCCGAGTTTCCGTGGGTGGAAGTAAACTGTGCAGCCATTCCTTCCGAGCTCATTGAGAGCGAGCTTTTCGGCCACGAAAAAGGTGCATTTACATCGGCTGTTAAACAACGCATCGGCAAATTCGAACAGGCCGAAGGCGGTACCCTTTTCCTTGATGAAATAGGCGATATGAGTCTGGCAGCACAGGCTAAAGTGCTGCGGGCACTGCAGGAAAATAAAATCACTCGCGTTGGCGGTGAACGCGATATACCGGTAAACGTACGGATTATAGCGGCTACGAATAAAGACCTGAAAAAGGAAATAGCAGAAAACCGCTTCCGCGAAGACCTGTATCACCGGCTGAGCGTGATTGTTATCCGGGTACCCGCACTGGCTGAACGCAGGGAAGATATCCCGCTTTTAATTGATAAATTCCTGACGCAGATAGCTGAAGAACAGGGTAACCGGAAGAAAAAGATTAGCTCCGAAGCTGTAAAAGCATTACAAAATCACTCGTGGACAGGAAATATCAGAGAACTGAGAAATGTTATTGAAAGACTGGTAATAATGTCGGAGGACACAATTACAGAGAAAGAAGTCGAAACGTACCTGTAATTTAGATTTTACGGGCTGTTGTTCCTTCTTTTTTGGCCGGGCTTTCCTTTTTACTGTACGTAGGACAGGTGTACTGGCTGCAAGACGCAATAAAAAGGGCCAAAAGGGCGAAAATCAACAGTTTTTTCATGATCAAAACCGATTTAATGAACAAAAATAGAACTGTGTTGCTTTAAAACAAATCCAACGTAAGAAAATAACTTTCCGGCGACAAAAAAGTTTATTCAACCATCAGGTTACATCCGCGAATGTCTGTGTTGTCCAGTCTGCCCAGAATCTCAAACGAACCATCGGTGTGCAGTTTGCCTAAATCGCCTGTTTCAATGAAAGCCACAGAATGAATGTTCGCTAAATCAATAATGTTGATTCCGCCGGTTTTCCCTTCGGGCAGCAGGGTAAGCGGGTCGTAAATATCCCGAATAAACACCCGCATCCATGGTGGCGGATAGAATCGAGTCCCGCCTTTTGAATAGGCTTGCGAAAATAATTCGGTCATGCCATATTCTGAAAAAATCTGTCCAACTGAAAAAGCCCGCATCAGCGTATCGTGTAAGACCTCCCGCGTAATCTCCTCCCTCCTTCCTTTCATTCCTCCGGTCTCAACAATAATTGCACCCGAAAGATCTGGTTTGTGCTTTTCGGCCAGGTCCAGCAGAGCAAACGTAACACCCCACAACATAATTTTTCGGTCGCCCGCTTTCACAGCTTCGCTGATACGATTTAGCATAGCGTCAGTATTATACAGGTAAAAACCCGACAGCGGAGAACTACTTTGCCGGATGAAATGATGCAGCATAGTAACCAGTGAAGAGTTTTTACGCTCCAGGTAAGAGGGTAAAAGAGCGAAAAAATGATATTGCCCGATATCTCCGAAAAAGAATTCAAAGTTGCGGCGTGCATGAAAAGGATAAAATTCTTCATCCGGAAAGAAATGGCGGCTGGAAGAAATGCCTGTTGTCCCGCTGCTTTCAAAATATCCGGTTGGTATCCAGTGCCCGGTAATGATGCGGTGTGATTTAAAAAATTCAATTGGCAGAAAAGGAATTTCTGTAATTGACTTTATACCGTTTGCTTCTGTGCCTCTGGCAAACAAAAACCTCCGGTAAACCGGATTATGGCGAGCCTGGTAATTAAATATCTGCAAGGCAATATCGGCAAAGGAAGTGGCGTTAATGCCTTGTAATTGTTCCCGTAAACCATTAATGGTTGACAAATGTTAATTAATTTACAGTCAAATTTACACACATGCGCTTACTGGCGTCCATTCTGAGTTTTTTTGTGATCCTCTTTCTTCTGGACGGATGCTTCGAACCTCCCCAGTTCAGCAGCAAGCCGGAGATTTCCATCAGTAAAATTGAATTTTACGAAACACCCGGATTGGAAAATGCCGATACCATCATATTGCATATCGATTTCCGTGATGGTGATGGTGATATGGGTTTTGATGCATTGAATCCGCAGCACAGCAGCGACCCCTTCCACCCGAATTTTTATTATCTGGAGGGGCCGGGTTTTACAGTTATTAAAAACCCAACCGACCAGGTTAATGTGAATGCGCCTGACCCAATACCATCGAGCCTGCCTGTTTTAAAAGACATCGGCAATACGGGTAAGCTTGTGCGTCTTCGTACGCGTAATAAAGCGGGTTATGGATACCTGCCGCCATTGGCCAGTGGCGACCTGGGTTGCCGCAATTATCGTATCCAGTATCTGATCATACCTTACACTATGCCTCAGGTTGTTGATTCTACCTACAATATTGTTGCCCGGTCAACCCGAGGTGATGTAATCGTACAGGATACCCTTTATTATCGTGTAAACCGGAATCACTACAACCTCCGGGTACGCTTTTATCAGCGGGTAGGCTCATCCCTTCAGGAATACAGCTGGGAACAAAATTTCTGTACTACTTTTAATTCCCGGTATCCGATACTTTCCGAAACAGAGGGGCCAACCGAAGGAACCTTGAAATATAAAATGACTTCCATTGGCTTTCTAACCGTATTCGGCGTACGTCCTATCGCACTCGATGTAATTGTAAGTGACCGCGCACTTAACCGCGATTCGGTGCGGGTATCTGAATTTACGCTCGACCTGATTCGGGTAAATTAAAAGATGGCCGGATACCTTGTCGGGTCAGCCTCATGCATCAGGGCATAAATTCGCTCGATAACATCATCGGCATTTGGCTTGGAAAAATAATCACCATCTGATGAGTACGCGGGCCGGTGTTCCCTGGCTGTGATGGTAACCGGTGCTGCATCCAGGTATTGAAATGCGCCCTGTACTTCCAAAACCTGTTGCAGCATAAACGCAGTGGCTCCGCCGGGAACATCTTCATCAGCAAAAACTATGCGATTGGTCTTCTTTACCGAATCGCAAATAGAGTGGTGAATGTCAAAAGGTAACAGGGTCTGCACATCAATCACTTCACACGAAATTCCCAGTTTCTCCAGTTCTTCCGCAGCCTCCATTACAATGCGGCACATAGAACCGTATGTTACTACAGTCACATCATCCCCTGCGCGCAGAACTTCCGGAACGCCGAGCGGAACAGTAAACTCACCAATATTTTCAGGTATCCGTTCCTTAAGCCGGTAACCGTTCAGGCACTCAATAATCAATGCCGTATCATCCGACTGCAACATGGTATTGTAGAAACCGGCAGCCTGAGTCATGTTGCGCGGAACAAGTACATAAATGCCGCGCAGGCTGTGCAAAATCATTCCAATGGGCGAACCCGAGTGCCATACGCCTTCCAGGCGATGACCCCTTGTTCGGATGATGAGGGGCGCTTTCTGACCACCCTTGGTTCGGTATTGCAGACAGGCCAGGTCATCGCTCATAATTTGCAGGGCATAGAGCAAATAATCCAGGTATTGGATTTCGGCTATGGGCCGCAGGCCGCGCAGGGCTGCACCTATACCCTGCCCGATGATGGTGCATTCGCGAATGCCGGTATCGGTTACGCGCAACTCACCGTATTTATCCTGAAGGCCGGCAAAACCCTGATTCACATCCCCAATTTTCCCTACGTCTTCACCTATTGCAAATACCCGGGCATCGCGCGCCAAGGCTGCATCAAAGCAGGCGCGCACCACTTCGCGTCCGTCAACCTCGGGAGCGTTCTCAGAGAACACGGCCTTAACTTCAGGCACCTTCATAGCCGATTCATCGGTTTCGCTGTATAAATGCGAGCTGTAACGGTCGTACGCATCTCGATGTAACCGTTCAAGCCAGCTTAGCAGCTTATTGCGACCTTCGCTCTCCTCATCCCGAACCACCCGCGCTACTTTGCGGGCCGCCCGCATGGCATCCATACGCACCGGATTAACGGTGCGTTTTAGCTGCTGATGCGTTTCAATGATTTCCTGGGCATAGCGCGACTGTTGCGCCAGTTCAGTTAATATACTTTCCAACTCGCGCTGATCTTTTTGTATGTCTTCTGTAAAGGCTTTCCACGCCTTATCCTTCGCTTTGCGGACGGTTTGCCTGGCTTCGGCTTCAATGGCATCCAGCTCTTCAGGCAAAACCAGAACTTCGTTTACAATCCATTCCCGCATTTTACGGATGCAATCATACTCCGCTTCCCAGGCAAGTCGCTCAGTGGATTTGTATCGTTCGTGCGAACCTGAAGTAGAGTGCCCCTGTGGCTGGGTCATTTCTTCTACATGAACCAGCACAGGAACATGTTCCTCCCGGCATATTTTTTCGGCTTTTTTATATGTTTCAAGTAAAGCCGGATAATCCCAACCCTTGACTGTAAATATCTCAATACCGGGCTCACCGGGTTTTCGCTGCATGCCACTCAATGCCTTGGATATGCTGCCCTTGGTGGTGTGGTATTCCTGCGGAACGGAAATACCATAGTTATCGTCCCAAACCGAAACCAGCATGGGAACCTGAAGCACTCCGGCGGCATTCATGGCTTCGAAAAACATTCCTTCGGAAGTAGATGCATTGCCGATGGTGCCGAATGCCACTTCGTTGCCCTTACGCGAAAGGTTTGTGAACTGATGAAGTTGCGGATTATTGCGGAACAGCTTCGAGGCATACGCCAAACCCAACAGTCGCGGCATTTGCGCAGCCGTTGGGCTGATATCGGACGAACTGTTTTTCAGTTCGGTCAGGTTTTTCAGTTTACCGTGCTCGTCCAACATGCGGGTAGCGAAGTGTCCGTTCATCAGTCTGCCGGCCGAGGCGGGCTCAGCTTCAACGGAAGTATGTGCATACAGCTGGGCAAAGTATTGTTCGAGGGTAAGCTCACCGATGGCCAGCATGAATGTTTGATCACGGTAGTAGCCCGAACGAAAATCACCCGGACGAAAAACTTTGGCCATGGCAATTTGTGCCACTTCCTTGCCATCGCCAAAAATGCCGAACTTGGCCTTACCCATAAATACTTCTTTCCTTCCCAGTAAACTGGCTTCCCTGCTCTCACATGCCAGCCGGTAATCGGCCAGAATTTCTTTTACCCTGGCCTGCGAAAAGCGCATTTTTGATGTTTTTGTTTCTGCCACGCTGTTCCGGTTTTCAAATCGGTCAAAAATAGCCATAAGGCTGCCAACTGCCAATTGCGTATTGGGGCCGGGCGGTTATCTTTGCAGCCAATTCAAACGATTGAGTCATGATTATTGGCGTACCCCGTGAAATTAAAAACAACGAAAACCGCGTAGCACTGACCCCGGCAGGAACAAAAGAACTGGTAAAGCGAGGCCATACGGTATATGTGGAAAAATCAGCCGGAGCGGGCAGCGGTTTTTCTGATGATGATTATGTTCAGGCGGGTGCGCTCTTACTCGATACACCAGCCCAGGTGTTCGAAAAAGCCGAGATGATCATTAAGGTTAAGGAGCCGATTGAACAGGAATACGGTCTCATTAAAAAGGAACAATTGGTATTTACCTACTTTCATTTTGCCTCATACGAACCGCTTACGCGCGCCATGATGGAAAGCGGTGCGGTATGCCTGGCTTATGAAACGGTCGAACGCGCCGATGGCAGCCTGCCGCTACTCATTCCGATGTCGGAGGTAGCCGGTCGGATGGCCGTTCAGGAAGGTGCCAAATACCTGGAAAAGCCTTTGAAAGGCCGCGGTATTTTACTGGGCGGTGTTCCCGGTGTTAAACCCGCTAAGGTTCTGATTCTGGGAGGCGGCGTGGTAGGCACCAACGCGGCAAAAATTGCTGCCGGCATGGGCGCTGATGTTACCATCCTGGATGTAAATATTAATCGCCTTCGCTACCTCGATGATGTGATGCCCGAGAACGTGCATACCATGGTTTCAAACGAATATGTGATACGGGAGCTGGTGCGCGATGCTGATTTAATTATCGGAGGCGTTTTAATTCCCGGAGCAAAAGCACCGAAGCTCATTACCCGCGATATGCTGAAGACCATGCGGCCGGGCACTGTGCTGGTAGATGTGGCCGTTGACCAGGGCGGTTGTATCGAAACCTGTACACCCACCACCCACGAGAATCCAACCTACATCATTGATGATGTGGTACACTATTGCGTTGCCAATATGCCGGGCGCGGTTCCTTATACTTCAACACTGGCACTTACCAACGCAACATTACCTTATGCCATTAAACTGGCCAACATGGGATGGAAAAAAGCCTGCCAGGAAAGCTCGGAGCTCCGCCTTGGCCTGAATGTGATGTTCGGCCATGTAGTATATAAGGGCGTAGCCGATGCATTTAACCTCCCTTATACAGATGTAAAGAAGTTCCTCTGAAAAGCTGTCAGGTGTAAAAAGGAATATCTTTCAAAGGTGTAAGTAAGCCTTTGCTGAAGTCGGTCTGGAAACAGTAATGTGATAAACCATTAGTTAGCAAAATATACTCCGCACGGAGAACAGCATTATACCGGGCCAGCTGCATAGCCGACTCTTCCGTGAGCTTCACATCGGGCGCCTTGCATTCGGCAACCATCCAGTGATGTCCCTCCCGACTGAATACCAGAATATCAGCGCGGCGCATCATGCTGTTGAAATGCAGGCTGTATTCTATTCGTATCAGCGATTTCGGACAGTTGCGCTCGTGAATAAGAAAATGTACCAGATGTTGCCTGACCCACTCTTCGGGCGTTAACACGACCTTTTTTTTTCGTATCCGGTCGAAAATCCATAGCTTGCCGGAGTCGTTGGTGATGTCAAAATTATAGTAAGGAAAATTTAATTTTTGCACGTGGAAAATTACATCAGCTTATGAAAACCAAACAGGAAATTGTTGAAAACTGGTTGCCGCGGTATACCGGACAACCGCTTGAACAATTCGGACAATATATTTTACTGACCAACTTCGATAATTACGTCAAGCTTTTTGCCGAATGGCACAACGTACCGGTTAACGGACTGGACCGCCCCATGCGCAATGCCACAGCCGAGGGCATCACCATCATCAATTTCGGTATGGGCAGCCCGAATGCGGCAACTATCATAGACTGCCTGAGTGCCATTAAACCAAAAGCAGCGCTGTTTCTTGGTAAATGCGGGGCGCTAAAGAAGAAAAACGACATCGGAGATTTTATTCTTCCGATTGCGGCCATTCGTGGTGAAGGTACCAGCAACGACTACATGCCTCCTGAAGTTCCAGCCCTTCCGGCTTTCGCGCTGCAGAAAGCCATATCTACGACAATACGCGATTATAATCAGGATTACTGGACCGGGACGGTTTACACCACCAACCGCCGGGTTTGGGAGTGGGATGAAAAATTTAAAATCTATCTCAGAAAAATACGCGCCCAGGCCATTGATATGGAGACCGCAACGATTTTCACCACAGCTTTTAAAAACAAAATACCGGCCGGTGCTTTATTGCTGGTGTCCGATCAACCTATGGTTCCGGAAGGTGTGAAAACCGAAGCCAGCGACCGGGTGGTAACACAAAATTATGTTGAACTGCACCTGAAAATCGGAATAGACTCTTTAAAGCAGCTTATCAACAATGGCATTACCGTAAAGCACCTGCGCTACTGAGCTTGCCGCGATACCGGAACACGAATGGTTACCGAACGAACCCGGTGCAAAAAAATTAGTCCGATGACAAAATAGATGGCGAGCGCCAACGCGCTGTTGCGCATGTTGCCGGTAAGCTGATGAACCAGTCCGTAAGAAAAAGTACCCAGCACGATACTTAGGTTATAAGTGACATCATAAAAACTGAAATACGAAGCATGGTCAAGGGTATTAACCGGAAGCAATTTAGCATAAGTAGCCCGCGACAGCGACTGAATACCTCCCATTATCATCCCAACAACGGCTGCCAGCAGATAGAACTGATACGCCTTGGTTATGCCGTAGGCTGAAAGACAAACCAGTATCCATCCGGCCAACATGAGCGACAGCGTAAAGGTATTTCCCTTCTGTCGCGACAGCCGTGCAAAAAACCAGGCTCCGGCTGCAGCCACCAACTGAATAAGCAGAATGGTGGCGATGAGATTCTGAGATGGTAACCGAAGTACATCGGTGCCAAACAAGGTTGCCAGATACATTACGGTTTGCACGCCCATGTTGAAGAAAAAAAATGACGTAAGGTATTTTTTTAAATCGGGTGAGTGCTTCAGCTCGCGCCAAACCTTGAGAATTTCTTCATATCCCTTCCGCCATGCCCGTGCACCTTTTGTACCGGTAGGGTTCTCCGGTAGTTTACGGAATGACATCCAGGCAAATCCCATCCACCAAACACCCACCAACAAGAAACTGAAACGCGTAGCATGGCCTTCCGATGAAAAGCCAAACCACTGCGGATTGAGGATAAGTACCAGGCAGGCGACCATCAAAATAACGCTGCCATAGTAGCCCATGGAATAACCTCTGGCGCTGACTTCATCCAGACGGTCTTCGGTAACAATTTCAGGAAGAAAGGCATCATAAAATACCAGGCTGCCGGAATATCCGATACTGGCCATAACCGAGCAGAATATTCCCCAATACAATGTTTCTATGCCTTCAAAGAAGTAGAGACCAATGCAGGCCATGCTGCCCATAATCACGAATACCTGCATGAATTGCTTTTTTCTGCCCGTATAATCCGAAACACCTGAAAGCAGCGGAAGGATAGCGGCAACTATTAAAAACGAAAAGGACAACGCGTATGAATACAACACGGAGTTTTTAATTGAGTACCCCATGAAAGGAACCGTTTCCTCTCCCTCACGGGTAACAGCTACTGCCTTATAATAGACCGGAAAAATGGCGGAGGTGATCACAAGCGAATAAACCGAATTGGCCCAGTCGTACATACACCAGGCACGAACTGTAGCAGGATGATTTCTTTTAACGGATTTTTCAGCAGGGTTCATACAAAAAAGCCCTGCAAAGGCAGGGCTTTTAGTTTTTGGGTTGTGCATTAGTTCTCAACCCGACGCTGCTGAGTTGAATATAACAGCAGGCGGGCGTTAGCTTTACGCAACTCGGTTTCCACATCCGCAATGATACCGCGCTTTACTTCACTGTCCACCTTCATGGACACCGTGAGCTGGTCGCGTTCAAATTCATTGAGCTTCGCCTTTTCGGAGTTAACCCATTGAATAACGTCTTTCGGTTCAATAAAGACATCATTTACCTGGATTTTCGGCTCCTTACCCCATTGATCTGTTTTTTTTGGTTCGCCTATGTACATATAGGCTACCAGCGACTTGCGTGCAAGTTTTTTAAGCATGGTAGCCTCGGGAAGGTGCTGCTTAACGTTAATGGAGGTTTCGCGCAACACGGTGGTCACCATGAAGAAGAACAGGAGCATGAACACCACATCGGGCATGGACGAGGTGGGAATGTCCTGTTTAACGGCTGCTTTTTTCTTAAACTTTGACATGTGATTATCCTCCTACTTTAGTCGGTTCGGCAATTGACAGGTTCATGGGTATTTCAATGGTACCGTCCGGACGTTTCTTACGACCTAAATCATACAGTTTTCTGTTTTCCGGATCATTGAGATCGGAAGAAAGATCCAGCCACTTTTTCACCGACACACCGGCATTCTCGGCATAAATCTGATAGTAGGCTGCCTGAATCGCATCGAGTATTTCGATGAATTTTTTATGACTTGTACCGCGGTCGGTTTTATAAGAAACGATGGCCTTCTCCGGGTTATCGGAAGAAGAAGGATCGGCACCGTAATTCAGTATGAACTTTTTAATTTTTTCGGTCAACTCATCAGGGCTTCCGGTAAAAGGTTCACCCTCCACCAGCACGTTATCGAACGAGTTAACCTGAATTTTAAACAGGTTTCGCTCCTGGATTTTAATATCCATGTCGGGCGGTAACGCTTCCGGCGGTGGTGGCAGGAGAATACTTAAACCTTTGTCGTTAGCCACTGTGGTGGTTACCAAAAAGAACACCAACAGCAGAAACGCAATGTCTGCCATAGAAGCGTTGGGAATTTCAGGAACAGGACGAGGCATTATTTAAGTGCTTTGTTGACTTCCGAATAAATTAACCCAAGTACAGCTATCCCCGAAATCAGGTAGAACATGGTTAGACCTGCACCTACCAGTTTGGAGGTTGACTCGGTAATACCCTTAGCTGCCTGTTCGGGTGTTACATCGCTGCCGCTTAGTGCATACGATACAGCAAATAATGCAACCATCAGCAATAACGCCAGTAAAGGTTTTTTGAGTTCACCCGGCGATTTCACCGAATTAAGCAATGGCAATCCAATAGCGGCAATCACAGCAATCAATAACAAGATGTATCCGATATACAAACCTGCATCAACCGATGTTAGTGAGGCTACTACCAGGCCGGCAGCAATCAGAATAACAATAAATCCTCTCATGATGAATTTACTTTTGAGATACAAGTTTATGCTTCACCAGCAGGTCAACCAGTGAAATGGAAGCATCCTCCATATTGTTAACCAGCGAGTCAATCTTGGAAACCAGGTAGTTGTAAAATACCTGAAGCACCATACCTACAATTAGACCACCCACCGTGGTAGTCAATGCCACCTTCATACCACCGGCAACGATGTTGGGGGAGATATCACCGGCTGCTTCAATATCAGAAAATGCCTGCACCATACCCACAACCGTTCCGAAGAATCCGAGCATAGGTCCTAATGCGATAAACAAAGAGATCCAGATAAGTCCACGTTCCAGTTTACCCATTTCAACGCTTCCGTAAGAAACGATTGACTTTTCAACCATCTCAATACCTTCAGAAAAACGCATCAGGCCTTGTGTAAAAATAGAAGCAACCGGGCCGCGTGTATTGCGTGTTACCTCAAGGGCTGCATTAACACCACCCCTGGCAAGGGCTTCCTCAATTTGTGCCAACAACTTTTTCGTATTGGTGGTAGCTAAGTTTAATGTGATAATTCTTTCGATACTAAAGGCCAATCCGAGAATTAGACAGATTAGCACCGGGGTCATGAAGCGTACATCACCTTCAATGAACTTTTCTTTCAGAACCTGATGGAAAGAAGGTCCTTCAGTCTGTTCGGTTGCGGGTTGCGATCCTTCAGTAGACTGGGCAAAGGCTACGGTTGCCAACACCCCGGATAAAGCCAAGATAGCAAGTAATTTTTTCATAGTTTGAGGTTTAAGTATTTCCTTGAAGACGCCAAAATTAAAGGTTTTGGGAATTTAACTAACTTTTTTAAAAAAATTTTCTACTGACGGTCGTTTGCCGGATTTTATAATGAATGAATGCCCAATGATTTGAAAAGACACTACATTAGAAACGGTTGGAGGTTTATTTTTCAGGTTAATAACCTGATGAGCGGAGCAGTGGACGGCTATAGATTTTTTGCGTTACTTTGCAATCCTTTTTCCGGAGAGGTGTCCGAGTGGTTGAAGGAGCACGCCTGGAAAGTGTGTATCCCGTGCAAGCGGGATCGCGGGTTCGAATCCCGCTCTCTCCGCAAAACATATTCACTCTAAGCCGGCCGGCTGTTTCAAGGTGTTAATTCACCCGCAAGGTTTTCGCTCAGTTTTTTCTTTACCACATCTGTATCATACTTACCCAATAACACCATTAACTTAGTGACGGCCGCTTCGGTAGTCATATCCGCGCCGCCTGTTACTCCGATTCGCTCGAGTTCACGGCTGGTTTGGTACCTGCCTTGTACTACCCTTCCACCCGGACATTGCGAAATGTTCAGTAGAATTAATCCATTGGCAACAGATGTGCGAAGTATTTCCAGAAGCCATGGTTCATTTGGCGCATTACCTGCCCCGTAGGTCTCCAGCACCACAGCACGTAAGCCATTAGCCTGAAACACACTTTGCATAACTTCTTTGGTAATGCCAGGAAAAAGCTTCAGCACCGCTATACGATTATCCAGTTTAAGGTTAACTACCAAGGCGCCTTTCGGGCAGGGACGGATGGCAGTGGTATTATAATCAATTTTTACACCTGCCTTGGCTAATGGCGGGTAATTGCCCGAGTCAAATGCATCAAACTGCATGGACTCCACCTTTCGCGAGCGATTGCCACGCAGCAACTGGTAATCGAAATAGATACACACTTCGGGCACCACCGGCCTGCCGTTATCCACAGCTGAAGCAATCTCGAGCGCAGTAATCAGGTTTTCCCTTGCATCCGACCGTGGATCGCTTACCGGTAGCTGCGCTCCGGTTAGAATAACCGGTTTCGCCAGGTTTTCGAGCATGAAACTCAGGGCCGAAGCCGTATAAGCCATGGTATCGGTGCCGTGCAGTATTACAAATCCATCGTGGTTATCATAATGTTTTTGGATTTCGCGTGCAATGGCCCGCCAGTGCTCAGGTCCGATGTTCGATGAATCAATGGGTTGTTGAAATGAACTAACCGAAAAGGATAAGCCCATGTTACGAACAACGGGCAAATGCTCTAAGATGCTTTCGAAATTGAACGGTACAAGCACCCCATCGGCATTGTACGTCATACCAAACGTGCCTCCGGTATAAATAATGAACAGCCGCGCACGGGGCACGGAGGAACTTTCGATGGTAATTACTTTATCAGCGAACATGCTCGAAGAGTTGTAGTGTATTTCGGGTAATTTGATCGCGCAGGGCATCGGTGGTAATAACGTAGAGTGATGCCACTTTTTCGGCAACAAATGTTAAATAGGCCGGAACGTTTCGTTTACCGCGATGCGGAACCGGTGCCAGATAAGGGCTGTCGGTTTCCAGAATAATTTTTTCCACCGGAAGCTCGGGTAAAACCCTATCAAGGCCACCGTTTTTAAAGGTAGCTACACCGCCAATACCAAGGTAAAAGCCGAGTTGCAAAACACGCTGCGCCTGTGTTAATGACCCGGTAAAGCAATGAAACACACCGGTCAGTGAGCCGTCCTGCAACGACTCCAGTAAAGCCAAGGTCTCATCCAGTGATTGCCGGCAATGAATAACCAACGGCAGCCTGAATTGCTTTGCCCATCCTGCCTGCACACGAAATGCTTCAATCTGTTCATCCCACCAGGTTGTATCCCAATAGCGGTCGGTGCCCATTTCGCCTATGGCAATGAACGACCTTTTGGTAAGCCAGGACTCGATTGCATAGAGTTGTTGTTGTACCTGCCCGTTAACCGAACACGGGTGTAAGCCCATCATGGCATAGCAAATTCCGGGGAACTGCTCTTCGGTATTGAGCATCCGTTCAACTGAGCTTTCGTCAATGTTAGGCATGAGAATTTTTTCGACTCCCGCCTGCCTTGCTTGCTGAATAACTATTTGTCGGTCTGCATCGAACTCAGGCAGATAAATGTGGGCATGTGAGTCAATAAAATATTGCATAGATGCGCGGTGCGAAAATAACCAAACCGGCAACAGCCGCAACCACGGCTGTAATCCAAGTTGCTGCAGCAGCCGTATCTTTAATTATTCTTGCTCTTTCATGATAGGACGGTTCAATCCAGTTCACCAGGTCTTCGGCTACCGTGTTAAACAGTTCGGCTGCCAGTACCTGTCCGGTTGCCAAGGCAACAACGCACCATTCGGCAGCCGAAAGTCTGAAATACAATCCCGCAACCAATACTCCACCTGCTATAACCAGTTGTATGCGAAAGTTGGGTTGGGTTTTCCATGCCTGAGCTAATCCTGAGCAGGCATGACCCAGACTATTGATAAACCGTTTCATGCTCAAGAATTGCCTGATGTATCAGTCTTTGCAACCGGTCATCTGGTTTGTACAATGGAAAACCGGATATCATGGAAAGCTGGCTCCATGCCTGAGACAGGGACAGCTCATCCTGCTGCTGAACCAGGGCAAACTTTCTGGTCATGGCCAACTCAGCAAGGTATTGCTGCTCCGCCTGGCCAGGCGAGGGTATCAGCAAGGCTTTTTTACCAAGCGCGCACAAATCCATTATGGTGCTGTAACCGCTTCTCGCCACTACCAAAGCGGCTGCTGCAAGCACGCGGTTAAGCGGCCTGGCTGTCAGAAAATCCACTTCATCATAGTTCTCCTTTGCCCTCACCAGGTCGTTTCCCGGCACACCCCGAACCAGCAGGGAGCGCACCGGCAAAGCGGGCAACTGCATCCGGATTTTCTGCTCCAGCAATGTTCGCTGAGGCTCCGGCCCCGACAACACCACAACTACCGCATATGACGTATCCGGCAGCGAATCTAAAACGGTAAAACGCGACAATATACCCGTGTACGCTACGGGCTTTTCGAAGGCTGACAGTCTTCCGGAAAGTGGTGAACCCGGCAGGTCGGGTACCCAATGCGCACCAAAGCGGTTGATTAAGTTGGTGTGAAGCCGGTTAACCGTTCCGGAAAGCCATGTCCATCCGCCCGGCATGATGAGATGAAGCTGATGGCCTAGCCATACCGACGGAATGGTTGGATGATAGGCTCCGTAGCGGTTATCGGATATGATAAAATGAATCTTTTCCTTTCGAACCAACTCATTGATAAGTTGATGCTCTTCAGAAATTGTTTTCATTACATGAGGCAACTGCATTATCAGCCGCCAGGGCATGCCCGCGGCCGTTCGGCTATACCGAATGGCATACGATGGCAATTCATGGTATGTAAGCAAAGGAAGTTCAGCGCGTAATAACCGAAGGGCATCACCATCGCTGGCCACAACTACCCGTATACCATTGTCGATGAGGGCACGAATAAGCGGTACACACCGGGCGGCGTGACCCAGCCCCCAGTTTAATACCGCAACGAGCACCTTTCTTTCCGTCATAACTTCCTAAGCATTTTGACATTTATAATGTATGAAAGGAAAATCCTTTATTCAGCAGGTGCTCAATCAGTCGGGGCAATGCAAATTCCAACCGGGGCCGCGCTTTATAGCTATCATGAAAAACAATGATGGAACCGTTGCGCACGGCACCTAAAGTATTTTTCAAACATGCTTCCGGGGTAACACGCGCATCGTAATCGTAGCTCAGTACATCCCACATGATAATGGAATAGTAGGATAGCTCTTTCAACTGTGAGCGGGTAATGCGTCCATAAGGAGGCCTGAACAGCGAAGTTTTAAAATGCGGCACCACTTCCCGAACAAGGTCTTCAAACATCCGGGTATTTACCGTATACTTCGAGAGCGGAGTTTTCCATCCGTTCAGGTGATTATAGGTATGGTTACCCACAGCATGTCCTTCGTTTACGATACGCGCAAAAATTTCCGGATGCTTTCGGACATTATCGCCTATGCAGAAAAATGTACCTTTTATCCGGAAAGCATTCAGCGTATCCAACACAAATTCGGTAGGTCCGGGAACAGGGCCGTCATCAAACGTAAGGCATATTTTCGCTTCGGTTTCCGGCATGCGCCAAACCAGCGATGGATACAGAAGCGGAAGAAAAAAGGGTGTCTGGTAAAAACGCATGCTTGACAATCAGGCTACCCGCACCGATAACATCGTGATATCATCATGATACCCGTTGCTTCCCTTAAACGCATCCAGACTAATGATGATATCGTGATGAATACTGCGCAGGTCTTTTACCCTTACGGCCGGGTCATTGAAATAGCTCATCAGTCGGTCTGTACCAAACTCCTCACCTTTTTCGTTTACGGTTTCGGTCAGTCCGTCAGTATAACAAAAAATGGTAAAGTCGCGGATATTGGTGATGAAACCCTCATTGATAAACGGGAGCGGATGCATGGCGCCCAACACCGTTGAACCCTCCTGCAACCACCGTAAACCCGAACCATTCTGAACCAGGAGCGGCGGATTATGCCCGGCATTAACATATAACAGGGATTGCAGCTCGATATCGTAGATCGCGCCAAAAAAGGTTATGAACTTTTCACCCTTGGTGTTTTCGAGCACCTGATAGTTCAGGGCCTCAACAATTTCGCGCAGGTTCGGGGTTTGCCGGATTAACGTACGCAGGGAAGCCTGAAAGTTCGACATCATGAGTGCTGCGGGTATGCCCTTACCGCTCACATCGGCTACACAAAAAAGAAACTGATTTTTATTAATAGGAATAAAGTCGTAGTAGTCCCCGCCTATGCGGTCGTGTGGCAGGTAGCTGGCCTCTACGTGCAGTCGATCGGTGCGCGGCAATTTATCGGGAAACAGAAATTGCTGCACATCGCGGGCAATTTCCAGCTCCTTGCGAAAAGCTTCCTGCTGCAGCTGCTGACGGGCCAGCTTTTTGTTTTCGATGGCCACGATAATGATATTGCTCAGTGCCTGAATGAACCGCAGCGCATCGTTGTGATCGTGGTAGGTTTCAGTGTGTTCATCGCCTATAAAGACCAGCGCAAGTAACTGGGTTTTATGCGCAACCGGAATAACCAGATCGAATTCCGCAAATTCATTGCAGTCAAACTGCTTTACCGGTGTGATTTCCAGAACCTGATGAAAAACTGCAGGCAGTTTGATTGCTAAATAATTGTTTCGGGTACCAAAATTTACTTTACATGTCCAGTCATTATCATAAACATACAAGGCCAGCTTTTTCAGATTAAGATTCGAGCGCAGGATGAAGTTGTAAATCTTATATAAGGACTCTTCGGGTACATTATTATTGATGGCCTGCGTAACCTCCAGCAGAGCATTCAGCTCCAGCTCCTTCAGTTCATACCTGTTCTTTAATGAGAGGTCTGTCATACGACAAAGTTACCACTTATCGGGTGGAGATGGTGCGACCTTTCCAAAACGTTTTTTTCCGGAAGGATAGTATGCCAACTGCCAGCACATAAACCGGGTAAACCAGCTGGGCCAGTATGAAATAACCCATAGGTAGTTGCACCTGCAGGTGCCGTGCTACACGGTTGACCAGAATGCCTTCCAGCAGCCATTTCAACCCGACCAGAATAAGCAGCACAGGCAAGGCAATAAGCCAGTTCATGGCCAGCAGAGGAAGAAGGATTATGAACAGATGGAAAAGAAAGACGAAGCCGGCTACTAGCTGAACTCCTCTGCCCAGCGCACGCCACTTACCAGCCCAACGTATGCGTTGGGCCAGTATCATGGAAAATGATTCCGGCAGTTGCGATGTAACGGTGCAGCGCGGGGAAGCACAAAAATGCACACCATCGGGGTACAGGTCTTTGATTTTCTTCATCAAAAAAACATCATCACCCGATGCCACATGGACATTCCCTTCGTAACCGCTAACCTCCTGAAATGTCTGTTTTCGGAAAGCGAGATTCGCCCCGCTGCAGAATAGCGGATAGCCGGCATAAAATGATGCCGATGCTACAGATTGTAAAACCAGTTGCTCTACGTTCAGCAGTTGACTGAAAAAACCCTGCCCACTAAACAACACCGGACCAGCCACCATCTTAATAGATGGATGGTGAAAATGCTGCGTCAGGTTTTCCAGCCACTGCTCCTGCATGGTGCAATCGGCATCGGTAGTAACAATGAGTTCGCCCGAGCTCTGTTCAATGGCCCGTTGCAAGGCTGCTTTTTTACCGGCGCTGTGATGCGGCAACGACACCAGTTTAATTTGCGGATAAGTGGCCTGAAACTGCCGGGCTGTAAGAACAGAACGATCGGTTGAGTGGTCATCGGCAACAATAATCTCCTGGGGTTTAAGTGTTTGCCGGAGCAGGTCATTAAGAATCGCAGAAAGATTTTTCTCCTCATTGCGCACCGGCACCACAACCGATACCGGAAATGTATGAGCCTGGACACGATGGTTGGTTATTTTTTTAACAGACCGGCTCCATCCGATGATCAGGGCGATAACCATCAGATACCAGAGCAAAAAGAAAAAAATAACAATCCAATCCACGGCACAAGATGTAACGAATCGGGTCAATTCTGAAAACCTTAACCGGTAATTCGTAATTTGGCCAAATGAATTCTAAAGTTCAGGAGCGAATTATCCTTGGTCTGGACCCCGGAACCAACATTACCGGTTACGGCGTAATCAGTTCGGAGCAAAACCGGATAAAGCTCTTAAAATATGGAGTGATTCGTCTGGGCCGAAGTGGTACGCATGAAATCCGACTGAAAAAAATATTTGACGAAGTACTGCGGCTTTTGGATGAGTTTATGCCTGATGAAGTTGCACTGGAAGCGCCCTTCTTTGGAAAAAACGTTCAGTCCATGCTCAAGCTGGGGCGGGCACAGGGTGTGGCCATGGCCGCTGCGCTGTCGCGGCAGATACCCATAACCGAGTATGCCCCGAAGAAAGTAAAGCAGGCTGTTACCGGAAACGGCAACGCCAGCAAAGAACAGGTAGCCCGCATGCTGATGCAGCAGTTTGGCATTAAGCAGGCTCCCCAACTTTACGATGCCACCGATGCGTTGGCTGTAGCCCTGTGTCATCAGTCATCCAAAAGCAAAATATCCGGAAGCCGGAAAAAAACCTCCTGGCAGGAATTTATTACAAAAAATCCGCAAAGGGTTAAAGGGTAAGCTGGGACAGAATATTCACGATTCTTTCAGCCGCCCGGCCATCCCACAGTTCAGGAATACTTCCCTTTTTCCATTTACCCGAGATGATGAGTTGAAGCGCATGACAAAGCTTTTCCGAGTCGTCACCAATAACCTCATTTGTTCCAATGCTCACGGTTTCCGGCCGTTCGGTGGTGGTTCGCAGTGTTACACAAGGAATGCCCATCCAGGTAGTCTCCTCCTGCACGCCTCCGCTGTCGGTTATGACGCCGGCACTATGATGCATGAGATAGATAAACTCCAGATAACCCAACGGTTCGCTGCAGATGAGATTAGGCACAGTCAACTCATTTATTTTATTTCTTGTTCGCGGATGCACCGGAAATACAATAGGAAGTGGAGCAGCCAGGGCCGAAATTTCACTTAATAAACGGTTGAGCCTGGTTTTATCATCAACATTGGCAGGGCGATGCAGGGTAAGAAGCAGGTAATGACGGGCGGTGAGCTGATGCCGGTCCCAAAGAGCCGGTTTGCGCGCCTTATGGAGGTTGGCAGCCAATGTATCAATCATGGTGTTACCCACAAAGAAAATCTGTTCGGGTAACATACCTTCACAGATAAGATTGGCACCGGCGCTTACCGAAGTAGTGAAGAAATAATCAGCAACCGAATCGGTAACGATGCGGTTGATTTCCTCCGGCATGGTACGGTCGCGTGAGCGCAGCCCGCCTTCCACATGGGCTACTTTCAGGTTAAGTTTTTTAGCAGTGATGGCACAGGCCATGGTGGAATTAACATCGCCTACAACAACCACCAGGTCGGTGGCATTTTCTATCAGTTCTTTTTCGAAAGCCATCATAATCCGGGCGGTTTGTTCGGCCTGTGAGCCGGAGCCTACACCCAGGTTAGAATGGGGAGTGGGGATGCCAAGCTCCCTGAAAAAAATATCACTCATTTTATCATCGTAATGTTGTCCGGTATGAACCATGCGCCAATGAAAGAATGCACGTCCGTATTTTTCATTGTACGTATCGAGAGCGCGAATAATGGGAGCAATTTTTATGAAATTAGGACGGGCTCCGGCTACCAGGGTAATATGCACAGTTCAGCGTTTGATTGTTAAAATTCCTTTTCTTTGCCCAAAATTATTTTTTATCACGGAATAAACATGAACATCGGAATGCTGCTCAATGCCCCCTATCCTTCCGATGTGCGGGTCCATAAAGAAGCTAAGGCGCTACTTGCAGCAGGTCATAAGGTTTTTCTGCTTTGTATTAGAAGAGCAGGCGAAAAAAAATATGATTCAGCGGATGGCATACAGATAACCCGGATTGATGGCGGAAGTTCAACCTTTTGGCTCGCCTTCTGGGACATCATCCTGTCGGTTAGCTTTCTTCATCCGGTATTCTACTATCACATTGCAAGGTGGATAGCCGAAAATCAAATCGATGTTCTGCATGTACACGATTTGCCGCTGGCAGGAACGGCCCTAAGGGTAAAAAGAAAATCAGGCATCCGCGTAGTTGTTGACCTACACGAAAATTATCCGGATGCCCTCGGTGTTTGGTTTTCTTGGAAGAAAAATCCTTTAGCCCAATTGAAAAACAAGTTGTTCATGAATCCGGAAAGATGGCGGAAACACGAGGGACGCGCTGTTAAGGAGGCCGACAAAGTAATAGCGGTGGTGGAAGAAATGCGCGAAAGGTTGCTACGGGACTATGGTATTGAACAGGAAAAAGTTGTAGTGGTTACCAACACGGAAGAGAAATCCTTTATTCAACAACCCTTATTCCCGGATGTATATGATAAGCACAAAGGCAACTTCATTGTCGCCTATACCGGAAACATCGGTCCGCACCGCGGAGTAGATACGGTTATTGAAGCGATGGCCTTGCTAA
This sequence comes from Cyclobacteriaceae bacterium, assembly GCA_025055435.1. Lineage (GTDB taxonomy): Bacteria > Bacteroidota > Bacteroidia > Cytophagales > Cyclobacteriaceae > UBA2336. Next base: position 22,996 of record JANWWN010000014.1, on the reverse strand, counting down.
AAAATCAACCCATTCATTTTGTGATATCCGGCAAGGGCAATGCTGCGGTAATGAATTATCTGCACAAGCTCGTTAAACAACATGGCCTGGAAAAGCAGGTATTTTTTTATGGTCATCAGCCTTTTAACCGCTTTTACTCGCTGATGCACTATGCCGATGTGAATATCATTCCGCATAAATCCAATGCACATACTAATCATACAATTCCACACAAGTTGTTTCAGGCGATGATGGCGGGTAAGCCGCTGATCGTAAGCTCCTGCTTTCCGCTAAAGCGCATCGTGGAAGCTACCCGGGCGGGACTGATTTACCGCGATGAAGATACAGCCGATTGCGCTTCAAAAATCTTAGAATTATTTCACAACCCCGAACTATGTAAAACTCTTGGCACAAACGGAGTAAACGCAACCCTTAACGGTGCCTGGAACTGGGAGCATACCAGCCGGATACTGACTGACCTGTATAACAGCCTTGATCATGAATAACAGGTACCTTACAGCCAGCCAAATAGCCGCAAGACGCAAGTTTATTCAGCAAAATTATTTTCACGATAAGACAAATGCCATGCTTTACCTGCGGTATCGAATACTGCGGCCTCTGCTTAAAAGCTATACCAAATTACTCATGTTGCCCTGGTATAATGAGCCCACACCCTGGCTCACTCCTGCTGCAGTAGAAATACTCGATGAACTGATTACAAGGGAAATGACGGGATTCGAGTTTGGCAGTGGAAAAAGTACACTTTTTCTGGCAGCCCGTAGCCGGCAGCTTGTAAGTGTGGAGCACGATGCGGCCTGGTTTAAAGTGGTACGAAACGAGTTGTCGAAAAGAAATTTTACAAACGTACAGTATCATCTCATCCTGCCCGATCCGAATCAAACTTATACCCTTCCGCAAAATTCTTATGATGATTATGTGCTTCCCGCTGGCAATAACGAGGCTTTTATCCAATATTACAGCAGTATCCGAAATTATCCGGATGAACACTTTGACTATATTTTAGTGGATGGCCGTGCCCGCACCAACTGTGTCATGGAGGCCATACCCAAGTTAAAGCCGGATGGATTTCTGATACTGGATAATGCCGAACGTGTGCGATACCGGCACGTGCATGAATTACTTCATGGATGGAAAAAAATTTTCACTACCACCGGATTAACGGATACCGTTTTCTGGTTTAAACCCTGATAAAACCGATGGGTGTAGTTATAAGACAAAGTATTTTTACATCCATAATGGCCTATGCCGGTGTGGTGATTGGGTACATCAATCTGCTTTATCTTTATCCGGCTTATCTTACTACAGAACAAATCGGTTTACTCCGAACTATTCTTGATGCAGCGTTGCTTTTTGCACCTTTTGCACAAGCCGGGCTGGCCCAGAGCATTACCCGATTCTATCCGCATTTCAATTCCACCGGCAGGCAGGCCAGTAGTTTCGTAACCACGATGTTATTGTTTTCGTTTTTCGCCTTCCTGATTTTTTCAGTTTTGCTTTTTTCCTTTAAAGATGCGGTCTTGTCACTCTTCGGTAACAAAGCCGAAGTGCTGTCGCCTTACCTTCACGTGGTGTTGTGGCTCACCGCTTCATTCATGTTCATGGCCGTCATCGAAGCCTATTCGCGTTCGTTACTCAAGGTAGCTTTTCCAAACTTTGTACGCGAAGTATTTACCCGGTTATTGCAGGCATTACTGGTATTTTTTTATTTTCTGGAGTTCATCAGTTTTCATCAGCTTATAACAGGACATATATTTATCTATGCCGGTGCTGCAGCTATTTTGTTGCTCAGCTTAATTCTGCCCGGGCATTTTACACTTCGATTCGACAAAACGGTAATTCAATCCGCACATCTGCCCGAAATATTTCGTTTCAGCAGCCTGAGCTTTATCAGCAGCGGAAGCATGGCCTTAATCGGAAAGATAGACAGTCTGATGGTAGCCGGCATGACCGGCTTTACGGCCAATGCCATCTATACTACTTCGTTTTACATAGCTACCGTAATTGAGATTCCCAAGCGGGCCATGTCGCAAACCGTAATGCCGCTGATTGCCCAGGCTTTTAAAGACCATAATCTGCATGAGATTGAACGACTTTATAAAAGCGTATCCATTAACCTGTTTATCGTTGGCGCACTATTATTGATTGGCATTAGCGTCAACCTGCATAATGTTTACGCGCTTATGCCAAAGGGTGAAACATTTGAACAAGGATTTTATGTGGTGTTTTTAATTGGTTTGGGCAAGTTAATCGACATGTTGTTCGGTCCAAGTAGTGAAATTATTGTGCTGTCGCGCTACTACGCATTCAATATCATTTTGTTGATGACACTGGCCCTGGTTGTAATTTTATTGAATCTGATTCTTATCCCTGCTTATGGTATAACAGGCGCAGCTATTGGCTCGTGTGCGGCCATGCTCATTTTTAATGCTGTTAAATACTTTTTCATCTGGTACAAATTCCGAATCCAACCTTTCGGCCTTGCCACACTTAAAGTATTTTCAATAAGCCTGTTGACATTGTTTGTGAATTACCTGACACCTGAAATGGATGCAGTTATTTTGGATATGATGCTCCGGTCCTTCCTCATTACCCTTGTGTTTGGCAGTTTGATTATACTTACCAAATGCTCGGAAGACATGAACCGGATGTTAAACAGGATAATCAGTCAGTTAAAGGGGAATTGAGCGTAGATTTTTTACCGGCCCAGCTCCTCAATCAGGCGGGCGGTAAGATTTTTTCTGCTGAACTGCGGGGCACCCTGCGTGGCAAGTTCCTGACCATTTGTCCACGCGCTGTAGTAAGTAAGTATTCGTTCTTTTATTCCCTGTACTTTTTTCCATTCAATCATGTGTCCGCATCCCGTTTGTTTTAAAACATCCGCTGCATCGCCATCTTCCGGGCCCAGCCCGATGACAGGTCGTTTGGCAGCCAGGTACTCAAACATTTTTCCCGGCAAGTAGGCTTTGGCCAATGGCACATCGGGTATAACCAGCAACAATACATCGGTTACGGCGTACACTTGGGCCAGCGTTTCATGCGGCAAGTAAGGAAGAAAGCGGATAAACGTGCTTAGTGTCTGTTCCTGCTCCACCCGTGAACGAAAACCGGGATGTACTGCACCAATAAATTCGATTTTCACCGACTGCCGAAAGCTTTCGGATTCTTCAGCCACCTGCTTCAGCGCTTCCATGAAGGGCCAGGCATCGTGTAACAGGCCAATGTGCCGGATGGTAAATAGCTCTGATCGTTTATGACTCAACGATTTAAGGTCTTCCTCATCGTAACCGTTGGTAATGCAAACTACGCTACGATTACCCAGTTCAGTAAATCGATCGGCAAGGTGAGGCGTAACGGTAAGAACCTTGTCGGCTGAAAGAAGTACTTTTCTTTCCAGATGACGGTGAATTTTTTTTACCGGCCTCATCACGCCCAGTTCATCCAACAGATGCCACTCACTCCACGGATCACGAAAATCGGCAATCCATTGTAACGTGGGAATTTTCTTTTTCAGCCTGAGTCCGATCAGATGCATGGAATGCGGTGGACCGGTTGTTACCAGATGAGAAATTTTTTCATGATGGATAAAATCCTCCAGAAACCGGGAGGCTGGTGCAACCCAGAAAATGCGCGGATCAGGAATCAGGAAATTCCCGCGAATAAAGGTGGCGATTTTTCCGGCAAATGACTTGTTACCGGTGAAAAATAAATCCGTTGTGCCTCGCTCATCCTTTCGTGACCTCCTGAACAAGTGGTAAGGTTCCCAGATGGGAAGACGTAAAACTTCCGCTTCAGTTGGAACATCTTTTTCCAATGACTCATCTTTGAGGTCGAATGCCGGATTTTCAGGTGTACATACATAAGGCTTCCATCCAAAGTCTGGCAGGTACTTAACGAATTTTAACCAGCGCTGTACACCACTGCCGGCCAATGGCGGCCAGTAATAGGTTACGATTAAAATCTTTCCGGGCATTGCGGCTGCAAGATAGTAAAGGCTAACCATCGCATGCAGCAACTGAAATCGTGGTAGGGTATCGAGGTTAAACGGTTGATATTTTTATCATCTCTTCCAAATTATCCGGATGTACCCAATGGATGTCTGAATCACGCCTGAACCACGTTAACTGACGCTTGGCATAACGACGGGTGTTGCGTTGAATCAGTCGGACCGCCTCTTCATAGCTGTGCTTTCCTTCCATAAAATCAAACACTTCTTCATAGCCTACGGTTTGAAGCGGCGTGAGATGGCGGTGAGCAAAGAGTTGTTCGGCTTCAGCAAATAAACCCTGCTCCACCATCGAAATTACGCGCTGGTCAATACGCTGATACAAATCCTTTCGCGGCAGTTCCAGTCCGATTTTAACAACTGACCAGGGAAGCTCTTTTCTTTTACCTGTTTGAAATTCGCGGATGGATTTTCCGGTGTGCAGCTTCACTTCCAGGGCGCGCATCAATCGTTGCGGATTGTGTCGGTCTATTTGTTGTAAAGCCTGTTCATCGTGAAGAGCCATTTGTTGTTGTAGCCAGGATAGTCCGTTCAGCCGGTACTGGCGTTGGATTTCCTCGCGCACCTCATCAGGAATTTCGGGTATGTCATCAAAACCTTCGAGCAATGCACGGAGGTACAATCCGGAGCCTCCGCACACCATAACTGAAGCATATTTTTCAAAAAGTGCATTCAAAACACTCATGGCTTCCTCAGCGAATTGTGCGGCATCCAGCGGCTGATGAATAGAGTGCGAAGCAATAAAATGATGCCTGACCTGTTTCAGCTCCTCATCCGCAGGACGCGCCACCCCGATTTTCAGTTCACGATATACCTGTCGCGAGTCGGCCGAAACCACTTCGGTTTGAAAATGCTGCGCAAGGCGTATAGCCGCGCAGGTTTTACCCGAAGCTGTTGGCCCGGTGATAACGATGAGTTTCTTTTCCCTGTTCACGAAACAAAAGTACCGTTAAGGACTCTTACCTGGTATCGGCAAAGGTTAAATTCAGTTATCTTCGCACCGTTCAGTACACGTTACCATGAAATATACCACTACGTTTCTTACCAGGCTGGAGGACATGATTGCTGAATCCGATTACACCCTGCGTTATGAAAAAGGCAATTTTAAATCGGGGCACTGTTTGCTGCGTGATCAGAAAATTATTGTTGTTAATAAATTTTATACCACCGAAGGAAAAATTAACGCCATTCTGGAAATCCTGAAATCGGTTGACCTGAATACCGAGCGCTTTTCGGAAAAGAGCCGCAGGTTGTACGAAGAATTATTTCAAACCGAAACCAAATCCTGAAACCAGGCGAATTGGGTTTCTAAACTTTAACATGCATTAGGCCTTGACCATCACCTTCCTTGGCACCGGCACATCACAAGGCGTACCCGTAATCGGGTGCGATTGTGAGGTGTGTACCTCGGTAGATTTCCGTGATAAACGTCTGCGGTCATCTGTGCATATTCAAAACGGCAGCCTGAGTCTGGTGATTGACACGGGTCCGGACTTCCGTCAGCAAATACTACGCGAGAACATCCAGCGCCTCGATGCCGTATTGTTTACCCATGCACACCGCGATCATACGGCCGGCCTGGATGATGTGCGGGCTTTCAATTTCAAACAAAACATGCACATGCCCGTGTATGGCAGTGAAGCTACCTTAAATCAACTCAAACAGGACTTTGCTTATATTTTCGGGCCCGACAATTATCCCGGGTTGCCGCGTCTTCAGTTGCATGCATTAACTACTCGTTCATTTTCAGTGCAGCATCTGGAAATTATTCCGCTACCGGTTTATCATTACAAACTTCCTGTGCTGGGTTTTCGCATAGGCAGTTTTGCCTACATTACTGATGCCAATCAGATACCTGAAGAAACAATGGAACGTATTAAAGGCGTGCGGGTGCTGGTACTCAACGCATTGCAACGCGAGCCCCATATTTCGCATTTTAATCTGGACGAGGCCGTGCTAATGGCACAACGTATTGGAGCACAAAAAACCTACTTCACGCACATCAGCCACAAACTTGGCCTGCACCGCGCGGTTGAAAAAGAACTACCCCACAACATAGGGCTGGCCTGGGACGGCCTGCGCATTGACCTTTAATGCCTGAACGGCAGAACTTGAACTTTGCCTGGTAAGCGGTATGCACAACAACTATTTTTTATTTAAAGCCCTGTGCCGCGAACTGCATGCCGAACTGCAAGGCGGAGTAATCAGCATGTGCTTCAGCCAGGCTAAGGATGAACTCGTCATCCAGGTTGAAGTTAACCAACGTGCTTTTTTTATTCGGGCATTGCTGCTGCCGGTATTTTCTTGCCTCTCCTTCCCTAAAGAATTCCAGCGTGCGCGAAAAAACAGCATCGACTTGTTTGGTGAACTTATCGGACAAAAAATTGAGAAGGTGGAGGTCATTGAAAACGACCGCAGTTTTTACTTCCGGCTTTCATCCAATGCCCAACTGCTCTTTAAAATGCACGGCAATCGCAGCAACATTATTCTCTTCAAATCCGGTGCAACGCCGGAGTTATTCAAAAAACAACTTACAGCCGACCTTCAGCTCAACCCGGATGCCCTTTGTAAAAAAGTAAACTACACGCGCGCAGCATTTGAAGAAAACCTGAATAACCTGAAAACCTATTTTGCTCCCTTCGGAAAACCGGTTTGGAATTATCTTGAGGGCCAAAACTTTGATCGAAAAGATTCGGAAGAAAAATGGCAATTGTTTCATCAGGTACTGCACGAGCTGAACCATCCGGAATTCCGAATTATTAAAGACCAGGAGGGACCGCGGCTTTCCCTGTTGAATGAACCAAATGCCTTACAAACATTTAACCGGGCAACGGATGCATTGACTGCTTTTCATGCCCTCTGGCTGAGCCATTACACGTTTCAAAAAGAGTATGCGCAAACCGGGCACTCCGTCAGCCGTGCCATAGGCGAAACGGAAACTCTTATACAAAAACTCTCCACAAGGCTGAACGAATTGAATCAGGAAGACGCGTACAGGGAGTATGCCGATCTGCTCATGGCGCACTTACACACCATTGAAGCAGGCGCTAAAGAAGTGGTGCTGCCAAATTTCATCACAGGTACGCCGGTGCACATCAAACTGAATCCCGAATTGAGTCCACAAAAAAATGCGGAGATATATTACCGAAAATCGCGCAACAGAAAAATCGAAATTGAACACCTGCAAAAACAATTAGCAGAAGCGCACCACAACCTGCACGAACTCAGGCTGCAACAGGCTCAACTGAAAAATATAAAAGACCTTAAACAGTTGATGCGCTTCCGAAATAACCTGCCTGCCACTGGGGATAACCATAAACCACGGGCGCAGCGCCTGCCCTACCGCGAAGTCGTGGTTCAGGGATTTGTTGTGCGGATCGGCCGGTCGGCAGTTGATAATGATGCGCTAACCTTTAAACATGCGCATAAAAACGATTTGTGGCTTCACGCCCGCGATGTACCCGGCTCGCATGTTATCATCCGGCATCAGCCCGGCAAGCCTTTTCCTAAAGAAGTAATTGAACGAGCCGCACAACTGGCCGCATGGTACTCCAAACGAAAAACAGAAAGCTTGTGTCCGGTTATGATTACCGAACGGAAGTACGTGCGCAAACGAAAGGGTGATGAACCGGGACAGGTAACCGTTGAGCGGGAACGGACCATTCTGGTGGAGCCGCGAGCAGAGTGATGCTACACCACTTTCGTTCCCGCTATCAATCTTGATTACTTGACAATATTTATCCGCAGCGTATTGGTTCGCTGGCGCTCATGGATGGGCATGCTGGCCATCACAATAAAAATATCACCGGGCTGAACATGTCCTTCCTGTTTTAAAATTTTCTCCACATCCGCCACAGTTTCATCGGTTGAGTTGTGCTTATCATAGTAATATGCCCGGGCACCCCAAACTAAATTAATGGTGTTAATCAGCCACTTGTTGCCGGTAAACACAAAGATGTTGGTATTGGGCCGGTGCGAAGCCGACTTAAACGCGGTGTAGCCGGATGAAGTCATGCCCACAATGGCTTTGGCCCCAACATCCTTGGCCAGTTTGCAGGCAGCGAGCACCAGACTATCATTGATGAAGATGGGCGACTTCGGGTCAACCGGGCGGAAGCGGTAATACAGGCTTTCGTGCTTTTCAACCGAAGAAATGGTGCGCACCATGCTGCGCACTACTTCGATGGGGTACTTACCCGCTGCCGTTTCAGCGGAGAGCATGACCGCATCGGCTCCATCCATCACTGCGTTGGCCACATCATTGGTTTCGGCACGTGTGGGCCGCGGATTTTCAATCATGCTTTCCATCATCTGCGTGGCAACAATCACCGGCTTGGCAGCTTTGTTACACTTTTCCACAATCATCTTTTGTACCATGGGTACTTCTTCCAGCCATATCTCCACACCCAGATCACCCCGTGCCACCATCACGGCATCGGTAGCGGCAATAATTTCATCAATATTGCTCAGCGCCTCAGGCTTTTCAATTTTGGCGACAATGCGCGAATTGGATTTATGCTTTTCGATAATGTCGCGCAGGCTGTTGATGTCCGCAGCTTTACGTACAAACGAAAGAGCAATCCACTCTACGTTGTTCTTCAGGCCGAACTCCAGGTCTTTCAGATCTTTTTCGGTAAGCGAAGGTACTGTTACTTTGGTGAACGGCAGGTTGATGCCTTTACGCGATTTCAGCGGCCCGCCATGAATTACTTCGGTAATTACATCCACATCGCGCACCTCCGTTACCTTCAGTTCGATTTTGCCATCGTCTATCAGCACCATATCCCCTTTCTTCACATCGGCGGGAAGATTTTTGTACGATGTGCTGGCAATCTCATTGTTGCCCACCAGTTCACGGGTAGTGATGATGAAGGTTTGCCCGCGCTCCAGTTCCACATCGGGCTTAACCTCCTGTATGCGGATTTTAGGACCTTGCAGGTCGAGCAGCAACGCAACCGTTGTACCCAGCTCTTCATTGATTTGCCGCACGGTATCAATAACCTGCTGGTGGTCAGCATGCGAGCCATGCGAAAAGTTAAGGCGGAACACATCTACACCTTCTTTCACTAACGCGCGCAGCATTTCCGGCGAACGTGAGGCCGGCCCAACGGTGGCAACAATTTTGGTTTTGTTGTAGGATACTTTCTCTTTCAGCATTATAGTTACATCACAAAGTTTACTTTCGATTTAAGCTGACGGACATCCAGCGGTTTTACCAACTCCACAAAAGGCAGACTGCGAATAAGCTCCGTTACCGAAGCGGTAAATCCGGGGTCGTCAGAGCGCGTCAAAAGTATAAAATCGAACTGAGGAAATTCAGGTACTAACAGAAAACGCGTGCCGGTTTCATCCAGTGCCCTGTTACGGAACAGTTTCAAACGATTGAGGCGCGTTTCATAGGCATAGTACATGAAATATTTTTCCACCATCGGTTTAAAGCCAACGGTTAAATCGGGCATCCGCACCAGGTGAAAACCGGTAACCCGGTTGATGGCCCAGGCCAGTTTATATCCTTTTACCGGGGTGGTAATACCGGCCAGGTCGAAATCATACACAAAATCAATTACCAGTTTCGACTTCTTCATGAACTGCCGTTGCGGTAAGTAAAAATGGCCCTACACTGTAAAGTTTGACAATATTGTACGAAATCTTTTTCTTTGCACAGTTTTTAAATCCCTTAAACATCCAAAAACATGTCTGAAATTGCACAAAAAGTAAAGCAGATTATCATCGATAAACTCGGTGTGGAAGAATCTGAAGTTACGCCCGAAGCCAGCTTCACCAACGATTTGGGAGCGGATTCGCTGGATACGGTTGAACTGATTATGGAGTTTGAAAAGGAGTTTAACATCTCCATTCCCGATGAGCAGGCCGAAAACATTTCCACTGTAGGCCAGGCTATCTCCTACCTTGAGCAAAACGTAAAAAAATAACCGGGCCTGTAGCCCCCACTTAACCCACATTTCATGACGTTAAAACGCGTAGTCGTTACAGGATTAGGTGCGCTTACACCAATCGGAAATTCCCTGCAAGCGTATTGGCAGGGTTTGAAGGATGGCAAAAGCGGAGCGGCCCCGATTACGCGTTTTGATGCCTCCCGTTTTAAAACCCGCTTCGCCTGCGAAGTTAAGGATTTCGACATCGGCAACTTCATGGATCGGAAGGAAGCACGTAAGCTCGATCCTTTTGCTCAGTATGCGCTGGTTGTTGCCGATGAGGCGCTGCGCGATTCCGGCCTGCCCCTGAACGAACTTAACCCCGATCGCGTGGGCGTGATCTGGGGATCGGGCATTGGCGGGTTGCTCACTTTTCAGGAAGAAGTGAAAGCGTACGCCAAAGGTGATGGAACACCGCGCTTCAATCCGTTCTTCATTCCGAAAATGATTCCCGACCTCAGTGCCGGGCACATATCCATTAAGTACGGATTCCGCGGACCCAACTTCGTTACCGTGTCAGCCTGTGCTTCATCCACCAACGCCATTTACGATGCCTTCACCTACATCCGGTTGGGCAAGGCTGATATTATTGTAACCGGTGGTTCGGAAGCTGCCGTAACTGAAGCCGGCGTTGGAGGCTTCAATGCCATGAAGGCCCTTTCGGAAAGAAATGATTCACCTGAAACCGCTTCACGGCCATATGATAAAGACCGTGATGGTTTTGTACTTGGCGAAGGTGCGGGCGCATTAATACTTGAAGAGTACGAGCACGCGAAAAAACGCGGGGCAAAAATCTATGCAGAAGTAATAGGTGGTGGTATGTCGGCCGATGCCTATCACATCACCGCTCCACATCCGGAAGGTGCAGGCATCATTAAAGTTATGCAGCACGCACTGGAAGATGCCGGCATAACTCCGGCCGAAGTGGATTACATCAACACGCACGGCACATCCACTCCTCTGGGCGATATCGGAGAAATCCGGGCCATACAGCAGGTGTTTGGTGAACATGCCTACCGCATGAATATCAGTTCAACCAAGTCCATGACCGGCCATTTGCTTGGAGCTGCCGGTGCCATCGAAGCCCTGGCCTGCATCATGGCCATAACCGAATCGGTAATACCTCCTACCATCAACCACTTTACCGATGATGACGAGCTGGATCCCAAACTGAATCTTACCTTCAACAAGGCACAGCAGCGCGAAGTAAACATTGCGCTAAGCAATACGTTTGGGTTCGGTGGTCATAACTTCTCCATCCTCTTCAAAAAGCCGGCTTAGCCCTGCATGCTTTACGGAAATTACCGTAACTTTCCATCAGGTTAAAGATTGTTAGCCGCGTGTGGCGTCTGCTTAAAATTCCGAAGAAGCGAAATCCGCCCGATAAAAAACTTATCGCAGCCATCGAAAACCTGGCAGGTTTTACACCGGCCAACCTGGAACTTTACCGGCTGGCCACCTTACACAGTTCAGCAGCACAGCAAAACGGTGAAGGTATTCGTGAAAGTAACGAACGTCTGGAATACCTGGGCGATGCCGTGCTGGGTGCTATTGTAGCTGATTTTTTATTCAAAAAATTTCCCTACAAAGACGAAGGTTTTCTTACCGAAATACGGTCGCGCATCGTAAACCGGGAATCGCTCAACTTTATGGCACGCAAAATGGGCATCGCATCCATTGTGCGTTTCGATGAAAAAAATACCCAATTGCAACAGGTAATCCTGGGCAACACCCTCGAAGCGATTGTAGGTGCCATCTATCTGGATAAGGGATATGCACGCTGTAAGCGGTTTGTGATACAAAAGCTTATTACACCTTACGTGGATTTGGATGCATTAGTCAGCTCCGACCCGAATTACAAAAGCCGCTTGATTGAGTGGGGACAACGCAAGAACCGGGAGGTGCGCTTCGAAATAGAAAACGTTAAAAAAGTACGTGGCCATAAGGAATTTACCGCACGCGTTTGGATTGACAACCTGCCGCATGGCCTTGGCTATGGCCTGAACAAGAAGAAAGCCGAACAGGATGCCGCCTTTAAAACCTGTGTTCAACTCGGAATTATAGAAGAATCTGCGGGCTGATTGTTATTCATTTACTTTATTGCCAAAAGATTAAAACTGCATGCACACCCAACGCATACGCATAGCCGGTGCCACGGTTAACCAGACTCCTCTCGACTGGGCCGGAAATATGGAAAACATTGAAAATGCCATTGCAGAAGCCCGGAGGTTAGGCGCCGATTTAGTGGTACTGCCCGAACTGTGTATAACCGGCTACGGATGCGAAGACTGGTTTTTAAGTGACTGGCTATCGGAAAAAGCGCTGCTTAAGTTGGCTGAAGTCATTCCTCACAGTGCCGGCATGACGGTATGCGTGGGACTGCCACTACGCATGAACGGAGATACCTACAACGGTACAGCCGTGATACACAACGGCAAACTGCTGGGCATAACCCTCAAACAAAACCTGGCACGCGATGGTGTGCACTATGAACCGCGTTGGTTCCGCGCATGGAAAAAAGGTGTGATTAGTTCAGTGCCCTTCGCAGGTTCATCTGTTCAGGTTGGCGATTTGATTTACGAGATAAATGGCATACGACTGGGTATTGAAATTTGCGAAGATGCCTGGATAAAAAACCGACCTGCCATTAGCCTGCAACAACGAGGTGTGGATATCATTGTTAACCCCAGCGCAAGCCATTTCGCTCTGGGAAAAAGTCTGTCGCGCGAGCAATTAGTCATACAAAGTTCTGAGCGCTTTAACTGTGTATATGTATATGTCAATCTGCTGGGTAATGAAGCTGGGCGGATGATTTATGACGGTGATATTCTTATTGCACAACGTGGCAAACTGCTTGCACAAAATCACCGCCTGTCATTCAATCCGGTAAATGTATTATGTTGTGAAGTTAATCTGGAAGACGTTTCTCGGAGTGAATCGTTGCCTTTAACCGATAACAAAGAGCGCAACGAAGAACTGACACGCGCATTAACCCTGGGCCTGTTTGATTACCTGCGCAAAAGCCGCTCCCGCGGTTTTGTGCTCTCGCTGAGTGGCGGAGCCGACTCAGCTACCTGTGCCGTAATGGTTGCTGAAATGGTGAAACGTGTTGCAGCATCTCGTGGAGTGGAACCTTTTCGACAAATTCTTAAAAAACCCGATATACAGAGCCCGCAAGAAGTTATGCCGCTAATTATGGCCTGCGCCTATCAGGCCACCCGTAACTCCTCAACGGAAACAGAGCAGGCGGCCCGAACACTGGCCCAGTCGCTGGGCGCAACGTTCTATTCCTGGAGTGTTCAGCCTGAAGTGGACAGCTATACAGAAAAAATACAACAGGCTATAAACTTCAATCTAAACTGGAACGAAAACGATATCGCCTTGCAAAATATTCAGGCGCGGGCACGCTCGCCCGTTATCTGGATGCTTGCCAACCTGCGCGACAGCATCCTGTTAACCACATCCAACCGCAGTGAGGGCGATGTGGGATACACCACCATGGATGGCGACACCAGCGGAAGTCTCGCTCCTGTATCGGGTCTGGATAAACCCACTATTCTTAATTGGCTGAAATGGGCCGAAATGCACCAGGGTTACACCGGACTTCAATTTGTTAACCGGCTAAAGCCTACGGCTGAGTTACGTCCTCCTGACCGGTATCAGACAGACGAAGACGACCTGATGCCCTATACCGTTATGCGCGACATCGAAGAGCAGGCCATCTTTCTGAAAAAATCACCTGCAGAAACCTTCCTGGCGCTGCATTCAACGCATAGTGATAAGGCCCGGCTAAAGGCACATATTCGCAAGTTCTTCAGGCTGTGGGCTGCAAACCAGTGGAAACGTGAACGCCTCGCTCCTTCCTTCCACCTGGACGACTGGAATGTGGACCCGCGCACCTGGTGCCGTTTTCCTATACTTTCATCCGGATTTGAAGAAGAGTTAAAGGAACTGGACCGTGTTTCATAACAATTTGCTGCAGACCCTTCCATTCAACAGCTAACCTCTTATATTTGCGGCCGTTGTTTATAAACTGCAATCCATTATGTCAGCTTTAAGTTTTATCATCTGGAACGGAAGCCCTGATATTTTTACCGTTCCGTTGCCCTTTGTCGATGGCTCACTCACTTTACGCTGGTACGGATTGTTGTTTGCAACCGGCTTTCTCATCAGCCAGCAAATACTTTACTACATCTTTAAAAAAGAAGGAAAGCCCGCTGCTGATGTGGATACGCTTACCGTGTACATGGTGGTAGCTACCATCATCGGTGCACGTCTTGGCCATGTATTTTTTTATGAACCCGACCGCTATCTGGCTAATCCGATAGATATTCTGAAAATATGGGAAGGCGGACTGGCCAGTCACGGTGCCGCTATCGCTATTCTGATTGCCCTGTGGTTATATGCAAGAAAGAAAAAGCCCGGACAAAGCTACCTGCAAATACTCGACCGCATCGTGATACTGGTTGCGCTTACGGGTGCGCTTATTCGCATCGGTAATTTTTTCAATGCCGAAATTATCGGTAAGCAAACCCACAGCAATTACGGTGTTTTCTTTGCCCGTCCGGTTACCCAGGCACTCAAACGGAATGATATTTTTACTGATATCCGGTATGTGAAAGTGGACTCAGCTGCAGCCAATTACCCGTATCCGCCTATAAAAATCCTATGTCAGTTCAATCCCAAAAAGAACTATGAGGAACCTAACCTCCGACGTTTCCTGGTGAATGAAGTATCGGATGTGCTGATGTACAACGGTCGCGTGCGCGAACACATCAGTCAGGGCGATTTTGTTTACGACCTGGTTCGCGATGAAGACGGTACGTGGTATGCCATTATCAGTACGTTAGCTGTGCCGCGTCATCCTGCTCAGTTGTACGAAGCCGCCTCATCATTTTTGCTGTTCATCCTGTTGTTTTACATGTGGAGCAGACGAAAAGAGCACACCCGACCCGGCCTTTTGTTTGGCTGGTTTATGGTGATTTTGTGGAGCCTGCGGTTCGTTTATGAATTCTTTAAGGAACCCCAGGTGGATTTTGAATACGACCTGCCCTTGTATATGGGCCAATTGCTAAGCATACCTTTTGTAATTTTAGGCATCATTGTGCTGGTGTATGCTTACCGCAAAAAGCAAAATCCCGAACAACTCTAAGCATAAGCAGAGCCGGCGCATTAGCATTAGCCCGGCATGTTGAAACTGGTTATCGGATGGTTGTTGCTTGTGTCGTTGTCGGCCTTTGGGTCGCAGACACAACTTTCGGCCGATTCGATTAAGCGACCCAAAAAACGTTTAGTGGTAACCGATTCTGCCGAGCAGCAGGTGCGCATTAACCGAATCCTTATTATTGGTAACCGCATTACCCGCGAGCACATCATTTTGCGCGAACTTTCCGTTCGGCCCGGTGACACCGTAAGTTACCGGCAACTACCCGATATTCTGGATAAGGATAAAAAGAAACTGTTTAATCTTCACCTCTTTCATTCAGCTGATATCCGGATGCTGGAGCTGCAACCCGGATTAATGGACCTGCTGGTGGAAGTGAATGAACGATGGTTCACTTTTCCGGTTCCGATTTTTCAGCTTTCCGACCGAAACTTCAACGAATGGTGGGAAAACTACAACCATGATTTCAGGCGCGTGAATTACGGATTAAAGCTCTATCAGTACAACATGCGCGGTCGCAACGAAACCCTGCTGCTCACAGCCCAGTTTGGTTACGTTAAGCGGTTTGAGTTATCCTATCGCATACCTTACTTCGACCGCAAACAAAAGCAGGGACTCATTCTGGAAGCCGATTATATCGACAACAAAAACCTGCCCGTACAAACCATTGACCATAAGCTGAGCTTTCTGGAGGTGCGTACCCTGTTGCGAAATACCCGCGGGCTGGCGCTGACGTACACCTATCGCAATTCATTTTATTACCAACACCGGATTAAGTATGGCATACGCCTGACCAACATTGCCGACACGGTGGCAGAGCTCAACCCGAATTATCTCGGAGAAGTAAACACCCTGAGTCAGCGGTATGATTACCTTGTTTATCAGTTTGTTGCCGACAGACGCGATGTTGTTGCCTATCCGCTAAAGGGCCATTACCTGCTGGCCCATATTCAACAAAACGGATTATTTAACCGACGTGACCTCAACCTGCTGAACGGTTCACTGAGTATAGCCGGTTTCGCTGACCTGGGCAAAAATTTCTTTCTGTCGAATTTAAGCTACGGTTACTGGAGTAACCGGAAAGATATTCCATACTTCAACTACGGAAGCATGGGGTACAACAAAATCCTTGTTCGTGGCTATGAGGTTTATGTCATTGAAGGTCCCTGGTTTTTGCTGAACAAAACGACATTAAAGAAGCGCATCTTTTCGCGTACCTGGCAGTGGGATGACATGCCCGTAAGCCAGTTTCAGTTTTTGCCCCTTTCCGTCTTTTTAAAAGTTTATGCCGATTTCGGCTACGTGCGCAACTATCCGTATTACAACCAGCTGAACATCAACCAGCAACTGGCTGACAGGTGGTTGTACGGAACCGGTTTTGGCGTGGACATCGTGAGCTCGTACGATGCCGTGCTGCGTTTTGAATATTCGTTTAATGCCGAAGGCCGCAGTGGATTTTTCTTTCACATCAAAAAGGAGTTTTAAAGGTTTTTGTCTCCCAAAACTCCTTATCCGGAGCGAACAAAATTCAGATTGTAAGATATTATATACCTCACATCCTGACACTGCCTGTAATCTTCTTCTTTCCGTTTTTCATATAGCGGTACCACGTGCCTGTGCGAATACCGTTATCATAATATCCTTCGTAGCGCAACTGCCCTTCCCTATCATAAAATTTCCAAAGTCCGTGCTCCTTACCGTTTTCATAACTACCCTCCTGCGACACGTTGCCGTTAGTATGATAGTGCGCAAATCTGCCATGTGGTAATCCATCGCGATAGCTGATCATGCGCTCGGTTTTTCCATCCGGATAAAAATAAACCCAGATACCTTCGTAGCGACTCTTGTGGTATTTGCCTTTACGATGAAGCGTACCTTCAGGATAAAAATACCAGGCCGAATCATGAAGCCAGCTCTCCTCCCATTGCTCAATTGCCGCGTGTCGGGCATTTTCATGAAAATATTCGGCTCTTCCATGCAAAACTCCTTCCTTGTAGTTTAACCGGGCATTAAGCACACCCGAAGGATAATAATATTCCCATAAACCCTGTTGTTTACCCTGCAGCATCACACCTTTCGACTTTAATATGCCATTGTTGTAATAGTGACACAATGTATCCTGGGCATGCAGATGAGAAGTTAGCATCAGAAAAAGAACAAAGAGTTTTTGTTTACGGGCCATTCGCTCTAAATTAACCCAACCAAACCCGATGAACAAGTTTTTTTCATTGCTGAATTTTCTGTGCCTTGTACAGGTCCTCCACGCCCAGAGCGTGTACACGGGTTTAGGCGCACGCACCGAAGCGATGGGCAATGCTTCGGCAGCATTAACGGATGGCTGGAGCCTGTTTCACAACCCGGCCGGAATGGCCTGGGTACAACACCCTGCGGTAATATGTACGTATGCAGCCTATCCGCTGCTGGAAGGTGCCGACCGGCTGGGTGCAGGCACGTTGTTTTCTTTACCTGTGGGTACAGCCGGATTTACCGTATTCCGTTTTGGCGATGCCTTGTACAGCGAAAGTATGATCAGCGCGGCCTTTGCCAACCGCCTGGGCCTTGCGGGATTAGGCGGAAGGATAAACTACCTGCAATACCGGGCCGAAGGATTTGGCACACGTGGCGTGTTTACGCTCGACCTGGGCGGCATTGCCGAAATCACTCCGCAACTGCGCATCGGTGCCGGCATCCGCAACATCAACCGCCCGAAACTGAACAACGATGGCGATCGCACCCCGGTTATCATGCAGGCCGGCATCAGCTTCCGGCCAACCGAAAAATTTACTCTGGTAACTGAATTATTCAAGGACCTGGACTATCCCACATCGTGGAAAACCGGATTGGAATATGCCATCCATCCGCGCGTATTCCTCCGCACCGGCTTCAATCTCAAACCAAACGCCACATTTTTCGGTACCGGCTTCCTGATCCGCAAAATTCAATTCGACTATGCCTTACAATACAATACTTTCCAGCGACTGGTACATCAGGGCAGCATTGTTTACCACCTGAAAGGCACATGAAGTACCTGTTCATATCCTTAATCCTCAGTATCGCATGTGTACACGCGCAGGAACCTGTGCGCCGTGAGCCCGACCTGCAACGCCTGACGGATGAACTGATAGGCTTTCAGGATGAAGATTTGAACTATGAAGAATTGTACGAAAACCTGGTGATGTTGATGGCGCAACCGCTGAACATCAACACCGCGACAGCCGAACAACTTCGGTTTTTGAATCTGATGACCGAACACCAGGTGCAGGAACTGTTGCGCTACCGCGATGAAAACGGACCATTGCTGAGTATGTACGAGCTGCAGGCCGTGCCGGGCTTTGACCGACCGACCCTTGACCGCATACTTCCGTTTTTTACCATCGAAAGCACCGGTTCCGCACGACCGCTGTTGCGAAAAATTATGCAAAAAGGAAACGGCTACATGCTGCTGCGCTACTCACAAACCCTGCAGGATAAGGCAGGCTTTACATCTGAAGTATCGGAAGACCAGCGCTTTCGCGGCAATGCTCAGGCCCTGTACTTTCGCTTCCGTAGCGCCGTAACCGGTAATTACAGTGCAGGCATAACCCTGGAAAAAGATGCGGGAGAAGAAATGGTGTGGAACCCTGCGAAAAGACAGTACAGATTTGATTTTGTTTCACCCCATCTACAGTTGATGAACCGCGGACGTATTAAAAACCTCATCATCGGCAACTATCAGGCGCAGGTAGGCCAGGGACTTTTGCTGGGCGGTAATTTTGGTTTTGGTAAAGGTGGCGAAACCGTTACTACCGTGCGTCGCAGCAACCTGGGTTTTCTGCCCTACACTTCGTTGAACGAAACCGGTTATCTTAATGGAGTGGCTGCCACCCTGGCCGTAACCAAAAACATTTACGCCTCACCCTATTATTCGCGCACGTGGCGCGATGCTTCGGTAGTGTCCGACAGTACGGAACAATCGTTTATAACTTCCTTTCCCGCTACCGGGCTGCACCGCAATAACAGTGAGTTAGCACGAAGAAAGCAGGTGAGCGAAGAACAATATGGCGTAGTGTTGCAGTATCAGCATAGGCAACTTGATGGTGGCTTAATCTTCAGCTCCACAAGCTTCACATCCGCCATAAGGCCTGCTGCGCAACCTTATAACCAATTTTGGTTTAGCGGAGATGTCCTTACCAATGCCGGCTTTTATCTGAACTATACCTTTAAAAACTTCACCTTCTTCAGCGAAGCAGCGCAAAGTTTAAGATTCGGACATGCATGGATAGCCGGACTAATGGGCAGTCTGACACCCAGACTGGATATGGCCTGGGTATTGCGTAACTACCAGCCCGACTTCCACAGCTTTTACGCCAATGCTTTGGCCGAAAGCACGCGGCCACAGAATGAACAGGGTATATACTACGGATGGAAATACCGCATAAGCCGGTCGGTTACGTATGCAGGTTATGTGGATTTCTTCCGGTTTCCATGGTTGCGTTACCGGGTATATGCGCCATCGGAGGGTCATGAGTGGCTTATGCGGCTAACCTGGCAGCCTGCGCGCAACACACGCCTTACGGTTCAGTTTCGTGAGGAGAGCAAAGCACGGAACATCAGTCCGGCCGAAGGCAACATCCATCAGATTGCAACCGGGGTTCGTCACAATACCTGGCTAATTGCCGAGTATGCCGCTGCGAAAAATCTGCGCATGCGCACACGCGCACAATTCAGTTCGTACAGGCTGAACCATTCGTTAACCCGAGGTATGATTGTGCTTCAGGATATTATTTATGAAAGCGGGCGATTTAGCCTTACCGGCCGATATGCCCTGTTCGATACCGATGATTACGATAACCGGCAATATGTGTACGAAAACGATGTATGGCTGGCTTTTTCATTCCCTGCATGGAGCGATACAGGCATACGCAGTTACCTGATGATCGAGTACGATATATCGCGGAGCCTCACCGTGTGGTTACGTTTTGCCCATACCTCCTATATCAACCGCACATCCATAGGCAGCGGCCCCGACCGTATAGAGGGCCCGGTAAGAAACGATGTGCGGTTGCAGTTGCGGTGGAAATTGTAGCAAGTGGCAGGAGAGTAAAAAACGAAAGTTCGCGACCCGCAGCTTATTCATTTGTGCCAGGACTGTAAAGTTTCATTAAATTGCCGTCAATCCGTTATCCTTTTTCATGCATGCCGTTAAGCAAATTACGCCCGAAGTATTGGTTGTACTCATTATCGGTCTTGTGCTTTTTATGATAATATACCGTGCGATTTTCGGCCGGAATAAGCGATGACCGGTTTTTTAATGCCGTTTGATGAAAGGTGTTTAAGCCGGATTGTATTAATTTTAACCGACTTAAAATTTATAAACCATGAAACGCTCCATTACCGCATTTGCCTTTATCTTCATACTTGTTACCGCTTCGGCACAGGTAACCAAAAAAACCCTGGAACTGCCCGACTTCCGGGCCATTTACAACAATTCCAACTACACCGTTTACCTGAAGCAGACCAACAAGCAGGAAGTAACCGTTGAGGCGATGACAGACATTTATAACCTGACCAAAATTTATGTGGAAAATGGTATTCTGATGATTAACCTGGAACGTAAGCCCGATGACCCGAACAAGAGCATCTGGGCCAAGATTGACGATATTAAGTTAAACCCTACCATGAAGGTATATGTGAGTGTGAAAAATCTGGACGAAATTCAGATTAACGGAGCCGGTAAGGTGATTTCGGAAAACTCGCTGGCCGCTTCATTGCTGAACGTGTCCGTAAGCGGAAGCGGTAGTACAGATCTGGATATTAAAGGCGATGTGGTGAAAGCCGAAGTAAGCGGCTCGGGCAAGCTGGGCATCAAGGGTTACGCCTCATCGCTCGATGCCGTGGTGAGCGGAAGCGGCAGCCTGAACGCCTTTAACTGCCCGGTGGAGAAAGCCAAAGTAAAAGTAAGCGGCTCGGGCGTGGCCGAACTGAATGTGAGCGACAACCTCGATGCCCTGGTGGTCGGCAGCGGATCGGTAAAACACAAAGGCAATACCAAAAACACCGTAAAAAAAGTGTACGGCACCGGAACAGTTGACCGGGCTTATTGAAAGCCCTGAAAGGTTATTGATTATATCTTAAAATGGTTTAGAAATGGGGCTGTAAACCGAATAGAAAAAATGTCCGGATTATCAGGGCAGTTCATTGCAAACGGAACAGGGTGATGATTTAGTTTACTTATAGCAGAACACCTTTAATTGTTACGATATAAAAGTAATCAAAAGCAATTTGCTGAACATACAAATCCCTGCAACAGCAGGGGTTTTTGTTCAACAAAAAACACACAACATTTAACCTAACCCAAACAACTATGAAAAAGTTAAGATCTTTTTTTCTTATCGCTCATCAACCTTAACACATATACATTACCCGACCGCGAGACGCCAACATAAACATATGCTCTCGCCAATAAATCAAGTCTGTGTAAAGAGGACTTGATCCAACACAAAGCAGGATCAGTCGCACCAACCGCAATACACTCTTTCGCAACATATCTATGTCGCTGCGACCAGGGTGCATGACGAATTTTATTGTCCGCCATAAAGACGTTACAATAAAAGGCATACCAAGCACTGCTTACCTCAAGTCGCCTTAATGGCTTCAACTCCGACAAACCACGCGCAACACGGTACTGGTTGATGGCAGCATATACCTCTTCACGGGTATCATACCCACTTGCATCACCATCATTTTGTTGTGCCCTTGCCTCCCACAAAGACACAAGTACAAGGATTGAAATAACTGCTTTTCTCATAGTTAACAGCATTTTATATGCTCATATAGTGCCAGACTGTGGCGCTTTTTTTATGGAAATAACGTAATCGGTTAAGACAAATTATGTCGCATTATGGCGTAAAGTCGGGCGCAGCGCTTCGCCTGAGGGTTTTAAGGTGGGTTCAGGAGCATTTCTTCGGTTGAAGATTTGCATTAATCATCCGCCATTACGAGAAACTGCCTAACCGTACGCAGAGGTCAAGCCGCAAGAGACCGGAAAAAGATATTGGAAAAACACGGAAACCACGTTGCACAACTTGCAGCATTCTAAGAAAAGTACAGAAATTTATACCCGTGTGAGCTGAATTTCTTCGGATAAAATCAGAAGTCCGTTAGTCGTGTTAAGCGACAAGCAAACGGAGAAGAATTAAAAGGAAGAGGATTCGGGAATAAGTGCATCATATAAAAACATTTTCTTTCATTTATTGATTTTGTGGTCTTTGAAAAAGTACCATTAGCCGACTTTTAAAATTTATATACAATCAATCATATCCAAATATTACCAGCAAACGAAAAATACTATAAAATAACAACAAAACGAGTAACTTAAACAGCTATAAAAGTTTAAATTTATTCCCACTGCACAAAAAATTTTGAAGTACGAAGTATTCACGAACACCATTAAAAACAAAAGTGCCGTGAGTAAATTCTATACATACCCCGCAAACGGTACATTGGCTTTTGCCCCATTCGCACAAGCCAACTCTTCAGGCAAAATCCAAACAGCCGTTTCTGCCAACGCACTTGAAAATGACGCCATTTGACAGAATAATTTTATCTTAGAAACCTTAAATTTTGAATATAAAACGACATGAGTTCGGAAAACCCGATATTAAATAGTCCTTATGATGAACCACTTCTGCACTATGCGACAGATGCGGACGGTTCATTGAATTATCAGGACATCAGACAAGGCAGACGGATTTTCACTCCCGACATACAGGTAATGCCGACAAAGCAAGGTCCGCAATCTTCAATTTTTGAAGTAAATGACTTTGCAGCAGAATATGGCGAACACCTGATTAACCTTTGCCGCAAAGAAGTCGGAAAGTGGAGAGCCGAGAAATATCCAAATACGACCAGAGT
>JANWWN010000013.1 GCA_025055435.1 Cyclobacteriaceae bacterium | reverse complement strand
GATGCCTTGTATGAAGGCGTACGGGCTGCCTGTGAACAATACGGTGTTGACCTGGTTGGTGGTGATACTTGTGCTTCCCGCTCAGGATTGATTTTATCTGTTTGTGCCGTTGGGCAGGCTGATAAGCATAAAACAGTGTTAAGAAGTGGCGCGCGCCCGAAAGATATTGTGTGTGTTACCGGTGACCTGGGTGCGGCGTATATGGGTTTGCAGGTGCTGCAGCGTGAAAAGGAAGTTTTTCTGGCTAACCCGCAAATGCAGCCCGGCCTGGAAAAATATGCATATATGGTAGGGCGGCAGTTGCGGCCGATAGCCCGTACCGATGTGGTTCATGAACTGCTGGAAGCCGGTGTTGTGCCTACTTCGATGATTGATGTAAGTGATGGACTGGCATCGGACCTGTTGCATATATGTAACAGTTCATCAACGGGAGTAAGGATTTTTGAAGATAAAATTCCGATTGATTCGCTTACCTATAACACGGCTGCACTGGAGTTCAAACTCGACCCGGCCACCTGTGCGCTCAACGGTGGCGAAGATTACGAGCTGCTCTTCACCATTTCACCTTCGGATTTCGAAAAAATAAAAAATCATCCCGATATTCATTTTATCGGATATATAACCGAAAATCTGCAGGAGCGCGTTTTAATTACAAAGCAGAACAATGTAGTGCCGCTGCAGGCGCAGGGATGGAATCATTTTCGTTCTTCATAAAGCGGCAGGTAAATCCGGAATTCCGTTCCCTGATTTTCCGCGCTGATAATTTCCAGCGAACCGTTATTCAGTTCAATAAACTTGCGGCACAGTATCAGGCCCAGGCCGGTTCCCTTTTCATTGGCAGTACCTTTTTTAATTGCCACGTTTTGCTGATTCAGCACGCGATCCACATATTCCCGGCTCATACCAATCCCCTCATCTTTTACGGTTATTACGGCCTGTTGATGGTTTTGGCTCACGTTTACGGTCACCGATTTGCCTTCCGGCGTGAATTTGATGGCGTTCGAAACCACATTGCGCAGCGCCACATAGGCCATGTTTTCATCGGCAAAAACCGGAATATCATCGAAGTTTTCAACCCTGAAATTTACGCGCTTGCGCGAAGCGGTAAGCTGATAGAGGTTGTAAATTTTTTTGATCAGTTCACCGATGGAAAAATAAGCCGGGTTGCGCTTTATGCTTCCGGTTTGGGATAAAGCCCAGTACAAGGTGTTATCCACTAAATCGAGTGCGCTGCTTACGGAATTTCGGATGTTTTGCGCATACTGCGAAAGTTGCTCCGGGGTGAGCACGTTCGCATTTTCTTCAATCAGTGTCAGGAAGCCTTTCAAGGTAGTGAGGGGTGATCGCAAATCATGGGATAGGATGGAGAAAATAAGATCTTTTTTTTCGTTTAGAGCCTGCAGTTCGGCACGCGATTGCTCAATTTCGGCTGTTCGTTCGCGCAGCAGTTGTTCGAGTCGGGCTTTGTTTCGCTTACTGATTTCCGCCTGAATGCGAAAAGCGCCAAGAATCAAGGCTATAAACACGAGGAACCCGGTTATGATAAACCACCTTCGCTGCCAGAAGGGCGGATACATTTGAATGTTTAGTATGGATGCTTCGTTGGTTACATCATTCACACGGGTGCGTAACCGTAATCGGTAATTACCGGGCTGCAGATTTGGATAGGAAATTTCAGTTGAGGTTGCTTCAATCCAGTCAGGATCGTGGCCTTCGAGGCGGTATTCCACAACATAATTCCGCGGAGTCCGGAAGTCGTTGACTATATAATGAAAGGTGATGAAATTCTGCTTCCGGGACAATTCAATTTCACTTTTTTCGCGCAAATTCAGATAAAACTGTATATCAGACATTTTGTTGCCCGTTGCAAACAATAAAACAGGTTTTGGTAAGTGTACCCTGGTCAGGATGTGTTCGGGATGAAATATGTTGATGCCGTTGATGCCACCCATAACAAATGCGCCGCTTTTCGATTTTAAAAATGCAAGCCTGTTGAATTCCAGTGCCTGAACGCCCTGCTCGGGTAGAAAAGTCATGAGGTGGCCGGTAGATGGATTGTATTTAAGTAAGCCCTGATTGGAAGTCATCCAGATCATTCCCTCCGAATCAGGTAGTGTACAGTAGATGGTGTTGTTATTCAGTTCGGGAATATGAACACGCTCGATTTGTTCCTTTTCCTGATTTTGTTTGGAGAGCCGTAATTTCCATATACCATTGTTGAAGGTGCTGATCCATAGGTAACCATTGATTTCCTGAAGAGCCAGAACCATAAAGTAGGACCCATCGGGCCGGCGTGATTGTTTTTCGACCGGGAAAAAAGTAAAGGTTGAGTCGGGATTGAAAAGTGATATTCCGCCCTGCACACCAATCCAAATACGTTTATGCGAATCTTCGTACAGGGTTGTTGCGCCAAACACCGGGTTTTCATCCGTATCATCGTCAAAGTTTTTATATATCTTTTCTGTGGATGTACTCAGGTCAATAATCCTGAAGGAGCCGCCGGCAACCAGATAAAGCTGGTTGTTTCTAAATAGAATTTGCCGGACCAAAACCCGTTGGAGGCCTTTATTTAACCCCGGTAAAGTGCTAAAACGTTGTTGTCTTTTATTGAATACCAGTATTCCCGATGCCGTGCCAATGAGCAATCTGTATTCATCCCATGGTTCGATACATGCCGGCATGAAGTTGAGCGAATAACCGGGCACCCTAACTTTCAATCGCCTGATTTTTTCGTAATTCGGTTCAATGAAATTCAGATAGCCTCCATCCGTTCCGATAATCAGGGTGCCGTCCGGTTCCTCGTACACGCAACGCACCATTTTATCAGATAAAGAGTTCGGATTGTTAGGGTCGTAGGTAATGTGGCGAAAAAGAATTTTGGATTTGTCGTATTTATTCAATGCGCCGGTGGATGCGATCCAGATGATGCCCGACCGGTCTTCCAAAATGGCGTTGCAGTTGTCGCCACTCAGTGTAAAAGGAAGTAAAGGATTTCGGGTAAGGTTTTTTATTTCCTGGGTTTGAGGATTATACAAAACAATTCCGCCGGCTTTGGTAAGCATCCAGATTAAGCCGCTTCGGTCTTCGTAAATGCGGTTTATGCGGTTAAAGAAAGGTGGCTTTTCGGGACTGAAGTGTTGAACAAATTTTTTTTCGCTGAAGTCGTAAACAAGTACACCCAGTTTTTCAGTGCCTACATATAATTTGCCCTTTCTGTCCTTATACATGGATATTACCCGGCCGTGCGCTGAGAAATCAATGTTGTTCCATCGTAGGAGGATGGAGTCGGTAATTTGTTGATTTTCCATCAAAAAAATTTTTCGCTGGTCGCCAATGAATATTCTGTTTATATCCGGCAGTAAAAAGGAGGTCCGAATGCTTTTATAATTTTTTACACGGGCCCGTCGCAGGGTGTCTTCCTTCAGAAAGAATAATCCGCTGTTAAAGGAGGCAATCCAGATGGTACCATTTGCGTCTGCAACCATGTGGTTAATAATCGGAGTACCATCTTTTGCGGGTAGTTTTCTTAGCTTATTGGTCTCGTAGTCATATACCACTACGCCAAGATTACGTGTGCCGATCAGGATGCGGTTTCGAAGGGAATCGTAGAGGAGGCATGTAACCTCCTGATTAAGGATGGAACCGGAATCGGCCAGGCTGGTATAGTGTAGAAAACGGTGGCCATCGTAGCTAAATAAGCCATTGGCTGCTATCCAGATTAATCCTTTTTTATCCTGAACGATGTCATTGATTTCGGCAGAGCGAATGGTTCCGGGAGGAACAATGTGTTCAAAGGCAGGTTCGCGGCTGGAGTCCTGCCCAGGGGTTTGCAGCGTGAGGAGAGTAAGCCCTAATAACGCCAGCCACCGCATCAGTCTTCCGGGTAAGGTATGAAAACAAAATTGGTAAACGCTTTGTCCACTACAAACAAACAACAGTACTCATCCGGGTTTTTGTAGGCGGCTTTAAATTCTTCCTGTTTGTTTTCATCAATCAGTCCGCGCTGAACAAATTCATCCAGATACGATGCATAGTAATTCCAGGTTGTGTTGGCCAGCGAGCGGTCAATCAGCAACTGTCCGATGGGTTGTTCTTCTTTGCAAACCGGAAAAATCGGGTGGTCTGAAAATCCGCGCACCCGAATCTGATAGGAGGCTTCTTTCAGGTTATCGGCTACTTTTACGAAGTCACCGGAAATGGTGCCAAGATATTTTCCGTTCAGCTCCGGGTCGTTCACCATAAGGTAAATTTTCCACTAAAATAACAGTCGGGTCCGATCGTAACCTGCCACGTAAGGAATTCTTTATATTTAGCAAAATTGACAAAAAACGTATGCGAATAATTTTACTCGTTCTCATCGCAATTTCGGTTTGGGCGCAGCCTACATCGGAATCGGTTTGGCAAACTTCATTGAAGGAACGCAATGAGCGTGCAGAAAAATCAGTTTTTGCAAATTACCCCGTTCGCAACATTGGTCCTACCGTGCAGGGCGGACGAATAGTTGATATTGAGGTAAATCATCAAAATACATCGGAATATTACGTAGGGTTCGCTTCGGGTGGAATTTTCAGAACGGTAAACAACGGCATCACATTCGAACCGGTTTTCGATCGCGCGCATGTAATGGGTATTGGCGATATGGCGCTTTCGCAGAAAAATCCTTCCCTTCTTTATGTAGGGACAGGCGAAAAAAACAGCAGCCGCTCCAGCTATGCCGGCGCAGGATTGTATAAAACCACCGATGGAGGAAAAACCTGGCAACACCTGGGCCTGGCCGGCACGCATCACATCGGCCGAGTGATTATCCATCCGCAAAACGATGATATAGTTTGGGTGGCTGCAGTTGGACCACTGTATTCCAATAGTCCGAACCGCGGTGTCTATAAATCATCCGATGGCGGCAAGACGTGGAAGAAGACTCTGTTTATCAACGACAGCACCGGTATCATTGATCTGGTGGTTAATCCGAAAAACCCGAATCAGTTGCTGGCTGCTGCATGGGAAAAAGATCGTAAGGCATGGAATTTTAAAGAATCCGGGCCGGCCTCGGCCATTTACCGCTCGGACGATGGCGGTGAAACCTGGCATAAGGCAGTGGCCGGCTTTCCGCAGGGAAGGCAGGTGGGGCGCATCGGGCTGGATGTATGCCAAAGTCAACCACACATTGTTTATGCCATTCTGGATAATCAGGGTGAAATACCTCAAACCCAAAAACCGGAAACCACCGATAAACTGAAAGCCACCGACTTTAAAGAGATGACAAAGGATGCCTTCCTGAAGCTGGACGATAAAAAACTGGATGAGTTTCTGCGCGACAACCGTTTTCCGCAGAAATACGATGCCAAGCGTGTAAAACAGGAGGTGCGCGAAAATAAATACCTGCCTAAAGCACTTTACGATTACCTGGGTGGTGATGCCAACGCCAGTTTGTTCAATACAAAAATCATTGGTGCAGAGGTTTACCGGTCGGACGATTTTGGCGGTACCTGGAAAAAAATGAACAGCTACGACCTGGAAGGTGTGTTCTTTACCTATGGTTACTACTTTGCCGAAATGCGTGTGGACCCGTCCGACTGTAACAAGGTATATATCTATGGGGTGCCGATGTTAAAATCAACCGATGCAGGGGTAACCTGGCACCGCCTCGACACTTTGCGCGGAGAAATGGATATTCACGTTGATCATCATGCACTTTGGATTAATCCGGCCAACGGTAAACATATGCTGCTGGGAAACGATGGAGGTTTATATGTAAGTTATGACGAAGGTGCCTACTGGAAGCACATCAACAACATGCCTGTTGGCCAGTTTTACACGGTTCAGGTTGATATGGAAACGCCATACAACGTATATGGCGGTTTACAGGATAACGGCGTTCTGAAAGGTTCATCTAAGTCAGTACCCAACATTACCAAACACTGGGAGGTAGTAGGTGGAGGTGATGGCATGTACGTCGTACCCGACCCGCGCGACAGCAAACGCGTTTACTGGGGATTTCAGTTTGGTAATTATTTCCGAAATGAACCAGGCAAACAGCCTGCGCGCATCACACCCCGCAACGATATAGGCGAACCGGCATACCGCTGGAACTGGCGAACACCTTTGTTGCTCAGTCGCCATAATCCGGATATCGTGTATATGGCTGCACAAAAAGTTTTCAGAAGCCTGAACCGCGGAGAAACATGGGAAGCAATAAGTGATGACCTTACAAAAAACAAACCACAGGGTGATGTGCCCTTTTCCACCATTTCGGCCCTGGCCGAATCACCACTTAAATTCGGTTTATTGTACGCCGGCACCGATGACGGCAACCTGTGGGTAAGTCGTAACGGTGGCGGAAGCTGGGAATCCATCTCGAAAGGTCTTCCGGATAACAAATGGATCAGCAGTGTTTTCCCTTCTCCTCATCACGAAGGCACTGTCCTGGTTTCGCTCAATGGGTACCGCGATGATGATTTCAATACCTATCTCTACATCAGTTCGGATTACGGCAAAACCTGGAATTCCATAAAAGGCGATATGCCTGAGTCGGTTGCCAACGTCATAATTCAGGATCCCGTAGTGGCTGATATATTGTATGCCGGTATGGATAACGGCACCTGGATAAGTTTTAACCGCGGAGGCAACTGGCATTTTCTCACCGGCATGTTGCATGTGCCCGCTTATGACATGATGGTGCATCCCCGCGACAACGAATTGGTTGTAGCCACGCACGGCCGCAGCATTTTTGTGACTGATGTGAAGCCCTTACAGGCCCTGAAAAATCCGGCTAAACCCATTCAGGTATTTGCAACCGAAGCTATTCGCTATAATGAACGGTGGGGGCAACGGCCCTATCCGTGGGATCAGATCATCGAGCCAAAGGTATCGGTGTTGTATTATGTAGGAAAAGCTGCTGATAAAATCAACGTGGAAATACTGGATGAGAAGAATAATGTGGTGCGGAAATTAACCACATCGGGTGAGCCGGGCTTCCAGTGGTTTGTGTGGGATGTAAAAATACAACCTGCACCCCCCGCACCTGCTAAAAAAGGTAAACAACCGGCTGCTGAAGAAAAACCGGTGTATGCAGGCAAAGGAAAATATAAGCTGAAGTTTTATAACGGCACTGAGATCAGTGAAGTAACCGTTGAAATTAAATAAGATGAAAAACCCGAAAGGATTGGGATGATTAATTCCTTTCGCAATTACGTAAAGCCTTTTCAGCTGATTTCACATCGATCAGCCCGCGCTGGTTGCCCCAGGTATTGTAGATGTAGGTTGCAATTTCAGCAATCTCCAGATCGGTAAGCGAAGGTACTCCCGGCATGGGCTGATTAAATGATTGGTTATTAACCACCACTTCACCTGATATGCCGTTGCGCATCAGGCAGAGGGTTTTCTCAAAATTTTTTTCCATAAAATCCGATTGGGCAAGAGGCGGATAAACCCGGCCCAAACCTTTGCCGGTGGTTTGATGACAGTTGCTGCAATGCTTTTCGTAAAGCAGCTGGCCCTGCCGGTAGTATTGATTGAATTTTTGCTGTTCGGCTGTGGTACAGGCCAATAGAAAAAACAGTGCGGTGGCCAATAAAGCTCTAATCAGACCGACGTGCATATTCTTTCCGAAGGATGTGTATATCTCGAATGAGGCGGTTTACATCTTCTTCTGAAGTGCCATCGTACTTTCCGCGGATTCTTCTCTGTTTGTCAATCAGCAAAAATGCGCCGCTGTGAATAAAACCATCCGGCTCGGTTTTATCTTCCATGGCTGTTACGAAGTAGCTGGTTTGGGCAAGGTTGTAGATGGAGTCGCGTTCGCCGGTAACAAAATGCCATTTCGAGCTTTTTACACCCAGGCGTTCGGCAAAGTCATGGAGGCGGGCCACGTCATCGTGCTCCGGGTCAATTGTGTGGGAAAGAATAACCACATCATCCATGTTTTGGATGGAGTCGTAAACGCGCAGCATCTGGGTTTTCATTTTCGGACAAATGGTGCGGCAGGAAGTAAAGAAGAAGTCGGCTACGTAAATTTTGTTTTCCAGGGTTTTATGTGAGACTTCCTGTCCGTCCTGATTGATAAAGGAAAAGGGAGCGATGGTGTGGTACAGCGTATCAACTTTTTTCTGTCCGTTTATTTCGGTAACGGTTAATTCGCGGGCTCCAAAAATCGGCAGTTTTTCATTTTGGCTAGAGCTGCAATGCAGGTTCAACAGTATCCCGGTCAGGGTTATGGTCAGCGCTAAGATGAATCTTTTCATTTTATCGTTTTTACCAGTTTATCATTGTTCCACACACCATGTACTTTCAGTTTGCCGTTGGGCTCATAGAGTTTACCTTCACCATGTCGCATGTCGTTTTCCCAAAACCCTTCATAGCGACCGGATTTTGAGGTATAAACTCCGTAACCATGACGCAGATCATCGCGGTATTGGCCATCATATTTTTCTCCGTCAGCCCACTGAAAAACACCCTTACCGTGTCGTTTATTGTTTTTCCACTCTCCTTCGTAGGTGCTTCCACTGGTCCAATAGCCAAAGCCGATGCCGTTGGCCATGTTGTTTTCCAGATCGCCAAAGTAAGTTACTTTTCCATTACGGGCAGTGGTAAACCGGATTACACCGCGGTTATTTTTTAATCGGTTAATTTCTTTTTGGGCGTTTGTCAGTTTTTCCCTCAGCAGCGTAATCTCTTCTTCCTGTTGTGCATCATGTGTAGTTAAGACTACTGTATCCGGTGTTGAGGCCGACTGATTTTTACGAATTTGATCCAGTAAAGTCCAGGTTTGTTTGAGTCTGGCAGTAACTTCGATGAGCTGCTGGTGGATTGCGGTGCTGTCGTTACCCGGAATTTGCCCCTGCCTTATCCGGTGAAGCGAGTCGCCTGTTAACGAATCCAGCTGGTTATACAGGGTTAAAGCCTCATGGTAATGTCCGGCTATGAAGAAGCTGTCGGCCTGGTTCTTAAGTCGCAGTTTATCCAAATCGGCTTCCAGGCGGGAGAGATTTTTTAGTAATAAACTTTTTTCGAAATACAGTAGTGCTGCAAGGGCAACAACTGCAGTAATAAAAACTAAATAAGTGAGTTGCTTAGGCGACCTCATCAATCGAAATAACGAACTTTAAGAATGTCTTTGGTTCCCAGTAACGACAACTGGTCAATATAAAGCGTGAGCATAATACCGCGGTCCAGGTCATATTCAAAACCGGTTGCACCGCGTGCTCTAAAGCGGTTTACATAACGCATTTCAACTCTTGCCGCAGTAAGAAACCGGTAACCCAAACCCGCATATAAACGATTTTGATTAAACATATAGGTTACGTTTTTTCCGAAATTCAACCCTACCTCATTCGAAACGGAAGCGTATAATGTTTTGTTCGCATAAAAGTCGTTGGAATTAAGTGCAAAACGTATCCGATAACGAAAACGGAACCGGTTAAGGAAGCGATAATCATCGGTATTGGGAATTTCCTGCCAGCGCAACTCATAACGATAACGCCATGTATGCATAATCCGGCCATCCCACTGCTTTAAATGATGAAAAAACTGAAAAGTAGTACGCCATTCATGATAGGGCAGGCGGTTGTAATCTTCCGGCTTTCCGATATAGTCCTGCGTTTTCATGTAGCCTATAGGCGAAACGGATAATCGGGCCATCGGACTGAACTGATAGTGTATCCACGGCCGGTAACTTTCGCGCATCATACTGGTAAACCGGCTTCCTTCTCCCAGTTCGTTTTTGGTCCGATAGATAAAATCAAAACCAAATCCCCACTTCTTTTCTTCAAAGATCTGGTTGACTTCAGCTTTCGACCAGAAAGTGTCGTGTTTATAAACTGTTTTTTGTGCACCTGAAATTTTGCACATCAACAAAAACAACCAGATAGAAAGGGACCGTAATCTTTGCATCGCGCAAAGATACGACTGAATGGCTTTTTAATTAAGTTACTAACCGTATCTCATCTCCTTCATACAGTATGCCCTGCGTGTATGCAACCAGATTCATGCCGAAGTAAATGTTGTTGTTTTTTCTTCGGAAAAGTGAGAGGGTTCGTAGCGGTTCTTTTCCTTTTTCGGCTGTGTCCGGGCTGACAGTGGTTAATGTGCAGCGGGCACAGGGCTTAACAGCTGCAAACCGGATGTTGCCAATAAAAAAATTTTTCCAGTAATCTTCTTCAAATGCGCTGCCTCCGGTAAACACCAGGTTAGGGCGAAAACGAAGCATGGTGACCGGCTCACTTAAACGTTTATTTAATTCATCCAATGACGACTGTCCGATGATGAGATATGGGTAACCATCGGCCAGGCTTACCTGTAGCGGCTCAGGCACATAATTTTTATCGGCCGGCCGCGGATTCTCTTCCTTGAATTTCACCAACCGGCACGAAAAGCCCAGTTCGCGCGAAAACCAATAGCTGATCTCTTCATCTACCTCATAAACATCCACCTCGTCATCCCAGATTTGAACCTTGAGTTGCCGCTCGTTCATTTTGGTCGTTTCAAACTGAACCGATGATGCGGTTTTGCGGTGGGTGACTTGAAGCATGTTACCGGTTAATCCAACCGAAAACAGTGCCATCTGCGGATGTTCGCGCTGGGTTATGAAACGGTTGTGCTCATCCACCAGCATCCACCGGCGGTCGTGTTCAAAACCTTTTTCCAAAGCCAGGGCCTGCCGGCACCGTATGCCACCCAGCGACTTAACGGGATAAATCCATATTTCAGATAAGCGCAGCACAATAAAGCGAATAACGTAACTTTAAACCATAATTCCGCTTTGTATGTTATTCAGATGCCTATGAAAAAATTATGCGGATTACTTTTAATAGCCATTTCCTGCACTAACCAGGCTCAGCATATGCGCGACATGAAATCATATATTATTGAAAAAGAAAAACCTTTCGTAGCCGAACAGAAAGTGTTTAAAAGCGAGGAGGAGTGGAAAAAAATCCTTTCGCCCGAACAATACCACATACTGCGCGAAAAAGGTACGGAGCCGCCCTTTAGCGGGAAGTATTACAAGTTCAATGAAAAGGGCGTGTATTGCTGTGCGGCCTGCGGTGCTGAATTGTTCACTTCGGATATGAAGTTCGACTCCGACTGCGGGTGGCCCAGCTTTGACCGGGCCATGGAAGGCGGAAAAATCAGGTACGTTGTTGATAAGTCACATGGTTGGGAGCGGACGGAAATTTTATGCGCCAACTGCGGCTCACACCTGGGTCATGTGTTCGATGACGGCCCCACCATTACCGGCAAAAGGTATTGCGTAAACTCGGTGTCGCTGAATTTTATAAGGGAGAAACAATAAGTCAACTACATCTTCAGCCGGATTTACTCCTGTCGCGAAATTCATTTTTCAGAAGCTTAATTTAACCATTATTGCCTGTAATGGTTTGCCCGGATGTTTTGTGCCGCAAGCCGTACGGTTTCTTCAATTCGCTTTTGCCGGGTTTCCTCTTTTTTGGCGTTGCTTATCCATTCTAAAATAATTCTTTTTGATGAAGGCGGAAATGCATGGAAGTTTTTCAGTGCTTTTTTGTTTTGATTGAGCTTTTTCTGCAAGTCTTCCGGTATTACACCCTTTTGCACATCCACCAGTGCATGCCAGGTTCCTGTTTTCTTCGCCAGATCAATTAACTTTTGTCCGGCAGGCGTCATCCGGCCTTGTGCAATCATTTTTTCCGCACGCTCCCGGTTCGCTTTACTCCAGTTGCTTTTTTCTTTTCGCGGAGCAAAGTACTGATACTTGCTTTGTTCATCTCTTTTTTGGGCTATGCTGTCAATCCACCCGAAACAAATGGCTTCTTCCACCGCTTCGTTATAGCTTATGCTTTTACGGTTGCTTCCTTTATGAAAAATCACCAGCCACACTGCTTTTGCCGATGCATGATTCTTCTCCAGCCACCTGCGCCATTCGTTTCGTGTCCGGGCCATAACAGCTTGTACGTTACGATGAATTTCCATCACCAGTTCAGTAGTTAGCCATCCCTGAAAAATTTTCCCGTTGAACCATCATCCGGTAAGATGGCTGCCTGCACAATTACCGTAAATCCCAGCTCTTTTAACTGTTTGGCAGTTTCATAACCCAGTTGATCATTAATTGACGGGCGCATTTCAATTGGGTCTTTTTATCTGTGGTTTAAAGGTTAAACCGAAAAATTTTATTTAACCGAAGGTAAGGAAAATTATTCATCGGTCAGTTCCTTCAGTAAATCTTCAAGATTCGGAAAGATTCTTCCATTTAAATCCCAGTATAGTATATCGTTTTCATTAATTATCCGGATGTGCAAGGCTGCTTCATCGCTTACGCGGTAGCCGTTCCTTTCCAGTGCGTTCATGGTCCAAAGCTTTGCTGCGCCCTCACCCGTTAAAGCAACGGTAACATCGCGCCAGGGCGCGTGCTCCACTTTACCGGTTTTTAAGTCAAAACCTTTAAACCGGAAAATCTCATCGAATACGCCGCTCAGCACCAGGTCTTCGGGTATGCCGGAAAGGATGTCTTTGTTTCTTCCGGCCAGCCAGATGATATCAGCTGTTTGCAGGGCCAGGTCCAGTTCGTGGGTAGCCACCAGCACAGCCTTTTGTTGCTGGTGAGCGATGCGCCTCAGCAGGTTCATCATCTCCACCCGGTTATTCAGGTCGAGGTGAGCGGTGGGTTCGTCCAGCAGCATCACAGGAGTCGCCTGCGCCAACGCGCGTGCAATCATCACCAGTTGGAACTGGCCGTCACTCAGCTCAAATAACCTGCGGTTTCGCAACCCGGTGATGTGGGTTATTTCCATGGCCTGCTCAATCGCTTCTCGGTCGGCCGGTGTGGTTTCAATGAGCCAGTTCAGGTAGGGGTAACGGCCGAAGGTTACTAATTCTTCAGCGGTCAGAAATCCGGTAGCAGGCTTGTCGGTGAGTACCACAGATAAAAATTTTTCCGGGCTTGTTTTATTCTTCTTACTGTAATAAACCTCCCCTGAAATCGGTTGGTGCAAGCCAGCCAGCGTGCGCAACAAGGTGGACTTACCGATGCCATTGGGCCCCATGAAGCAAATCAATTTACCCTGATGCAGGACAAGATTCAGGTTGGTGAACAAAACATGAGGTGGCGATCCGGCATAACCCACGGTAAGTTGGTTGGTGTGCAACAAAGTTTCAGGCCGGCTCATACCCACGTTTTTTTCGATCGCAGAATAATCCAGATGACTACAGGCCCGCCTATCAGCGCGGTTACCACATTAATCGGAAGCACGCGGGCACTTCCCGGAAGCTGGGCAATCAGGTCGCAAAGCAATAACAGTGCAGCACCGGTAAGCAATACTCCGGGAATAAGCACTTTGTGATTGGAAGTATTAAACACCAGCCGGGTGATGTGTGGCACAGCTATACCAATAAAAGCAACAGGGCCGCAAAAAGCCGTTACCGCCCCGGTCAATAGACTGGCACATATAATAATGAGTAAACGTGTGCGGTTAACCGCCACGCCCATGCTTTGCGCATAGTTTTCGCCTAAAAGCCAGGCGTTAGTGGCCTTTGTCAGGCTTAAAGCCAGCAATCCACCTGTCAGGATGCAAACTCCCAACCACACAAGCTCGGTAAAATTTAGATGGCCCAGGCTGCCCATGGACCACACAAAGAAATACTGGAGCAATTCAGCGCGTGAAATAAAATGCAGCACACTCACGATGGCCGAAACAACAGCGCCCACCATCAGGCCGGTAATCAGCAACGAAGAGGAATCCTTCAGGTAGTGGGCAACGCCTGTCATCAACAGAAAAACAGCAGCACAACCGCTAAATGCTGCAATAAGTACCGAAGCAGTACCTTCAGGAATGGGCAGAATGGAGCCCGCCATTACCAACAGGGCCACAAACAAACTTGCACCCGAGGTTAATCCGAGCACGTCAGGGCCGGCAAGCGGGTTCCGGAAAAAGGTTTGCATAAGTAAGCCGCTGAGCGATAAGGCGCTGCCGGCCAGCAGGGCAGTGAGAGCTTTTGGCAGGCGATAAAATAAAATCAGGTCGCGCCATGCAGGATTATCTGCCCGGCCGCCTGAAATGATGGTAAGGATTTGCTTTGGCGGAATGAAAACGCTGCCCCAATGCAGATGGACAATAAAGAGCAAAACAATGAGCAGAAAAAGCAACCACCAACGCATGGATGAGAAAAATGAAGGTCAATGATAGAAAAAACCGCTGGTCGGTTGGGTCCGACTCTCCAAAAAAAACGAGGGCAGGTTTGCGAACTAAGCCCGATATCCTATCTTTGCAGTCCTTTTTTGCGCGAGAAATGCGCAAAACGCTGAAAAACAAGGATTAAAAGGTTTACCCATGCCTGGAATAATTGGACGTAAAATCGGGATGACCAGCATTTACAATGCCGACGGGCAAAGTGTTGCCTGCACGGTTATTGAAGCCGGTCCCTGTGTAGTAACACAGGTAAAAAATGTTGAAACAGACGGATACCGGGCAGTGCAACTGGCTTTTGGCGAACGTAAAGAAAAAAATACGCCCAAAGCTTTACTCGGACATTTCAAAAAAGCCGGTACTACGCCCAAACGCAATGTGGTGGAGTTCCGCGATTTCCGTAAAGAGTTTGAAGGCATCGTTGAAGTCGGAAAGGAAATACGGGTAGAACAGGTATTTAACGAAGGCGATTTTGTTGATGTCGTAGGCGTATCGAAGGGTCGCGGTTTCCAGGGTGTGGTAAAGCGCCATGGCTTTGGCGGAGTGGGCGAGGCCACGCACGGCCAGCACAACCGCCTGCGTGCCCCCGGTTCAATGGGTAATGCATCCTTTGCTTCGCGCGTAATCAAAGGCAAACGTCTGGCTGGCCGAATGGGCAACGACCGGGTGAAAATTACCAACCTGCGTGTTATGAAAATCATGCCTGAGCAGAACATCATTGTAATAAGTGGTTCTGTGCCAGGCGCAAAAAATTCAACTGTTATCCTTGAGAAGTGATGGAAATAGCAGTAGTAAAAACCAACGGTGAAAAAACCTCGCGAAAGGTTAACCTTTCCGATTCCATATTCGCCATTGAGCCGAACGACCACGCCATATACCTGGATGTGAAAAGTTACCTGGCCAATCAGCGCCAGGGTACTCATAAGTCTAAGCAACGCAATGAAGTTTCTGGTTCCACACGAAAGATTAAGCGTCAGAAAGGTACGGGCGGGGCGCGTGCAGGCAGCATCAAAAACCCGCAGTTCCGTGGTGGCGGTCGTATCTTCGGTCCGGTTCCTCGCGACTACAGCATAAAAGTCAACAAGAAAATCAAAGACCTGGCACGCAAATCGGCCCTAACCTACAAAGCCAGGGAAAACGCAATCGCAGTTTTGGAAGACTTTACTTTCGAGCAGCCCAAAACAAAAAATTATATCAGCCTGCTGTCGGCCCTTTCGCTTGCTGATAAAAAGACCTTACTGGTTCTTCCCGAAGTCAATAAAAATATTGTACTGTCAGGACGTAACCTGAAGAATACCAAAATCACTACGGCCGATCAGATTAACACCTATGACGTGCTGAACGCCGATACGTTGATTTTTTTGGAAAGCTCCGTACCTAAGGTTGAAAGCCTGTTAATTAAAGAGTCATGAGCGTACTGAAAAGACCACTGGTTACTGAAAAAGTTTCTGCTCTGAATGAGAAGGGCAAATACGGTTTTATTGTGGATATCAATGCCAATAAAATCGAAATCAAAAATGCCGTTGAGAAGCAATACGGTGTTACGGTCGAAAAGGTGAGCACCATGCGGGTGATGGGAAAGCAAAAAACCCGTTATACTAAAACCGGTATGCTTTCCGGTCGCAAACCCAACTACAAGAAAGCCATCGTAACACTGGCCAGCGGAGAAGTAATTGATTTTTACAGCAACATTTAAAGGAAGAAGTAAGTCATGGCGCTAAGGAAATTAAAACCGGTAACACCAGGCACCCGTCACAGGCTGGCGCCTTCGTTTGACGATATCACAGCCATCCGTCCGGAAAAATCACTTGTTGTAACCCGCAAGAAAACCGGTGGCCGTAATAATGATGGTCACATGACCATGCGGTACATTGGTGGCGGACATAAGCAGAAGATCAGGCTGGTGGATTTTAAAAGAAACAAAACCGGCGTACCGGCTACGGTAAAGTCTATTGAATATGACCCCACGCGTTCGGCACGCGTAGCGCTGTTGTACTATGCCGACGGATACAAATCATACATCCTTGCTCCCGATGGATTGAAAGTAGGGCAGGTTGTGATGTCCGGCCCCGATGTCGCGCCGGAAGTGGGTAATGCGTTGCCTTTATCAAACATTCCTCTTGGTACCATTGTCCACAATGTGGAACTGAAGCCCGGAAAAGGAGGAGCGATAGCCCGCAGCGCCGGCACGTTTGTTCAGCTCATGGCCCGCGAAAACGGACTGGCTACACTCAAGATGCCTTCAGGTGAAATGCGCAACGTGCTGGAAACCTGCATGGCTACCGTT
This sequence comes from Cyclobacteriaceae bacterium, assembly GCA_025055435.1. Classification (GTDB taxonomy): domain Bacteria; phylum Bacteroidota; class Bacteroidia; order Cytophagales; family Cyclobacteriaceae; genus UBA2336. Next base: position 44,402 of record JANWWN010000013.1, on the reverse strand, counting down.
GGAGCCGTGTCGAATGCCGATCACATGAACGAAAGTGTAGGCAAGGCAGGTCGGATGCGTTGGAGAGGCAGACGTCCACGTAACCGTGGTGTTTCGATGAACCCTGTTGATCACCCCATGGGTGGTGGTGAAGGTCGTGCATCGGGTGGTCATCCGCGCTCGCGTAAAGGATTGTACGCAAAGGGTAAGAAAACGCGTCATCCGAAGAAGTATTCTGATAAAATGATCATATCCAGAAGGAAGAAATAACCATGGGACGTTCAGTTAAAAAAGGACCATACTGCGACTTCCGCCTGCTGAAAAAGGTGGAGGCCATGGAGAAGTCAGGCAAAAAATCGGTGATTAAAACCTGGTCACGCAGGTCAACCATCGTGCCCGAACTTATCGGTCACACTTTTGCCGTGCATAATGGTAATAAGTTCATACCGGTTTATGTAACCGAAAATATGGTGGGTCATAAGCTGGGCGAGTTTGCGCCCACACGCACCTTCCGCGGTCATTCCGGTAACCGTAAAGAAGAAGGTAAGTAAGTATGGAAACGGAAAAGAAAACCAAACGCTCCGTGCTAAAGCGCCAGAAGCGTGAAGCCCGTAAACAAGCTGCACAAAGCGGTCCGGTAACAGCCAGTATGCGCAACGTGCCAACATCGCCCCGCAAGATGCGCCTGGTGGCTGATCTGATTCGTGGTGAAAGCATAGGCCGGGCGTTGGATATCTTAAAATATCAGGCTAAGTCGGGTGCGCCCCGTCTGGAAAAACTCCTGATGTCGGCAATAGCCAACTGGCAGGCTAAAAATCCGGATGGCAAACTGGAAGAAGCCGGCTTGTATGTAAAGTCCATTTGGGTAGATGGTGGCCGGATGCTGAAACGCCTCCGTCCTGCACCGCAAGGTCGTGCGTACCGTGTGCGTAAACGCTCACACCATGTTACCGTGGTGCTCGACAGCCTGAAGAAAGAAGTAGAAACCGTTAACGAAACGAACGCATAATGGGACAAAAGGTAAATCCGGTAGGCTTGCGCCTGGGCATCATACGTGGCTGGGACTCCAACTGGTATGGAGGAAAAACATTTTCCGACAAACTGGTGGAGGACCAGAAAATCCGTAAATACATTGAAGCCCGTATTCCGAAAGGCGGTATATCCAAAACGGTGATCGAGCGCACCTTGAAGCGCATCACGTTAACCATACACACGGCACGGCCGGGCGTGGTTATCGGAAAAGGCGGAACCGAAGTAGATAAGATCAAGGAAGAATTAAAGCACCTTACCGGAAAAGACGTACAGATAAACATTTTTGAAATTAAGCGTCCTGAACTGGATGCCAAACTGGTGGGTGAGTCCATCGCCCAGCAGATTGAAGCGCGCATTTCCTACAAGCGCGCCATGAAGCAGGCCATCGCTTCGGCCATGCGTGTAGGCGCTGAAGGCATCAAGGTTAAAGTTTCCGGTCGTCTGGCCGGTGCCGACATGGCACGTACCGAACAATATAAAGAAGGACGCGTACCCTTGCACACGCTTCGCGCAGATATTGACTACGCCGTTTCTGAAGCCCAGACGGTGTACGGAAAAATCGGTATCAAGGTATGGATTTTCAAAGGCGAAGTGTACGGTAAACGTGACCTGTCGCCCAATGTCGGATTAGTAAGCAGTACGGCTTCAACACCGGCACGAGGAAGCGAGCGCTCAGGCCGCAAGCGTGGTGAAGGACGTGGCGGGGAGCGCAGAAAAAGATGATTTTAAGAGCTGATTAACTGAAACGAACATGCTACAACCTAAACGAACCAAATTCAGAAAAATGCAAAAGGGCCGTGTGAAAGGTATGGCTACACGTGGACATACCATTGCATTCGGTTCGTTCGGTCTGAAGTGTCTGGAAGGCGGATGGATAACAGCCCGTCAGTTGGAGGCGGCGCGGGTGGCACTAACCCGTGCCATGAAACGCGAAGGGCAGGTATGGATCCGCATTTTCCCGGATAAGCCCGTTACCAAAAAGCCGGCCGAAGTGCGTATGGGTAAAGGTAAGGGTGCACCCGAATACTGGGTGGCAGTAGTAAAGCCGGGCACCATATTGTTTGAGGCAGGGGGTGTAAACATGGCCACCGCTCGCGAAGCTTTGCGCCTGGCCGAAGGTAAACTGCCCATAAAAACCAAATTTGTTGTTCGCAGAGATTACGTGGAAGGACAGTAAGCCATGAAAAATTCGGAAATCAGAACCCTAACCGTTGAAGAGCTGCGTGAAAAAATCGTCAGCGAGAAGGAAACGCTGCGCAAACTGAAGTTTGCTCACCGCATATCGGCAATTGAAAACCCGATGCGTATTCGTGAAACACGTAAGCTCATCGCCCGATTGAATACGGAACTAAGAAAAAAAGAACTGGAAAAATAAAAGCGCATGGAACGGAATAAAAGAAAAGAACGGATTGGCACGGTAGTCAGCAATAAAATGCAAAAGAGCATTACCGTAGCCGTGCACCGCAGGGTAAAACACCCTATTTACGGTAAGTTCGTTCAAAAAACCACCAAGTTTCTGGCTCATGATGAAAAGAATGAGGCAGGCATTGGCGACACCGTGCGCATAATGGAAACGCGTCCGCTCAGCAAACTGAAGCGCTGGCGCCTGGTTGAAATTGTTGAACGTGCTAAATAAGTAAAGGCCATGATTCGTACCGAAACACGCTTAACGGTAGCCGATAACAGCGGGGCTAAAGAAGTATTATGTATGCATGTGCTGGGCGGAAGCGGCCGCAGATATGCTTCCGTAGGCGATAAGATTGTTGTTACTGTTAAATCGGCATTGCCTACCAGCCAGATTAAGAAGGGAACGGTAACCAAAGCTGTTGTAGTGCGCACCCGCAAAGAAGTGCGCAGAAAAGATGGCTCCTACATCCGTTTTGAAGATAATGCAGCCGTATTGCTCAATGCACAGGACGAGCCCCGCGGAACGCGCATTTTCGGTCCTGTAGCCCGTGAATTGCGTGAAAAGCAATTTATGAAAATCGTATCACTGGCCCCTGAAGTATTATAATTATGGAGAGAAAGTACAACAAACAGCCGAAGCTGCATATCCGCAAAGGCGATACGGTAAAGGTGTTGTCCGGTGATGACAAAGGCAAAACCGGTCGGGTACTGGAAGTATTTCCCGAACAACGCAAAGCCATTGTGGAGGGAATCAATATTGTTACCAAACATGAAAAACCTTCGGCAGGTAAGCCCGAAGGTGGCATAAAACGCACAGAGGCCCCGGTCCACATCAGCAACCTGATGCTGATTGACCCGGCAACCGGAAAGCCTACCCGTGTGGGACGAAAACTGAACGAAAAAGGTAAGTTGCAACGTTACGCCAAGAAAACCGGAGAATTTATTAAGTCATGAGCACGCCTCGTCTAAAGGAAAAATACAAGAAGGAAATTGTACCGGCACTGCAAAGCAAGTTCGGATACAAATCCATCATGCAGGTGCCAAAAATTGAAAAAATCTGCATTAATAAAGGTGTAGGTGCCGCTGTTGCCGATAAGAAACTCATCGAGCAGGCCATTGAAGAAATCACGGCCATCACCGGCCAGCGCGCTGTTCCCACCAAATCCAAAAAAGCCATTTCCAATTTTAAGCTTCGCGAAAACATGCCCATCGGGGTTCGTGTTACCCTGCGTGGTAACCGGATGTACGAATTCATGGACAGGCTGATGAACATCGCCCTGCCCCGTGTGCGTGACTTCCGCGGCGTTAACCCGAAAGGATTTGATGGCCGCGGTAACTATACCTTGGGAATCCGTGAGCAAATCATTTTCCCGGAAATCTCCATTGATAAGGTGAATAAGATAAGCGGCATGGATATCACTTTTGTGACCACCGCAAAGACCGATGAAGAGAGCTATGAGCTCCTGAAGTCTTTCGGTATGCCGTTCGCCAATAAAAACTAATTACGAGAATATGTCGAAACTTTCGATCATAGCCCGTCAGGCCAAACGCGAGAAGCTGGTTGCTACCTATGCGGAAAAGCGTAAAAAACTAAAGAAAGAGGGCAACTACGTGGCATTGGATAAACTGCCGCGTAATGCATCGCCCGTACGTTTGCGCAACCGCTGCAAACTTACCGGCCGTCCGAGAGGATACATGCGCAAGTTTGGTGTTTGCCGGAATGTGTTCCGCCAGATGGCGTCCGAGGGTAAAATACCCGGACTCACCAAAGCCAGCTGGTAACAGGAATTGACTTATTGAAAAGGTTGCTGAGTACCCAGGTCGGCAAGTAACCGGAGCAGCCGGGAAAGCCGATACCAGGTAACAGTTTGGATAACCGAAATTGTTAGGTATCTTTGCAGCCCGTTTTTTTAGCGGGCTGCTTTATTTAAGGCAGAATTGAACGAAATAGCTTATGACTGACCCTATTTCAGATTATTTGACAAGGTTGCGCAATGCCATCAAAGCCAACCACCGCGTGGTGGAAATACCGGCATCGAACCTGAAGAAGGAAATAACCAAAGTGTTGTTTGACAAAGGTTATATCCTGAATTACAAGTTCGAGCAGGGTAACAACCCTCAAGGCGTTATTAAAATCGCCCTGAAGTACCACCCCGAAACCAAAGAGCCGGCCATCACCCAACTGGAACGCGTTTCCACGCCTGGTTTGCGCAAATATGTAGATACGTCGCGCCTGCCGCGCGTGATGAACGGCTTGGGTATCGCCATCCTGTCCACTTCAAAAGGAGTGATAACCGATAAGGAAGCCCGCAAACTGAATGTGGGCGGAGAAGTATTGTGTTACGTGTACTAATGTTGATGTCATGTCGCGTATAGGAAAAAAACCGATAACCCTTCCCGCCGGCGTTACCTTTAACTACGCTGCCGATCAGCGCACGGTAACTATTAAGGGACCGAAAGGAGAACTGAAACAACAAATCGATCCTGACATCACTGTACGTCAGGAGGGTAACCAGATATTTGTGGAACGCCCCACCGATCAAAAGCGTCACCGGGCGCTCCATGGTTTGTACCGCGCACTGATTGCCAACATGGTAGAGGGTGTAACTAAAGGCTATAAGCATCAGCTTGAACTGGTAGGTGTCGGTTTTAAAGCCAATACACAGGGCAACGTGCTCGAACTCAGCCTGGGCTATTCGCACAACATTTTTATGGCGATACCACAGGAAATAAAAGTGCAGGCTGCCCAGGAAAAAGGTGGTAACCCAACCATCACCCTGGAAGGAATTGATAAGCAGTTGCTGGGCCAGGTAGCGGCTAAAATCAAATCGCTGCGTAAGGTAGAGCCGTACAAAGGCAAGGGTATCCGCTTTGTCGGTGAATATGTTCGCAGAAAAGCAGGCAAGGCAGCAGGAGCTAAGTAATTGTTAAACCGCCAAGATTGAATTACCATGGCTAACAAAACTGAACGCAGACTTCGAATTAAAAGAGGTATCCGGAAGAAAATTTCCGGAACGGCCGAACGCCCGCGCCTTTCCATATTCCGCAGCAATACGGGCATTTATGCTCAACTGATTGACGATTTGAAAGGCGTAACCCTGGTTTCAATATCCACCCGTGAACTGGGCGACAAAACCAAACTGAACATCGCCAACAGCCGTCAGGCAGGTATAAAACTTGCCGAAAAGGCAAAAGCCGCAGGCATCGAAAATGTGGTATTCGATCGCAACGGCTACTTGTACCACGGTAATGTGAAAGCCTTTGCCGAAGGTGCACGCGAAGGCGGTCTTAAATTTTAACAGCTAAAGCAAACGGTATGTCAGTAAGCAATATCAGTACAGTAAAAGCCAGTGAAATTGACCTGAAAGAACGCGTTGTAGCCATTCAGCGTGTTGCCAAAGTGGTGAAGGGCGGTCGCAGGTTTAGTTTTGCTGCCATTGTTGTGGTTGGCGATGGTAACGGAGTAGTGGGCTACGGATTAGGGAAAGCCAATGAGGTAACCGATGCCATCACCAAAGGCATTGACGATGCCAAGAAACATCTCGTGCGCGTTCCCATAATTAAAGGTACTGTTCCGCACGAAGCCGTTGGAAAATTCGGGGGCGGATATGTATTACTGAAACCCGCAGCTCCCGGTACCGGTGTAATTGCCGGCGGTGCCATGCGTGCCGTGCTCGAAAGCGCTGGCGTACACAACGTGTTGGCAAAATCCAAAGGCTCGTCCAATCCGCATAATGTGGTAAAGGCAACCTTTAAAGCACTTACCAGCATGCGCGACCCCGTTGCAGTGGCTGCCAAGCGCGGCGTTTCTTTATCGAAAGTTTTTAACGGTTAATACCATGGCTAAAGTTCGTATTACCCAATACCGCAGTACCATTAAACGTCCGGAGGACCAGAAGCGTACCATAAAGGCGCTGGGTTTAGGACGAATCAATAAATCAGTTGAAGTGGAGCTCACCCCGCAAATTGCCGGGATGATCCGCAAGGTGAATCATTTAATTACCGTAACCGAGCTTTGATATGAAATTGCATACGCTTAAACCGGCAGAGGGATCGGTTCGAACCAACAAACGGCTGGGCCGCGGACAAGGCTCGGGCGGAACCACGGCAGGTCGCGGCCACAAAGGCGATAAGTCGCGTTCGGGTTACCGCAGGAAGATAGGCTTTGAAGGCGGACAGATGCCGCTGCAAAGACGTGTACCCAAATTCGGTTTTAAAAACAATAACAAGGAAATATACAAAGCCGTAAACCTGGACACCCTGCAGGCCCTGTCAGAAAAAGTGACCGACATTACCCCGCAGGTGCTGGCTGACAATGGTATAATCGGCAAAAAAGATAAAGTGAAAATACTGGGACGCGGAGAACTGAAGGCCCGTCTGAATATCCAGGCGCATGCCTTTTCGGAAACCGCCCGCAAAGCCATAGAACAAGCCGGAGGAAGCATAACCCGCATAGCCTGATGAAGCGGTTTTTTACCACCATACGGAACATCTTTCTGATTGAAGACCTGCGTGTGCGCATCCTCAACACGCTGGGCTACCTGATTATTTTCAGGCTGGGTTCGTTTATTGTGCTGCCCGGCATTGACCCGGAGATTCTGGCGGCCAATGTTGCCACAGGCGGTATTTTCGATTTGCTTAATACTTTCTTGGGCGGTTCGTTCAGTCGTGCATCCATCCTGGCCCTGGGCATTATGCCGTATATCTCAGCATCTATCATTGTGCAGTTGCTCACCTTTGCTGTTCCGTATTTTCAGAAATTACAGAAGGAAGGTGAGTCGGGCCGTAAGCGTCTGAATCAAATGACGCGTGTACTCACCATATTCATCACTGGTTTCCAGTCGTACGGATATATCCGCGGCACCATTCCTGTGGAGGCCATCACCAATCCCGGCTTCTTCTTTTATTTCTCCTCCATCACCATATTGATTGCAGGCACCATGTTCTGCATGTGGCTGGGTGAGCGCATTACCGATAAGGGTATTGGAAACGGTATATCCATGCTCATCATGATCGGTATTGTTTCCCGCTTTCCAGGAGCACTGATTGATGAAGCAGTGAACAATCGGGGCATGCAGGGAGCGTTGCTCTTCATCATCGAATTGCTGGCACTGTATTTTGTTGTGATGGGTGTGATTTTGTTGACCCAGGCTACGCGCAGAATTCCGATTCAGTATGCCAAGCAGGTAATCGGCAACAAACTGTATGGCGGTAAGCGCGACTTTATTCCGTTGAAGCTGAATTCAGCCGGTGTAATGCCCATCATCTTTGCCCAGGCGCTCATGTTCATTCCTGCGCTGGTGGCGGGTATCTGGCGCGATACAGACATTGGTGCGTACATCGGTTCCACCTTCTCCGATTACACCAGCTGGCAATACAACCTGTTGTTCGGGGTACTGATATTGATGTTTACCTTTTTCTATACCGCGATTACAATCAATTCAAACGACATTGCCGATAACCTGAAGCGAAGCGGTGGCTTTATACCGGGAATAAAACCCGGAAAGCAGACCGCAGAGTTCATCGATACCGTGTTATCAAGAATTACACTTCCCGGGGCATTGTTCCTGGTAATAGTGGCCGTGCTTCCGGCTTTTGCCGTGCGCGCGGGTGTGGGCCAGAATTTCGCCCAGTTTTACGGTGGCACATCGCTGCTGATTATGGTGGGCGTGATACTCGACACCCTGCAGCAGATCGAAAGCTACCTGCTGATGCGCCACTACGAAGGCATGATGAAGTCGGGACGTGTAAAAGGACGTTCTCAGTTTGCTGCGGCTTAAGTGTACAATGGTTCACTTAAAGACCGAAGAGGAAATCAGTATCATCCGCGAGGGAGCCCGGATTCTGGGTCTTGCTCACGGAGAGATTGCCTCGCACATACGACCGGGCGTGAAAACTTCGGAACTTGACAAGGTTGCTGAAGAGTTCATCCGCGACCACGGGGCAGTGCCATCGTTTAAAAATTACAATGGCAGTTTCCCCTCATCGCTTTGCATATCCGTAAACGATGTAGTGGTACACGGCATACCAGGTAATTACGAACTGCGCGAAGGCGATGTGGTTTCCATCGACTGTGGGGTGTACTACAAGGGTTACCACAGCGATTCGGCTTACACCTATCCGCTGGAAGGTGTTAGCGAAAACGTGCTGCTGTTGCTGGTTCGCACGTATGAGTCGCTGTTGCGGGGCATTGAACAGGCACGGGCCGGTAACCGGGTGGGTGATATCAGCTATGCCATCCAGAGTTATGTTGAAAGCTTTGGTTACGGTGTAGTTCGCGAGCTGGTAGGCCACGGAGTCGGGAAAAACCTGCACGAAGACCCTGAAGTGCCCAACTACGGAAAACGCGGCAAGGGTGTTAAACTGGTGCCGGGTATGGTGTTTGCCATCGAGCCCATGATAAACATGGGAACACGCCGCGTGTTACAGGATCGCGACGGCTGGACCATACGCACAGCCGACAGGAGGCCGTCAGCACACTATGAACACATGGTGGCCATTCGGGAAAAAGAAACCGAAGTATTGACCACACACGAATATATAGAAGAACGATACGCATATAAATGGCGAAGCAAAAGTCAATTGAGCAGGACGGCACTATAACCGAGGCACTGTCCAATGCCATGTTCCGGGTACAGCTTGAGAACGGGCATGAGGTGCTGGCGCACATCTCGGGCAAGATGCGGATGAATTACATCCGGTTACTGCCTGGCGATAAGGTGCGCCTGGAAATGTCGCCCTACGATTTGACCAAAGGAAGAATAGTGTTCCGTTACAAGTAACCTAAAACGAAAAGGCATGAAAGTACGAGCATCCATAAAAAAGCGCAGTGCCGACTGCAAGATTGTAAGGCGGAAAGGCAAACTGTATGTGATTAACAAGAAAAACCCGCGCTACAAGCAGCGTCAGGGATAAACCATATAAACCAACAACAATGGCAAGGATTCAGGGAGTTGACATTCCGGACAACAAGCGAGGCGAAATCAGCCTCACCTACATTTATGGCATCGGCCGCAGGTCGGCCCAGAAAATCCTTACCCAGGCCGGAGTGGACTGGAACAAAAAGGTAAAGGACTGGACCGATGAGGAGTCGAATGCCATCCGTTCCATCATAGCCGAGCAATACCGAATTGAGGGTGCCCTGCGCTCGGAAGTGCAGATGAGCATTAAGCGACTGATGGACATCGGTTGTTATCGTGGCCTTCGTCATCGCAAAGGCTTACCGGTACGCGGTCAGACGACCAAAAACAACGCCCGTACCCGTAAAGGAAAGCGGAAAACTGTGGCCAACAAGAAGAAGGCTACGAAAGGTTAATACGACATTTTGAATTTACCGACCATTTAACTATGGCTGAAAAGAAAAAAGATAAAAGCAAAAAGCGCGTGGTAACCGTTGAGGCCAACGGTCAGGCACATATTAAAGCCACGTTTAACAACATCATCGTTTCGATGACCAATTCAACCGGACAGGTGATAACCTGGTCATCGGCCGGCAAGATGGGCTTCAAGGGTTCAAAGAAAAATACACCCTATGCTGCCCAGATGGCTGCGCAGGATGCTGCCACCCGCGCTTTCGAGTTAGGTCTGCGCAAAGTGGAAGTGTTTGTTAAAGGTCCCGGTGCGGGCCGCGAGTCGGCCATCCGGACCATTCAGACAGCCGGTATTGAAATCACGGCTATCCGCGATGTAACACCGCTGCCGCACAATGGTTGTCGTCCGCCCAAGCGCAGACGCGTTTAATAAATGTGAAATGAAAAAGTAAGTAATAAGTAAGAAACATGGCACGATACACTGGTCCCAGAGCCCGCATCTCCAGACGTTTTGGTGAGCCCATCTTAGGTGAGAACAAGGCATTGCAAAAGAAAAACTTTGCACCCGGTATGCACGGGCGCGGCAAAAAACGCAAGCAGTCGGAGTATGCGGTGCAGTTAGCCGAAAAGCAAAAAGCCAAGTATATCTATGGCATCCTCGAGCGCCAGTTTGCACGCATATTCGACATCGCTTCACGGAAAAAAGGTGTTACCGGCGAGGTGTTGCTGCAACTGCTGGAAGCAAGGCTGGATAACACCGTGTACCGCATGGGCATAGCACCAACGCGGAGGGCAGCACGTCAGCTGGTGTTACACAAACACATTACCGTGAATGGTGAAATTGTAAACGTTCCGTCCTATACCCTGAAACCGGGTGATAAAGTGGGTGTGCGTGAAAAATCCAAATCACTCGAAGCTATTACCAACAGCCTGGCGCTGCAAAGTGCCCGCAAATATCCGTGGATCGAATGGGATGGAAATGAGATGGAAGGTAAACTCATACACTGGCCCACCCGTGCCGATATTCCGGAAAACATCAACGAACAGTTGATTGTGGAATTGTACTCGAAATAAACCTGATTAATCTGAAGAGCTTATGTCAATATTAACATTTCAAATGCCCGAAAAAGTGGTGATGGAGAAAGCCGATGACTTTCACGGCACCTTCACCTTCAAACCGCTTGAGAAAGGCTATGGAGTAACCATCGGCAATGCGCTGCGCAGAATTCTGCTTTCTTCGCTCGAAGGTTACGCCATTACCGGGATAAAAATACCCGGCATTCTGCATGAATTCTCTACCATCGAAGGTGTGGTGGAAGATGTTGCCGAAATCATACTTAATCTGAAGCAGGTGCGCCTGAAGAAAGTAGGGGAGGTTCTCGATAACAAGGTTACCATCACCGTCAATATCAAGAAACAAACCCAGTTTAAAGCTGGCGACATCTCTCGGTTTACTTCGGCTTTTGAGGTACTGAACCCCGACCACGTTATTTGCAACCTGGACGAAAGTGCGCATTTCGAAATCGAGTTGACCGTTGAAAAAGGTCGTGGTTACCTGCCTGCTGAGGAAAACCGGCCGAACGACCAGGTGTTTGGTTACATTCCGATCGATGCCATCTTCACTCCGATTAAAAATGTTAAATACAGCGTGGAAAACACCCGCGTTGAGCAAAAGACCGACTACGAAAAGCTTGTAATCGACATACAAACCGATGGCTCCATTCATCCCGAAAAAGCACTTGAAGGAGCAGCCCGCATTTTAATTAAACACTTTGCCCTGTTCTCGGATAAGTCGATGGAGATCGAAACCGAAAAGGAAAAGGAAGTGGAGCAGGTGGACGAAGAAATGCTGCACATGCGCAAGTTGCTGAAGACACCGTTACACGACCTGGATTTGTCGGTTCGTGCTTACAACTGCCTGAAAGCAGCCGATGTAAAAACGCTGGGCGATTTGGTTCAGCTCGAGATTTCCGATATGATGAAGTTCCGCAATTTCGGGAAAAAGTCGCTGGCCGAACTCGAACAGCTGGTAGCCGAAAAAGGTCTCACCTTTGGTATGGACCTTTCGAAATATAAACTGGATGAAGAGTAAGACGTCATGAGACACGGAAAGAAAATCAATCACCTGGGCCGCAAGGCAGGTCATCGCGAGGCGATGCTCTCTAACATGGCCACTTCGCTTATTCTGCATAAACGCATCACCACTACAGTGGCCAAGGCAAAAGCACTGCGCAAATACGTGGAGCCACTTATTACGCGCGCCAAAACCGATACGATGCATTCGCGCAGGATGGTGTTCTCATACCTGCAAAACAAAGAGTCGGTTAAGGAGCTGTTTGGCACAGTGGCATCCCGCATCGCCGATCGCCCCGGTGGATACACCCGCATCATTAAGCTGGGCGAAGTGCGCCCGGGCGACAGTGCGGAAATGTGCCTGATTGAGCTGGTGGACTTTAATGAAATTTACGGTAAGGAGGCACCTGCCAAAAAGGCCAAAACGCGCAGAAGCCGCGCGAAGTCGAAGAAAGCAGAGGAGGCAACGGAAGCTAAAACCGAGGCACCGAAGGCAGAAGAAACACCAAAGCCAGAAGAAAAAGCCGATAATGCATAATCGCATTCGTTTTCATATAAAAAGGGATTGGCTTAATGCCAGTCCCTTTTTTGTTTTCTACTCCACAGAAAATATGCAAAGAATAATCGGTATGAAATGATTGGTAATTTTATTTTTGTTCAACCTTTAGCATCGTGAGCAAAAAAGCATATCTACTCTTACAGGATGGCCTGCTGGTGGAAGGTACACTGGTAGGCGCGCCGGGCACAACCGGCGGTGAAATATGTTTTAACACCGGAATGACCGGCTATCAGGAAATCTATACAGACCCTTCCTACTATGGGCAGATCGTTGTAACTACCGCAGCTCATATTGGGAACTACGGCACCCTCGATGCCGAGCAGGAGTCGAAAGGGCCAACCATCAGCGGTATTGTAGTGAATGAGTTTTCACGTGAGTTCAGCCGGCTTACCGCATCCGAAAGCCTTCAGCAATATCTGGAAAAGCACAATATCACGGGCATCAGCGATGTGGATACACGCATGATTGTGCGTCATATCCGTAACAAAGGTGCCATGAATGCGCTGATATCATCCGAGCTTTCACCAGAACAGATGCGGGAAGAGATAAAAAAAGTGCCTTCTATGGAAGGTCTGGAGCTGGCCTCCAGGGTATCTACCCGTGAACCTTACTATGCCGGAAATCCGGATAATGAGATTCGGATAGCTGCCCTCGACCTGGGCATCAAGAAAAGTATATTGACCAACCTCGCCCGCGTGGGCTGCTATATCAAGGTGTTTCCTGCGCGAACATCATTTGCCGAGATGGAAAAGTGGAATCCGCACGGTTACTTCATATCCAACGGTCCGGGCGACCCAGCAGTGATGGATTATGCCATCACCACGGTAAAAGAAATTCTTGCCGCCGATAAACCGTTATTTGGCATCTGCCTGGGACATCAGTTGCTGGCGCTGGCCTGCGGCATTTCTACTTACAAAATGCACCATGGCCATCGCGGACTTAACCATCCGGTGAAAAACCTGTTAACAGGGCTGGGCGAAATGACTTCACAAAATCACGGCTTTGCCGTTAGCGAAAAAGATGTCACCAGTCATCCGGATGTGGAGGTTACCCACATACACCTCAATGACAACACCATCATGGGTATCCGGCTGAAAAGCAAAAAAGCATTCTCCGTTCAATACCATCCCGAAGCATCACCGGGCCCGCATGACTCCCGTTATCTGTTTGATGAATTTGTAAAGATGGTGCGCGAAAGTGCGGCCCAGCCGGTATCGTAAATGATAAATTGATTAACTAAAAACCAAATTATTTGTCATGAGTTTGATCGAAAGCGTACATGCCCGGCAAATACTCGATAGCCGCGGAAATCCTACCATTGAAGTAGAAGTTTATACCGAAAGCGGGGCGTGGGGTCGTGCTGCCGTGCCCTCCGGTGCATCAACAGGAACCCACGAAGCCGTTGAGTTGCGCGATGGCGACAAGAAAAAGTATCTGGGAAAGGGTGTGCTGAAAGCTGTTGATAACGTGAATAATAAAATTGCTCCCGAGGTGGTCGGCTATTCGGTATTTGAGCAGAATTTGCTCGACAAAATCATGGTTGAGCTGGACGGTACGCCCAACAAAGGTAAACTGGGTGCAAATGCCATACTCGGTACCTCACTGGCTGTTGCCCGGGCCGCCGCTATGGAATGTGGTATGCCGTTGTATCGCTACGTGGGTGGCGTTAGTGCCAACACCCTGCCTGTTCCATTAATGAATATACTGAATGGCGGCAGCCATGCGGATAATGCCATCGACTTTCAGGAATTTATGGTGATGCCGGCCGGAGCCGATACGTTTTCGGAAGCGCTGCGTATGGGCACGGAGGTGTTTCATACCCTGAAAAAAGTGCTTCACGATAAAGGGCTTTCGACTAACGTAGGAGATGAAGGCGGTTTTGCCCCCAACCTGAAGTCGAACGAGGAAGCGATTGAGGTGGTACTGAAGGCCATTGAAAAAGCCGGATACAAACCGGGTGAAGATATTTTCATCGCGCTCGATCCGGCCGCCTCGGAATTTTATGATGCCAAAGCCAAAGTTTATCACTTCAAAAAATCGGATGGCCGCAAATTAAAGCCGGCCGAGATGGTGGAATACTGGGCCAACTGGGTAAAAAAATATCCTATACTTTCGTTGGAAGACGGTATGGCCGAGGATGACTGGTCGGGCTGGAAGGCACTCACCGAAAAAATAGGCAGCAGGGTACAGCTGGTGGGTGATGATCTGTTTGTTACCAACGTTAAGCGCCTGCAAAAAGGCATTGATGAGGGAATTGCCAATGCAATACTTATTAAAGTCAACCAGATTGGTACACTCACCGAAACCATTGATGCGGTAAACCTCGCCAGACGTAACGCTTATCGCAGTGTAATGTCGCACCGTTCAGGCGAAACCGAAGACAGCACCATTGCCGATCTGGCCGTGGCACTCAATACCGGTCAGATAAAAACCGGCTCAGCATCCCGCTCCGATCGCATGGCCAAATACAACCAGCTCATCCGCATTGAAGAAGAACTTGGTGAGGTTGCGCGGTTTTTGGGGAGAAAGTTTTAATGGCAGGCTTCGGCTACGCTCAGCCTGCTATGTGTTTTGATGCAGGTTCATTTAGTGAGCGCAGTCATCGGAATGAAAGTCATTTTTCTTTGACCATAGACATTCCTTGTGAAACCGTTTTTTGCAAAGGTCTCAGGTTTATCTACCCCTGCAGGCCGAGCGAAGTCGAGGCCTGCATAATACAAAGTACCGTTCAGTTAGCGGCTTCGTAATTTTTTCTTACCTTGTGTGGTATTTTTTTAACGCATGATAAAGCGCATACCCAGGCTGTTCCGGAATTTTTATGTTGTAACGGGTCTGGCTTTCCTAATCTGGATGCTTTTTCTGGACCCAAATGACTTAATCAGCCGCTTCCGTCTTGCGGCACGTCTTCGTGCCTTAGAGCGCGAAAAGGCCTATTACCAGGAAAAAATTAAAGAAGTGGAAAAAGACCGCGAAGAGTTATTCGGTGACAACGAGTCGCTGGAAAAGTTTGCGCGCGAGCATTACCTCATGAAGAAGGAAAGTGAAGATGTATTTGTAATTGTGGAAGAAGAATGAACAGCCGCATTTGCATTAATTTCTTATTGTTGCTTATCCCGATGGCAGTGTATGCCCAGCGAGAAATAAATCCGTCCGGCTGGTCGCTGAATGACCGTGCCTACATGGGCTTCGGATTAAGCGGACTGAACTTTGGCCAGGATGCTTTTGCCGGCAGGTTTTTTTCGATTGGTGTTTCAGGACAACTGGGTTACATGCTCACCCGGCACTTGTCGGCAGGGGGTGGGTTGGAATACAATTACACCACCTATCAGGATGCACGGATAAAACACCATGTATATAATTTTTATCCATTTATCCGGCATAACATCGGAAACTTTTTCGTTCAGTTTGAATACAACTGGGTTACGATAAAGATTACTGATCCTACTTCGGAAGCGAAAGGAAATTTTGAACGCCTGTTTGGCGGACTTGGTTATACCAGCCCTGCCGGAAGAAACGGCTATTTTAACATGCTCTTTTCTTACGACTTTCTCTACACCAACAACAGTCCGTTCGCTTCACCATTGTCCATTCGCTTTTTCTTTACCGGATGGCCGGCACGTTGAGTTTTTGCGCAAGTTGCTGAAGATCTTCCAGAACAACGGGATTCATCGGAATACCTTCCGTTCGGCGTTGCCGTGCTATTTCCGATTCAACATCGCCAGGAACGAGCACGCGCTCCTGTCCGTCAATGGGTTTGGCGCTTCGGAAACGCTTTAACCAATTATCCATATGCTGCTTGAATTCTTCTGCAGGGCGGAATGCATCAATGCGCATAGCACCCAGAAAGTGCCCGATTCCCAGGCCAACCGGATTGGCAGGAGGTTGAAGGAAAGCCACAAACGGAGGCACCCACGGTCCGTAGTTGGCACCCGACAGGACAGCTGACAGAATATCCACTAATGCACCGAGGCCGTAGCCTTTATGACTGCCGTGCTCGTAGTCGCTGCCCAGTGGCAGTAAGGCACCGCCCTCCTTTAATTCAAAGGGATTGGTTGACGGCTTCCCATCTTTTGTCTGTATCCAACCCAGAGGCGCCTGTTTGCCCAGGCGTTGCAGTATTTCCAACTTTCCATTTGCTGCAGTAGTAGTGGCCATGTCGAGTACAAAGGGTTGTTCCTTACCGGCCGGTATAGCCACTGCAATGGGGTTTGTGCCCAGTAGTCGTTCAACGGAAAATGTTGGTGCTACCAGCGGGCTGGCATTGGTCATGGCCCAGCCAATCATGTCGTGCTGCAGGGCCTTCATGGCATGATAGGCTGCTATGCCGAAATGGTTGGAGTTGCGCACAGCTACCCAGCCCGAGCCGCATTGTCGGGCTTTTTCGATCGCCACATCCATGGCGTAAGGAGCAATGACAAGGCCAAGCCCTCCATCGCCATCCACCACGGCAGTTGACCGGGTTTCATGAACGATGGTAATCTGCGGTTTTGTGTTGATGCGGCCCGCTTCCCACAGTCGTACATAACCCGAAAGGCGCGCCAGCCCGTGCGAGTCGATGCCGCGGATATCGGCTTCCATTAACACGGTGGTGGCCAGTAGGGCATGGTCGGCCGGGCATCCGATTTTTTCAAAAACAGCGAGGGTAAAATTTCTCAGCCGGTCAACGGAAAAAACAGGTTGATTCATAAAGGGCAAAGATAGGTATAGATAGTGGTGACCAAAGGTAATGAAGGCAGTGGTTCGCCTTCGTTTTTCTTTTCCCATTAAAAAAAATCTACTTTGCCCTATGGAAATCTCGCTGCCGTTGCATCGAAGGGTAAAGTAATCGAATGAACATGAAAAAACTCTGGATTTTAATGTGCCTGCTGGCCGGTACGGCCATGGCGCAAACGGAAAAAACAGCTGAATCTTTTATTACGCAGGTTACAGTATTTCTTAACCGTGCCCAGGTACACCGCCAGGTAAAATCGCGCGTGGAGCCTGGAAGAAATATCCTGGTTGTGCGGGGACTACCTGCCGCACTGGACCCGCAGAGTATTCAGGTACGCGGACAAAGCCGCGTTATGTTGCTGGGTGTATCGCACCGCCAAAGCTTTCTGAATGAATTTTCGTTGCCGCCCGGGCTGAAAAAACTAAAGGACTCCGTTGCCTGGTACAACCGCCAATTGTTGATGGAGCAGCAGCAAAAAGAAGTGCTCAACAAGGAAGAGCAATTCCTGCTGGCCAATCAGCGTATTGGAGGGGCCAATCAGAATCTTTCAGTGAATGAGCTGAAAGCCATGGCCGATTATTTCCGTTCGCGAATTAATGACATTGGTGTTGCCCGCCTGCGCAGCGATGAAAAAATCAATTTACTGAAAGAACGATTGGATAAGCTGAACCGCCAGATTAAGGAGCAAAACGAGTTGTACAGCCGTAACACCAGCGAAATTGTAATCAGCCTTACAGCTGAGGCAAACCAACAGGCTGAGTTGGAATTATCGTATATTGTGAGTGATGCAGGGTGGTATCCGGTGTACGATATCCGGGCTGTCAATTCAAAGAGTCCGGTGCAACTGCACTGCAAAGCCGGCGTACATCAGCGCACAGGTGAAGACTGGAACCAGGTGAAACTGAAACTATCCACCGCCAATCCGGTGCTGGGCGGACTGAAACCCGAACTGGCAATCTGGTATGTTGATTTTCTGTACCCGGCCCTGCGCTATTCCGTTCCCACAAGGCAGGCAGATAAAAAACAGGCAGAATCCTTATATATGGAATTGCCACCAACCGAACAACCTCAACTTTCTGATTACACCCAGGTTATCCAAACTTCTGTTAGTACCGAATTCGAGATTGGTTTACCCTACACGATTACTTCTGCTGCACAGCCGGTTACCGTTGATATTCAGAAATACGAAGTACCGGCCACTTATCGCTATGCCACGGTGCCGAAAATGGATAGAGATGCTTTTTTAATGGCACAAATTACCGGTTGGAGTCAGTACAATCTCCTGCCTGGTGAAGCCCAGGTGTTTTTTGAAGGTACCTATGTAGGCAAAACCTTTATCAATCCGGAGGAGGTGAACGATACGTTGAAGGTATCGCTGGGCCGCGACCCGCGTATTGTGGTAAAGCGCGAACAGAAAAAAGATTTTACAACGCGAAAAACAGTAGGGTCTAATATTCGGGAAACCAGTGCGTGGGAAATATCCTTACGCAATACGCGAAATGAACCGGTTACCCTGATTGTGGAAGACCAGGTCCCGGTATCGCGGAACAGTCAGATTGAAGTGACCCTTACTGAGTCCGGTGGTGCGCAGTACATAAAAGACACCGGTACATTGGTATGGGAACTTACCCTGCAGCCCAACGAAGCACGAAAGCTCAATTTTGCTTATGAAGTAAAATATCCCAAGGGCAGGCAAATTAACTATTAAGCTGTCCGCGGTAAACTGAAGGTGTGGCGTATTGAAAAATGCGCCACATCGCTTATTATTAAGGATAATTTATTCCTATGCAATCACGAACCTGGGGCGTGGCAGTTGTCGCTGCCATGGCCGGCTTTCTGTTTGGCTTCGATACGGTGGTGATATCCGGTGCCAATCTTCCTATCAAAGAATTATGGAACACTTCACCCTGGTTTCATGGCTTTTTTATTATGTCCATGGCACTGTGGGGCACTGTGCTGGGTGCGCTTACCGGAGGCTGGCCAACCGATAAGTGGGGCCGCAAACCTACCTTGTTCTGGATTGGCGTGCTCTACACCGTTTCTGCTGTTGGTTCGGCTCTTGCTCCCGAGCCTTATTCATTTTCGTTTTTCCGGTTCATAGGAGGAGTTGGCGTGGGCATATCGTCAGTGGCGGCACCGGCTTACATTGCCGAAATTGCCGAGGCGCGCCTGCGCGGCAGGCTGGTGGCTGCCTATCAGTTCAACATTGTTTTTGGCATACTGGCCGCATTTATTTCCAACTATCTGCTGGAAGGTGTGGGCGGCAAAAATGATTGGCGGTGGATGCTGGGTGTGGAAGCCATACCTGCACTGGCTTATACCCTGTTGGTACTGGGTATACCTGAAAGTCCGAGATGGTTGCTGGTAAAAAATAACAACCGTTTGGCAGCGTTGCAGTCGCTTGCGAAGCTGGGTATTCGCAATGCGGAAGAATTACTCGATAAAGTGGTGCAGTCTGTTGGTGCAACTCCTTCGCGTGTTAACCTGCTGGGCAAAGAAATCAGGCGACCGGTTTTTCTGGCTTTTTGTGTTGCGTTCTTCAATCAGCTGTCCGGTATCAACTTTATTCTGTACTATGCACCCGAAATACTGGAGCGGGCCGGATTGGCTGCACGTGATTCATTGTTTAACTCGATTGCGCTGGGTGTGGTTAATCTGATTTTTACATTTGTCGGCCTTTATCTGATTGACCGTTCCGGTCGGAGGTTCCTGATTATACTGGGCTCGTTTGGGTATATACTCAGTCTGGGCATGGTGGCTTATTCCTTTTTTACATCTGCCGGAGCCGGACTATTACTTGCTTTTCTTTTGATTTTCATTGCTGCACATGCCGTAGGTCAGGGCACGGTTATCTGGGTGTTTATAAGTGAGATTTTTCCCAACAGGGCCCGTGCGGCAGGGCAGGCATTCGGAGCCAGTGTACATTGGGTTCTGGCGGCAGTGATTACCCTGGTTACGCCGGTATTTCTGGATGAAACCCGTGGTATATTGCAGCATCAGCCCGGTTACATCTTTCTTTTCTTTATGGCGATGATGGTGTTGCAACTGGTATGGGCCTTAACCGTCATGCCCGAAACCCGTGGCAAATCTCTGGAAGAAATAGCAGCTTAAGCGGGTTAATCAATCGGGAAGTAAGTCCAGTTGATCCAATATTCCTTCTTTCATGGCGTAAGATGATACCCGAATGGCAGAAAAAGGGTAATGGTCGAGTAGGAATTTAATCAGGCAACAGGCCACTACGATCATATCCACGCGCATTTCAATCATGCCGGGTATGGCCAGGCGTTCACTGCGGTTTTTCCGGATGAGCTCCGAATAAATTTCGGCAAAGCCATTCAGCGTTAACGGTGTTTCGGGAGAATCGACAGGCAGCGGGATATTATGCTTTAGACAATAAATTTCACTTAGTGTATCGAACGTACCGGATGAACCCACCAGCACTTCAGGGCAGAACACCTGCAATGCATGAGTTACCGGTTGAAGTTTTTGTTTCAGGTATTCATTGAGTGAATGGATTTCTTCCGGAAGGATGGGGTCATGATGCTGAAATTTTTCCAACAGTCGCTGGGCACCAATCTCCAGGCTTTTACGCCAGAGCATGCCGCCTTTGCCTGTGATTATAAATTCCACGCTGCCACCGCCAATATCCGTAATCAGGGTTTTTTCATCGCGCAGTTGCAGTGCTTTACGAACGCCGTGATAAATGAAGGCAGCTTCCTCATCGCCCGATAAGATTCTAATGGTTATGCCGGTTTGGTCTTTAACCCTTTTAATGAACTCATCCCGGTTAACGGCTACACGAATCGCGCTGGTGCCGAAGGCATACACCCTGCTGATGTGCATGGACCGTATCGGAATCATGAAATTCTTGAGCGCTGCGATAGCCCGCTCCATGGCATCGGGAAGTATCCGGCTTTCATTGATTCCGCCCTGTCCGATTTTTACAGCCTGACGGTCGCGCAACAGCACCTGCCAGTCATCCTTCTTTTTTTCGGCTATCAGCAAATGAAAAGTATTTGTACCTAAGTCGAGTATGGCTATGCGGTTGTCCATGCTGAAAAAACGGTCGAATATACTACAACGGACAGACCGGAATAATGGCAGTGAAAATACAGGCAGCTTTTTGTTTCCGAATACCTTCAGTGCATAACTTTATGAAATTTTAAACCCTGAATTTGCATGGATAAAAAGAGCACGAAGTTTCTGTACGATTATCTGAATAATGCCTCACCCACCGGCTTTGAGTATTCGGGCCAGCAGATTTGGCTGAACTACCTGAAGCCCTACATTGACGATTATATCGTGGATGTGTACGGAACGGTAGTGGGAGTAGTCAACCCGAAAGGTTCCTACAAGGTGGTTATCGAAGCCCATGCCGATGAAATATCCTGGTTTGTTGGCTACATTACCGATGACGGTTATATCTATGTAAAGCGAAACGGGGGCTCCGATCATCAGATTGCCCCTTCGAAGCGTGTGAACATCCACACCGAAAAAGGTATTGTGAAAGGTGTATTCGGATGGCCGGCCATTCATGTACGCGATGCATCCAAGGAAGAGCCGCCTACCCTGAAAAATATTTTCATTGACATCGGAGCTGACTCAAAAAAAGAAGTCGAAGAAATGGGCGTTCACGTGGGATGTGTCATCACGTTTGAAGACGAACTGATGGAAATGAACAAAAACTTTCTGGTAGGCCGGGCACTCGATAACCGCATGGGTGGATTTATGATTGCCGAGGTGGCGCGCAGGCTGCATGAGAATAAAAAGAAACTGCCCTATTGCCTGTATGTGGTTAATTCCGTTCAGGAAGAAATCGGTTTACGCGGGGCAGAAATGATCTCGCGCAGGCTGAAACCCGATTTGGCCATTTGTACGGACGTTACCCACGATACCTGTTCGCCTTTGTACAATAAAAAGGAAACCGGTCATATAAAATGCGGTAGCGGTCCGGTATTATGTTATGGCCCGGCTGTCCAGAACAATGTGCTGAAAATGATTATCCAGACGGCCGAAAAGAAAAAAATACCCTTCCAGCGCCAGGCCGTAAGCCGTTCAACAGGCACCGATACCGATTCCTTTGCCTATTCGGCCGAAGGTGTGGCCTCGGCCCTAATATCCCTGCCCTTGAAATATATGCATACCACGGTGGAAACCGTGCATAAGGACGATGTGGAAAACGTTATCAAACTTATTTACGAAGTGCTTTTGCAGGTTAAACCCGGTCAGGATTTCCGGTACATTAAGTAAAATCGGGTAAAATCTTACATCCATTAGAACAGAAAACAGATAGACCCCCCTGCTTTCACAGGGGGGTCTACTTTTGTATCGAAATCAACGGGAAAAAAGCAATGAAAAGAATCGTAAGAGCCCTCTTGGTGGTGTTGGTATCGGTAAGTTTATCCGGCCGGGCCCAGGACCGTCCGCTTCACGAAGTGTATTCGATGATGGTGTTTAACTTTATCAAGTATGTTCAGTGGCCCGACCATTCCGAAGGCGGAGAATTTGTTATTGGCGTAATCGGTAATGCTGATGTGTACAACACGTTAAGTACCTGGTATGGCGGAAAGCCGCGCGGCAACAAAACCTATGTAATCAAGAAGTTCAATTCTGCTGCCGATGTAACCGATTGTCATGTGGTTTTTATTGATAAGTCAAAGAGCAGCGAGTTCGAAGCGGTAAACACCAAGGTAAAAGGGAAAGGTACCCTGGTAATTACTGATAAAGCCGGACTGGGCGAAAAGGGCAGTGCAATCAACTTCAGATTTGTTGATGACAAACTTAAATTTGAATTGAATCAGAAAGCCGTTGAGGCAGCTAACCTGAAAGTAGCCGGGTCGCTTACATCAATGGCAATTCTGATATAACCGGGCAACTTTAACACCTCTCACATATGAAAAAACTGGTTTTCTTGCTGATGCTTGCCGGTGCTGCCGTGATAACACGGGCACAGGAACGTCCCGAACACGAAATCTATGCGGCCATGTTATTCAACTTTATTAAGTATGTACAATGGCCGGACGAAGGTGCGGGTGGCGATTTTGTTGTAGGCGTAATGGGCGAAGATAACGTCTTCAATACGCTGAAAGCCTGGTACGACGGCAAACCCAAGGGTGCGAAAAAGTATGTGATTAAGAAACTTACTTCCGCCGATGAGGCCGCGGCTTGCCACGTAGTGTATCTGGGAAAAAGCAAAAGCAAAGAATTTGATAGCATAAAAGCTGCGATTTCGGGAAAACCGGTGCTTACCGTAACCGATGGCACAGGTTTGGGACAGAAAGGAAGTTGCATCAACTTTAGAATAATTGACGGTAAACTGAAATGGGAGCTGAACCAGTCTACAGTTACCAGCTCTAACCTAAAGGTATCCGGACAATTGGCCAGTATGTCCATACTGATCTGACAGTCCGGCCCACGATGGAAGTGCATCGGAGTTTTCAACTGAAAAGTTATGAAGGGTATGGAATGGATTTTTAAGGAGTTGGTTGAAAACTCCGATGACATTTATGTGCTGGTAGATAAGGATTTCAAAATCCGGTACATTTCTTCCGTGGTGCGCAGGTATGGGGCCGAGCCACTCTCACTGCTGGGAAAAAACATCTTCGACTTTGTTGAAACAGAGAAAGCTGAACTGTGGAAGGAGTGCCTGGCCGGCAACAACGACCGTAAGATTTTCGAAGCTGGCCTGCGGCTGACTGCGGATGAAATCACGTATTTCGATGTAACTGCATATCGTATTAACCATCATAATGAAGATGGCGGGCAGGTTTTGCAATTACACAATGTAACCCCTTACAAAAAGAAAACCCAGGAACTCATCAGTTCCAATAAACAGCTGGATCAGGTTATTTATAAAACCACCCACGATTTGCGTGCTCCGATCATGTCGGCTTTGGGGTTAATTACACTTGCTGAACAATCGCCTGAACCGCAGCGCCTGGAATACCTGGCATTGATTCGGAGAAGTTTGAACAAGCTCAATACCTTCATCGAAGAAATGCATCACTTTTACCGAACCGGTAAAATGGCCATTCAGCAACAGCTTATCGTGTGGGAAGAACTTGTGCAGGAAGAATTGGACGATCAGCGCATGACCTACCATCCGGACAAAGTACGCATTGAGGTAAACATTCATCAGCCGGTTGACTTTTGTTCGGATAAATTGCGGGTTAAAACCATTCTCACCAACCTGTTGACCAACGCCATTAAATATGCCGATACACGTAAGCCGAAACACCTGATACAGATTAATGTATCAGTAACCGAAAAAGAAGCTGTGCTGTCGGTCAAGGATAACGGCATTGGAATCGAAAAACAATACCAAAATAGGATATTCGATATGTTTTTCCGGGCAACTACCCAGGCACACGGTTCCGGCCTTGGCTTATTTATTTTGCGGGACACCGTTGAGCGACTTCATGGAAAAATAGAATTGCAGTCTGAACCGGGCCAGGGGTCAGAATTCATCGTGTACCTGCCAAATCAAAAATGCAATGCAGAAGCATTAACTGAAGATACACGCGCAGGGTCGCGGAGTTTTTCGTGAGAGGGTCTTTCTCCGCGTACTCTGTGCGTTTTTATCAGAGTCCCGTGCCCTGGGCGTGGGACTTTTTTATTTTCGCTCCGTGACCGAAGTAACCGCAACCGACCACCTGGGGTATCGGATAACGTTCCGTTATCCGCCACAACGCATCGTTTCATTGGTGCCATCGCAAACCGAACTTTTATTTGAATTGGGTCTGGGCGAAAAAGTGGTCGGCATTACAAAATTCTGTGTTCATCCTCCGGCATGGAGGAGAGCAAAAACCATCATCGGAGGCACCAAAAATTTTCGTTTCGATGTGATACGCAAGCTCCAACCCGACCTGATCATCGGCAACAAAGAAGAAAATTACAGGCAGGGCATTGATGAATTAAAACAAGAATTTCCTGTATGGATGAGCGATGTCATTACCCTGGCGGATGCCTTCCGGCTCATAACAGACATCGGAGAAATTACCGGCACCACAACACTTGCCTGCACGTTGCGCGAAAAAACAGAGCAGGCCTTTGCAAAACTTGAACAGCTGCCTCCTTTGCGCACCTTATACCTCATTTGGAAAGAACCCTGGATGGGCGCAGCCAGTGAAACATTTATTAACGAAATGTTAACGGCTGCAGGATTGATAAACGTTTTGCAACATCAAAAGCGTTACCCGGAACTGACCGGTGATGAACTTATCAGGCTTCAACCTGAAGTCGTCATGCTTTCTTCTGAACCCTATCCTTTTCGCGAAAAGCATGTGAATGAGTTACAGCAGTTGCTTCCTCAGGCACGGATTGTTCTGGTGGATGGTGAAATGTTTTCCTGGTACGGAAGCCGGATGCTGTATTTTCCGCAATATGTTAAGCTGCTTAATGACCGCTTACGGTAATACCCATCTGTCGCACGTCATCCCAAAACCGCGGATAGGATTTTCTTACAACCTGCGGGTTTTCAATCCGGATGGTTCGCAGTGTCGCGAGTGGTGCGAAAGCCATGGCCATGCGGTGGTCGTCATAGGTGGAAATGGAAGGAATATTTTCGGGTAGTGAGCCGGACGGAGTAAGGTGCCAGGTACCCTGATGTTCAGTCAGCGAAGCACCGAGCTTGGCCAACTCACGCGTCAGTGCATGAATGCGGTCGGTTTCCTTAATACGCAGGCTTTCCAGTCCGGTGAATTTGCCTTTAATATTTTGCGCGGCGCAAACTACCATAACGGTCTGGGCAAGGTCGGGACAGTGGGTAAAATCAAACTCCACTTCGTTCCGGGCTTCTTTCCGCATCAACAATAAATCACTGCCACGTGGCTGACACATCACACCAAGCGGTTCCATCAAATCGGCTATAATCCGGTCGCCCTGAATGGAGCGGAGGGTCATCGAAGGTAAAATGATTTCACTTTCCAAAGCGAGCGCAGCAAAGGCAAACCAGTAGCTGGCAGCCGACCAGTCGTTTTCCACCGTGTAGGCTGAGGATTGGTAGGTGCCGGCTGGTATGCTGATGTGGTTGTTTTCCCAACTCACCTGCGCACCAAATTTGCGCATCAGTGCCGCCGTCATTTCGATGTAGGGTTTACTGCCCGTTTTACCCTCCAGGGTCAGGGTAAGTCCTTTTGGTAAAACAGGGGCAATCATCATTAAAGCTGAGATAAACTGGCTGCTTACATCCCCGCGGATGGATATCGAGGAAGCGAGCTGATGGGTAAGACCTCGTATTTCCAGTGGAGGAAATCCTTCTTTTTCGAGGAATTTAATCTCTGCACCCAGCTGGCGCAAAGCCTGCACCAGAATACCGATGGGCCGCTGCTTCATTCTCTCTGTACCGGTGAGCTGACGAACAGTTGGTTGAACTGCACAATAAGCCGTAAGAAAGCGCATGGTTGTGCCCGCATCTTCCGCGTTGAGAACGTAATCATCTGAAGTCAGCAGTGTCTGCATCAGTCTCGTATCGTTCGCTTCCGAAAGATTTTGAATATCCGAACCCCCACCTGCCAGGGCATTAAGCACAAGTACACGGTTGCTGATACTTTTCGATGCAGGTAAAAATTCTACCACGCCCGAAAGATGAGTTGTTTTATGTAAGGTGATGAATTGCACGTGGCAAGTTAAAGATTGCAGAAAATATTTTTACCCTCATGAAACATTTACCTGAAAAATCAGGTTTAAATTTGTAAACATGAGCACGACAAAAAAAATAGCGATTGGATTAGGTATTGCATCCGGTGCATTACTTGCGGCATGGTTATTAACCGGATCCCGCAAGAACAAAACGAAGGCTTTCCTTGCAAAAAAAGCGGAAGACCTGAAGCGAGCCTTGCGTCCGAAAAAAGAAGAGTCGACAGATGAAGATGCCATCTACATCTGATTACAACGCGCGGTACTCATTTAATGCCCGGCTGATGCTTTCAAATTCCACGGAATAATCCCAGACTGCCCTACCTACTGAATGTAACAGGGCCATTCGGATTTTTTTGCCCTGATTTTTCTTGTCCTGATAACATAAT
This sequence comes from Cyclobacteriaceae bacterium, assembly GCA_025055435.1. GTDB lineage: Bacteria > Bacteroidota > Bacteroidia > Cytophagales > Cyclobacteriaceae > UBA2336. The sequence continues at coordinate 17,306 of JANWWN010000013.1, read as the reverse complement.
CTGCTAATCGTATCGCTTTCTTCCTCCGGCCACGAGAGTTTTCCGAAGACTGTAAGTAAATAGTCCTTTAATAGTTTGAAGTCGGATTCTGTCAACAGGTTAAGTTCTTTCGATATAAAAGCTTCACAGATGAGACCGGCCGCTACCGCTTCACCATGAAGCACCGGCTTACCGGCCGATAAAAACCAGCTTTCGATAGCGTGCCCAATGGTATGTCCTGCGTTCAGGATTTTCCGCAAGCCCTCTTCGTGCGGGTCCTCCGACACAATGCTCCATTTAAAAGCAGCAGAACGTTTCACTTCATCCTGCCAGCTCAGGGTTTTCCATGGCCGGCTGCTTAGTTCTTCCCACCATTCCCTGTCGGATATCAACGCATGTTTAACAATTTCAGCAAAGCCGGAGCGAAGTTCGGCTTCGGGAAGTGTTTGCAGAAAAACAGAGGAAATCAGGGTAAGAGCCGGTTGCCGGAACACTCCGATGTGATTTTTGTACGACTCAAAATCAATACCCAGCTTTCCGCCGATACTGGCATCGGCCTGGGCAAGCAGGGTGGTGGGCACGAGAACAAAATCAATACCGCGTTTAAAGGTGGCGGCACAAAATCCGCCCAGGTCACCAGGCATACCTCCGCCCAGCACCACCACAACCGACCGGCGGTCCAGCCGGGCATCGGTCATGGCTTTCCACACCTGCATGCAGGTTTCCATGGTTTTATGAATTTCCCCGGCCGGGATGCTTACGTGTACATGCGGAGGAAGTTCATGGCGAATCAGGGAATAACAGTGATGTGCCGTATTTTCATCGGTAAGAACAAATATGCTGCTGTAACCGCGGCTGTCGAGAAATGCCCGCAGGTCGGGACCAGGAGTGATTGTAATTAGGATGTGGTCAGGGAGCGTCATGCTGTTCTGACTGATTAAAGATTTGGGTCTGCAGGCGGATGGATTCATCGTGGATGATGCGGTACAAATCGCGAATAAAATCGGCTGACAGATGAGCGTGTTCGCCCCACTCGGGCCGGGTATTCATAATTTCTTTCCAGCGTTCCGGCTGAAATACGGCAACATGATTTTCTTTTTTGTACTCGCCAATCTTTTCAGCCAGTCGCATGCGTGCGGCCAGTGTATCAATCAGCTCGCGGTCAATGTGGTCGATCTGCTCACGCAATTTCTCCAACTGGTTCATGAAAAGAACATTTTCCGAAGAAGTTTTGCTGATGCGCAGTTTGTGCACCATTTCTTCCAATGCTTCCGGTGCGAGCTGCTGGCGCGCATCGCTAAGGGCCTTATCCGGTTCCGGATGCGTTTCAATCATAAGTCCGTCATAGCCCAGGTCAAGTGCGCGCTGCGCCACTTCGAAAACCAGGGATCGTTCTCCGGCTATGTGACTGGGGTCGGCAATAAGTGGAAGTTGTGGATGCAGGCTTTTCAATTCCAAGGGCATTTGCCACAGCGGCAGATTGCGGTAGCGTGCCGGCCGAAACGGAGTAAAGCCACGGTGAATGGCGGCCAGCCGGTTGATGCCGGCGCGGTTAATTCGCTCGATTGCGCCCAGCCATAGGGAAAGGTCGGGGTTCAGCGGATTTTTCACCCAGACTATTTTATCCGTTCCTTTCAATGCTTCGGCTATTTCCTGTACGCTAAAAGGGTTTACAGTAGTGCGGGCACCAATCCATACAATGTCGATACCGGCTTCGCAGGCCTTTTCAACGTGTTGCGGGTTAACTACTTCGGTGGCAATGGCCAGGCCGGTATGTTGCTTTACTTCTGCCAGCCATTTCAGGGCTGTTGCGCCACGGCCTTCAAATGCACCGGGGCGGGTGCGGGGCTTCCATACGCCTGCACGCATTACGGTAATACCAAGTGCTTTTATTTTAACTGCAAGTTGCAGCAGTTGATCCAGGCTTTCGGCACTGCACGGACCGGCTATGAAAAGAGGACCCGGGCCAAATGAAGAATTCCAGTTGCTCAGATTCATCGGGTTGAAGATAAATACAATCCTGACGAAATCGGAACAAGGCAAGTACCGGATTGTTTAGATAGCATGCCTAATCATCAATTTTTACATGGCGAACAGGAGGTCAGCCCCTATATTCGCGCCATGGAAGCCCGACCCCCTGTATCGTTTGAAGATACATCCTGTGCATTTGCCTATCGCAATGATGCCGAACTGAAACGCGCACATTTTATTTTTTCCGTAGTTAATCATCCATGGGTTGCTGCCATGGCCACCGGTGTGGTGAAAACCGGTCTGGCGCTTCGTCTTCCGGTGGAAGGAATCATCCGAAAAACGGTTTTCGATCATTTTTGTGCAGGCGAAGATAAGTCGCAGGCAGAGGAGGTTATCAACCGCCTTGCAACATACCATGTCCGCGCCATACTCGATTATGCCGTTGAAGGTGAACATACCGAACAGGGTTTTGAGCAGACGACAGAAGAAACCCTTTGTAACCTGGAAACCGCTGCCCAATCGGCAAATATTCCGTTTTGTGTGTTCAAACCTACGGGCATTGCTTCGGCCGACCTGTTGGAGAAAGTTCAACAGGGCGTGGTATTAACCGTGGAGGAAGAAAAAGCTTATGCGCGGGTAAAAGAACGCTTTGACCGCATTTGCCGTAAGGCACATGAACTGGATATACCGGTGATGGTTGATGCCGAAGACAGCTGGTATCAGGATGTGGTTGACCGGCTGGTGCTGGAGATGATGAAAAAATACAATACGCAGCGGGCCATTGTTTACAACACCTATCAACTGTACCGCACAGCAGGACTGTCCAATCTGCGCAACCACTTTCACGAGGCCGTAATGCATAACATCTTTTTCGGAGCCAAACTGGTGCGTGGCGCTTATATGGAAAAAGAGCGGGAGCGGGCAGCCCGGCTGGGATACCCCGATCCGATTCATCCGAACAAAGAAGCAACAGATAATGCTTTTAACTCGGCACTGGCTTTTTGTGTGGATAATAAACAACGCGTATCGCTGGTATGCGGATCGCATAACGAATACAGCAACTACTACCTTACCGTGTTGATGGAAAAACACGGCCTTGCAGCATCCGACGGGCGCGTGTGGTTTGCGCAGCTTTACGGCATGAGCGACCACATCAGTTTTAATCTGGCGCGCTGCGGTTACAACGTGGTGAAGTACCTCCCTTATGGCCCGGTTCGAAAAGTTATGCCCTACCTGTTTCGCAGGGCCGAGGAGAACACTTCCGTAGCCGGCCAAAGCAGCAGGGAGTTGTTATTAATTAAGGCAGAATTAAAACGCAGAAGAAGCAGTTGAGTAATTGAAACTAAGCAAAGCGTTTCGTTACAAAAAACTCATTTCTATTAAGCTGGCTCTTCATTGCGTTGGGCGTCATTCACATCGTGCGAAGCCACACCATTATAATCCTTATTTTTGCCTCAAAATGTAAGGTATGGCATTATCCGAACAGGAAATCATTCGCAGGCAGGCTAAGGAGGAACTGGAAAAACTAGGTATTAACCCGTACCCGGCCGAGACGTTTGAAGTGAACGTGTCGGCCCGTGAGATTCTGGAAAACTATCCGCGTCATAAAAGCGATTACCGCAACATCTCGCTGGCCGGCCGTATCATGAGCCGCCGTATTATGGGCTCGGCCTCGTTTGCCGAACTGCAGGATGAAACCGGCCGCATCCAGATTTATGTGCGCAGGGACGACATCTGTCCGGGAGAAGATAAAACGCTATACAATGTTGTCTTTAAAAAACTGCTCGATATTGGCGATATCATTGGTGTGAAAGGCTATGGGTTCACTACCCAAACCGGTGAGATATCCATTCACGTTACCGAATTCAAAGTGCTGGCCAAGTCGCTGCGGCCTTTGCCCATTGTAAAAGAAACGGTTGACGAGCAGGGCAACGTGATAAAGCACGATGCCTTCAGCGACCCCGAGCAACGTTACCGCATGCGCTATGTGGATTTGATTGTAAATCCGGAGGTAAGGCAGGTGTTTGTCAAGCGCACGCGACTCATCAATTCCATACGCGAATACCTAAACGCACGTGATTACCTGGAGGTGGAAACGCCCATCCTTCAGCCCCTGTACGGTGGTGCGGCAGCCCGACCATTCAAAACCCACCATAACACGCTCGACATGACGCTCTATCTGCGTATCGCCAACGAATTGTATCTCAAGCGTCTGATTGTGGGTGGCTATACCGGCGTATATGAATTTGCCAAAGACTTCCGCAACGAAGGCATGTCGCGATTCCACAACCCTGAGTTTACACAGGTGGAGTTGTACGTAGCTTACAAGGACTATTACTGGATGATGGAACTGGTGGAGGAGATGATAGAAAAAGTGGCACTGGACCTCCACGGCACAACGGAAGTAAAAGTTGGCGAGCACGTGATTGACTTCAAACGACCGTGGAAGCGCTTCACGATGTTTGAGGCAATCGAACATTTTACCGGCGTGGATATTTCGACCATGGACGAGATACAGCTTCGCGAAACCTGCAGGAAGCTACACGTGCCGTTCGATGACACCATGGGCAAGGGCAAGCTGATTGATGCCATCTTTGGCGAAAAATGCGAGCCACATCTCATCCAGCCTACTTTCATCATGGACTATCCGGTTGAGATGTCGCCTCTGGCGAAAAAACACCGGAGTAAACCGGGACTGGTGGAGCGGTTTGAGGCCATATGCAATGGCAAGGAAATATGTAACGCCTTTTCCGAACTGAACGATCCTATAGATCAGCGCAAACGCTTTGAAGAACAACTGGAGCTGGGCAGGCGTGGTGATGAGGAAGCCATGACGCTGGATGAAGACTTTTTGCGGGCTCTGGAGTTTGGTATGCCGCCCACAGCCGGTTTAGGTGTGGGCATCGACCGCCTGTGCATGATTATGACCAACCAGCCATCTATACAGGATGTATTGTTCTTTCCGCAAATGCGCCCCGAGAAGCCCGCAGCCGCATTGTCGGAAAAAGATATTCAGCAACTGGGTATCCGCTCTGAATTGTTTCCCATTATCCAGAAGCTCGGCATCCATTCGGTGGAGCAGCTTAAAAGCATGAAGCCGTCAAAGCTGTTTAACGATATCTGCGGCATGCGCAAAAAAATGAAGCTCGACCAGGTGGCCAATCCAACGTTAGAGGAAGTGGAAAGCTGGCTGAAGTAACTACCGGTTGTCGTAAAAAGGTTTTCTGCGTTCAAGCCGCAGGTCCTGCAACATGGACGCTTTCGCATTGATGCGGAAGTTAAACTGGGTAAATGCCCCGAAGGGTGTCCAGTTGAACATCAATGACCAGCAATGCAGGTCGCGCGAGATGCCGATGTTGGTCATGGTGAGTGCTTTTGCCTTGAAATCATACCCTGAGTTGAAAACCACTTTCCATTGTTTTGACAGGGAAACATCACCGGAAAACTGCAAGGCCTGTGTTATGCTGGCAGGCGAATTGAGGCCGCGGCTGTAGTTGAGGCTGTAATTCAGACTAAGCCTCCATGGAATATCAAAATCCACATACATATCGGGATTGTCGAGCAGATATTGTTTTTCGCCTTCCGGTAAGTTTGAGTTCACAATTTTTTCACGGGTTTTCTGGTCGCTTTTCCTTCCTTCCGGATTCAGGTTGGTACTCATGGCAACCGATGCCGAAGTAATCCGTCCCAGCTGGCCGCTTTTCCAGGCATATTCGTCTATTCTGCGTTCAATTTTTCTTCCCTGTTCATCAATGCGGGTGATGATGGTGTACGGGTCGAGTGAGGCGTTCATGGTAAGATTCAACAGGTTTTCGAACAGGGCGGTATTGGCGGCAATGCTCACAGCCGATAATTTAAACGAATCGGCCATGAGGTTGTAGGATGAGTTGAGCGAGAGATTGTTGAGTAGGTTAATTTTCCGGGCAACCGTATCTTTTGCCGATTTTATTTTTGCTTCAACCGTGTTCGATACACCGAAATTCATTGAGCCGCTCCGGCCGGGTGTTGACCCTCCGTATAAATATCCCTGGTGGCGCGACTGATAAATGATTTTGCCGTTCTGGTTAATAGCCTGAAAGTAATTATCATTTTTTGTGAAGTCGGGTACATAGCTCAGGCCAAATGTCGGGTTTACGGTATGACGGATAGCCTTTATTTTACCGCGCTTAAAAAAGTACGTGCCATACAATCGGGTTACTACGTTTATGCCTGTGGTGTAGTTGGCAATGCGGTTAAAACCTTTAATGGTATCGGCCACCACCAGTTGTGGTGAGTTGTTAATGATGTCATATTTCCACGTCAGGCGTTCGAAATACCAGCGTTCATCATACGAAAAGGAGGGAGTAACCGTAAAGTATTTGAATGCTTTAAATGAGTAGCCCACCGGCACGGCATGGCGGATACCGTTTCGGCCGTTGCGGATGAAGAAGGACAGATTCTGAAAGTTGAATGGTGCAATGCTATCCTGTTGGACATTTCCAATCCTGCCCAGGTTGTTGGTAATGCGGTTGGAGGCCGTCATGGAATAGCCAATGGAAAAGTTGTCTAACGCGGTTGGTTTTCCGTCTTTTCGCTGAAACGGATACAGGTTTTGCATATTCACGGAAAGGGAGGGCAGGGTTAAGTCAATTTGCCGCGTGAGCAAATCCTGCGTATGACTAAAGTTTATACCCATGGTAAAGGGCGTTCCTGTAAAACGCTTGTTGTAGGATACGTTTGAATTCATCCTCCGGGTAGTATTCAGAAAGCGGTTGGAGTTTACCGAAGGGGGTAACCCCAGGTTTAAGTTATTGTTTTGGTTGAAAGTATTGGTAGCCGCATTTACCGATGCCGAAAACCTTCCGGTGCCTTTGCTTTGCGGTGAGTGGCTCCAGCTTATCTGAAAATCTTTGCGCACGGCTTTGTCTTCAATACGTTCAACAAAGCGGTAGCGTGAATAGGTAAAATTAAAATTGCCGTTATAGCGGTAGCGCTTGTTATAGGGTATCACGATTTTTCCAGCCAGTCCGCCTTTGGAATACACATCGGCCAACAGAGATAATTTCATGTATTCACTGATATCGAAAAAGTACCCCATATCGCGCAGGTTAAAGCCGAGGGTGCGGTCCTCGCCGTACGATGGAAAAATTATTCCTGATTTACTTTTTCGCGGAGCCGGAAACATGCCGAATAAAAAACCAATGGGATAGAGTGGCACATCATTAAATTCCATATAGAATGGTCCGGCAACGATTTTATCGCCCGGTATGGCTTTGGTTTTGGTGGCGCGTATGCGGAAGTGCGGATGCTCCAGGTTACAGGTAGTATAACTGTTGCGCAGGCTAAGCAATTCGTTCTTTTCGTTTTTAAAAACAACATCTCCATGTAGATAACCTTCACCCTGCTGGGTTACTACTTCTGATATGCGTGCCCTTCCGGTTTTGAAATTATAAACGATGTCTTTGGTTTCGTACACCTCCGGACCATTTTTGAAAATCGGAAAGCCTACTCTTCGACCCAGTGAATCGCGGCGGCCGTGCGCGGTGAGCGTATGATTGGCGTAATCGATAATAATATCTTCAGCTTCCAGTTCGATGGCTCCGTACTTGATTTTTGCATCGCCATACAGCCAGATGGTTTTGCCGTCGAGGCTGGTAAGAATAGAGTCGCGTGCCGAATAAATAATGGTGGTTTCAATATCTCCTTTTTTTGGAATGGTATCGGCAGGATTTTTGAGTGAATCCGATGGAACCGCTTCAGGTTGCTGGGCATGTGCCGGCACTTGAAGGGCCAGCCGGGTAAGCAGGCACAACAAGGGGACAAACCCTTTAGTTCGGTTGAAAATACCGCGTAATTTCACAATTTTGCGCAAAGGTATTGCAAAAAACCACATTCGTTAAGGCATGATGAAGCACCTCATCCGCGTTTTGCTGCTGATAGCAATAACCTTGCTAAACTCATCGAACACGCCACTAAAGCACGAGTATAAAGTGGATGTGATTGTGATTGACCCCGGCCACGGGGGTAAAGACCCCGGCACCATGGGCAAAGCGGGTAATAAGGAAAAAGATATTGCGTTGCAGATTTCGCTGAAAGTAGGCGAATACATCACCAAAAATCTGCCCGATGTAAAAGTGTTGTACACGCGCAAAGATGACCGCTATGTGTTGTGGGATGACCGCGCCAACCTGGCCAACCGAAATAAAGCCGATGCATTTATTTCCATTCATGTCAATGCCAGTCCGAGTCCGCAGGTATATGGCACCGAAACCTGGGTGATGGGTCTGCATAAAACCGAAAGCAACTTAGAGGTGGCTAAGCGCGAAAACTCTGTTATTCTACTGGATGAGAATGCAAAGGAGCGGGCAGAAGGCTTTGACCCTAATAACCCTGAGTCATACATCCTGTTTTCGCTTACCCAAAGTGCCTATACCGAAAGCAGCCTGAAGCTGGCGGCTAAAATTCAGGAACAATTTGAAAAGCGTGCGGGCAGAAAAAATCATGGCGTTAAGCAGGCGGGTTTTTTGGTATTGTGGAAAACCGCCATGCCCAGTGTTTTGGTTGAAGTAGGCTTTCTTTCCAATCAGAAGGAAGAGGAGTTTCTGGCTTCCGAGCGCGGACAGGACATACTCGCTTCTGCCATCTTCAGAGCCGTGCGCGAATATAAAATTGAGGTGGAATCACTAAATTGAACGGCAATAATCATCAAACCCTTGCTGCATGAAATTATCCAAAGAAGTACGTGTAGGCCTGTTCATGGTCGTATCGCTGGTGTTGTTGTACCTGGGTTTCAATTATCTCAAAGGAATTGATTTCTTTTCATCGCGTAGTAAGTATTACGCTGTTTTCGATAATGTTGACCAACTCATGCCATCCAATCCGGTTTATTTAAGTGGTGTAAGCGTAGGCCGCGTCAGTGAGCTACAAATCCTGCAATCCAAACGCAAGGTAGTTGTTGAGATGGAAATCGATTCCTATGTTAAATTGGGCGATTCTTCTGTTGCCATACTGAACGGAGATTTTCTGGGAAATAAATTTATTCAGCTCAACGTAGGACGAATAACACGCGAACTCAAACCCAAAGACACGCTAAAAAGCGATGTAGCCAAAGGCATAACCGACTTTCTGGCCGAAAATGCTGCCCCCGTAACCGATAACCTGCAGAGCACACTCCGTAAACTCAATACTATACTCGATAATCTCAGCCGGAACTCAGCCAAGCTCGATTCGGTTTTCGATGGCTTTAAGAGAACACCCGGTTTGCTGAACACCACAATTATCAACGCGAACTATAAGATTGATACATTATCTTTAACCATTCGTCAACTTTCCGGCAGTTTGCGCAATACACTGCAGGAGCTTCGGCCTTCGCTTAGCAACCTGAAAACCATAACCGATTCGCTTAAATCCGTGCAGGTAAGCCGCACGCTGAAAAACATTGACGGAACGCTGGCTAAGGTTAATGAATCACTGAGCCGGTTCAGCAAAGGCGACAACACCATGAGTAAGCTGATGACTGAGGACACGTTGTACGTCAACCTGAATAAACTGCTCGTATCACTCGATTCGCTCGCGAATCATCTCAACGAAAACCCCCGGCACTTCCTCGCGCCGCTGGGTAAAAGCCGAAAGAAAATTCAGCGTGAGCTGGAAAAGCAAAAAGAATCTTCCAAATAAAAATACCGGTAGCATGGCGGCAAAAGATCTGGAGTTTAACCGGAACGAAGATCATTATAAGCAACTTATCCATCGGCTGCAGGTTAAAGCCAAGCAGGTAAAACAGGGTGGAGGAGAAAAGAAAATTGAAGAGCAGCACCAAAAAGGCAAACTTACGGCACGCGAACGAATTGCGTATCTGCTGGATAAGGATAGACCTTTTTTGGAAATCGGACTTTTTGCCGGTGAAGGCATGTATAAGGAATATGGCGGATGTCCTTCGGGTGGCGTGGTTACCGGCATCGGGTACATTAAAAACCGCATGTGCGTTGTTGTAGCCAACGATGCCACCGTGAAAGCCGGTGCGTGGTTTCCGATCACGGCTAAAAAAAACCTGCGTGCCCAGGAAATTGCCATGGAAAACCGCCTGCCTATCGTTTATCTCGTTGACAGTGCAGGGGTTTTTCTTCCCTTGCAGGATGAAATCTTTCCGGATAAAGAGCATTTCGGCCGGCAGTTCCGCAACAATGCCCGCATGTCGGCCATGGGTATTGTACAGATAGCTGCCATTATGGGCAGTTGCGTTGCCGGAGGCGCTTATCTTCCGATTATGTCGGATGAAGCAGTAATTGTAGATAAAACCGGCTCCATCTTTCTGGCCGGTTCCTATTTGGTTAAGGCAGCTATCGGTGAAGAAGTGGATAACGAAACCCTGGGTGGAGCTACCACACATTGTGAAATTTCGGGAGTAACGGATAATAAGTTTCCCGATGATAAATCGTGCCTGGATTACATTCGCTCCTTATTTGATAAACTCGGGCACCATCCCTCGGCAGGATTTGACCGGGCAACACCCGCCCTGCCCAAGGCTGAACCCCGTGAAATTTACGGCCTGATTCCGGCCGACCGCGTTAAGCCGTATGATATGCGGGAAATTATTTACCGGCTGGTAGATAACTCGGAGTTTGATGAATATAAGGCTCTTTACGGTAAAACCCTGATTTGCGGATATGCCCGCATTGACGGATGGGCAGTGGGCATTGTGGCCAACCAGCGCAGCATGGTTAAAACCAAAAAGGGTGAAATGCAAATGGGGGGAGTAATCTACTCTGACTCGGCCGATAAAGCCGCGCGGTTTATTATGAACTGCAACCAGCGAAAAATTCCGCTGGTGTTTCTTCAGGATGTCAGCGGTTTTATGGTGGGCAGCAAAGCCGAACACGGCGGAATTATTAAAGATGGCGCCAAGATGGTGAATGCCGTAGCCAATTCAACCGTTCCTAAATTCACCATCATTGTGGGAAATTCGTATGGAGCCGGCAATTATGCCATGTGCGGAAAAGCCTACGACCCCCGATTGATCTTTGCGTGGCCTACTGCACAGATTGCCGTGATGAGCGGGGCATCAGCCGCAAAAACTCTGTTGCAAATCAGGATGGCTACATTAAAAGCGCAGGGAAAGGAAATCACCAAAGAAGAAGAGGGCGCTTTGCTAAAGGAAATTACCAATCGTTACAATGAGCAGCTCAGTCCGTATTATGCAGCTGCCCGGCTATGGGTTGATGGTGTGATCGACCCACTGGAAACCCGGCAGGCCATTTCCATGGGTATTGAAGCGGCCAGTCACGCACCGGTTGAAAAATTCAATGTAGGAGTCATTCAAACCTGATTATTCGGATGATAGCAGATTTATCTTAACTTGCTGATGTGAACGAACGAGAATTAAAAGCCTTGGTTTCGCTGCTGGATGATGACGATGAGCAGGTGGTTACGGAGGTAACGGCTAAAATCCGTACACTGGGGCGTGAGGTGATTCCATATCTGGAAGAGCAGTGGGAGGCGAACTTCAATCCCAGGGTTCAGCGAAAGATTGAGAACCTCATCCATGATTTGCATTTGAACTGGCTGCGCGAGCAGTTCCTGGCCTGGTATCGCTCGCCCGATCAGGACCTGCTTACCGGCATGTGGCTGGTAGCTGTGTATCAGTACCCTGATCTCAACCTGCAGCGAATCAAACAGGAACTGGAGCAAATTTATTACGATGCCTGGATGGAGGTTAAACCCGACCTGAACCCGTTTGATCAGATTAAAATTCTGAACAGTGTTTTTTTCGGAAAACTGAAATTCTCTGCCAACACCAAAAATTTCCATTCGCCCGGCAACTCCCTGATTAACGTGGTAATTGAATCCCGAAAAGGAAATCCGATTTCGCTCTGTGTCATTTATCTGCTCACGGCTCAAAAGCTGGGCCTTCCGGTTTATGGTGTAAATCTTCCCAATTTATTTGTGCTTACCTATAAAACCGATAAGCTTCAGTTTTACATCAACGTTTTTAATCGTGGATTAATTTTTTCGCGGCAGGATGTGGAAAATTATATTCATGAGCTGCACCTGGCACCCAATCCGGTTTTCTTCGAGCCGTGTTCCAACCTGGAAATTGTACGCCGGGTTTTGCGTAATCTCATCATGTCGTTCGATAAAATGGGCGAACATGCCAAAGCTGAAGAAGTTAAAGAACTGCTGTTGTTAATTGCCGAAGGCGATGACCTGGGTATTTGATTGAATCAAAACTCTCAATCTATCATTCTGAACGGCTTCCGGTTAAATGCGTTCCAACACTTTTTCAATCAGGCTATCCATCGCTTCTTCGTACCGATTCAGAAATTTTTTTGCGTTGCGATTAGCCAGAATCACATTTGTGCTGATTACCTCATGATCGAATAAGCGCCCGAAAGCATACAGGGCCGATGTTTCCATTTCAATATTGGTTAGCCAGAAATTGCTGCTTTTGTTGTGGTAGTAGGTAAGGTCTTGTAAAAGTTTCGGATAACGGGATGCAATACGCATTTTTCGTCCCTGCGGAGCGTAAAATCCGGGAGCTGTTACTGTATTTCCTTTAATCATGTCGAATCCCAGCCGTCCGAGGAGCAGATTTGATCCTTTCACCACATAGGGCGTGAAAGGCAGCGAGGTTTTACGACGGATATCCTTACCGATGCGCATTTCAAATGTTGAGAGTTTCAGATTGTAAAACTGCATCAGGTTATCCAGTCCGATGCCGTATTCGGCAATCAGATGCGAACCCGGTTCGATGTCTTCCTGTAATGCACCTGAGGTGCCGATTCGGATGATCTTCAATCGCTTTCTTCGGCTTTTTGGTTCGCGCAATTTTAAATCAACATTAACCAGTGCATCGAGCTCGGTTAACACAATTTCCATATTATCAGTACCAATGCCGGTGCTGATAACGGTAATTCGTTTTCCGTTAAACCATCCTGTATGGGTAATAAATTCGCGCTTATTCATTTCGAATTCCGTTTTTTCGAAATGCCGGCTTACGCGATGTACACGGCCGGGGTCGCCTACGGTTATTATAACATCGGCTATGTGTTTTGGTAACAGATTCAGATGATAAACGCTGCCGTCAGTATTTAAGATAAGGTCTGTTTCGCTCAAGCGGATCATGAAAATAAATCTTCTTTTTCCTTTTTTAGTTGTTCATAAACTTCGTCAATTTTTAAATGTTTACCACTGGCGGCTTTCACCGAAAGTTCATCGCATCGTTCATTTTGCGGGTGGCCGGCATGACCTTTTACCCACACCAGTTTGGGTTTGAATTTTTCATGCAGGGGGATGTATCGTCTCCATAAATCGGCATTGGCTTTTTTCGCGAACCCTTTTTTCTGCCATCGCCATATCCAGCCTTTTTCAATGGCATTGACCACGTACTGCGAATCGGAATAGACGGTTACCGGTATGCCCTCTTTCTTCAGGGCTTCGAGTGCGACAATCACTGCCAACAGCTCCATCCGGTTGTTGGTGGTAAGCCGGTAGCCTTCACTCAGTTCTTTACGGTGGTTATTATACTCCAAGATGACCCCATATCCTCCCGGTCCGGGATTTCCCAGTGACGCACCATCGGTGTAGATGTTAATCATTCGGGATTTCGATCATAATTCCTTCGCGGAGGATTTCTTTAATGAAAGGATTGGTTTCCTCGGTTTCCGAAGCATGAAAGGTATGTACTTCAAGTGCGGGGTGCACCTGACGTTTGGCGTTGTGCAGCAGTTCGATGTCTTCAGGGAGGCAACCGGAAAACTTTTCGTCCCAAACGGCCAGGTCAATGTCCGAATACCGGTGCGCCTTTCCACGCACATACGAGCCGAACAACACTGCGCGGGTCGGGTTAAATCCATCGGCTTTAAGCGCACGCAGAAAACGATTTACGATATCGAAGACAGCCTGCCGAGTAAACATAAACGGAGCTTTTTTACTTTTTCCAATTTATCGAGTGTATATTCCCGTGTTGCCATTCTATGCAATTTATTTTTGTAATCCGGATACCTTCCTTCAATATTCCAGGCGCTTAACGACCGGATGAAATCCACATCTTCCGGACTTAATTCCATGTTTGTTTCATTGTAGATTTGCTCAAGATTATGGGTAAATGGAGGGATATTACCAAAGTTATCCAGTATCCAGTTTGCTTTAAGTAATTTTTCAATAACCAGGTGCAATAGAAACAAAGTATGGAGATAGCGTTTTAATTCAAAAAGCGCCAAAGCAGTTTCCCAATCTTCATCGGCAGACTGTATCCAGTATTTTATCTGCTCGTTTTTGCCCATGCTTAAAAATACAACTCTTTAATGAAAGCCCACATTGTCTTTGAAGATCTTCACGGCAATGGCCAGCAGAATTACGCCAAACACCCGGCGCAAAACGGGCAAAGTGGATTTACCCAGTTTTCGTTCCAGCCAGGATGAGCTGCGTAAAACCAGGTAAACGATGAGCAGATTGAACAAAATACCGATCAGAATATTGATTTCTTCATAAACAGCCCGAAGCGAAAGGATGGTAGTAAGTGTTCCGGCCCCGGCAATAAGCGGAAAAGCCAGCGGCACAATAGATCCGGATCCCCTTGCTTCCGGATCGTCTTTAATCAGTGTAACTCCCATTATCATTTCCAGTGATACAATGAACATAATGATGGATCCGGCTGCTGCGAAGGACTCGACATCAAGACCAAAAAGTTTAAGTATGGATTTACCCAGGAATAAGAAACCAACCATGAGTATTGCCGAGATGAGCGTGGCACGCTCGGCATAAATGCGCCCTTCGCGCTGCTTAATCAGTATAATGAAAGGAATCGAGCCGATGATGTCAATAACTGAGAAAAGGATAAGCGTAACGGAAAGGATTTCCTTTAAGTTGGTCATAAATGAATTTCGGCAAAACTACAAAAGGTGCTTGAAAGAACAGGAACTATCCGGTTCGTACTTGTTTTCAGTTGCTTCGGGTAAAGTTGAAGTTGTAGGTGAGTGCCAGCTGAAGGGTATGATTACGTTCGGCCTTCAGCCCGTCAGCTTTTACAATAAACTGCTGCATGTAGCCCGCCTGCAGGTTGCCGCGGGAAGAAAACTGATATCCGATTGCGCCATACAACCGGTTTTGGTCGAGATAGTTGCGGTCAAAGTTCCGCCCGAACTGAATGAAGATTTCATCATAGAGACTGACAAACCATGTTTTCGGACCCATTGCTTTTTTGCCAACAGGCAGGTTCACCATAAAGCGGTAGCGTATCCGGTTGCGGTAAACATATTTATCGGTGAGGTTTGTACCATTTCCCTGCAACCAACGTTGTTCGGGCCGAAACCGATGATGAAAGTAAAAACGTCCCTGTCGCTGGGTCAGGATGAAGTTCTGCCACACCCGGTGTTCGGTGAATTTAACGGGCACGGGCTGTTCGCCATACGGCCATGTTACAATATGACCATAGCCCAGCGTAATCAATGCATTATCGCTCAGGCGATAATCCACGCCCAGGCGCAATAATGACTGCTGCCAGGTAATTATCCAGTCGGACCTGCGCCATTGGTATTCGGTATGCAGAGAAAATTTCTCAGAAAGCCGGTGGTTTCCGAAGTACATGTACCAGCCGTGATTTTGATTAACGATTTGCTTTTGGGCCTCTGCCATTAATGGTACAAGAAAGAAAACCCAGGTTAATCGACCGATTAAATTTGTACGTGTTGTCACAGGCAGATAAACGGGGTAAGTGTTAATTAGAAACAGGTTATTACGAGTGCAGCAAAAATATAATGGATTCCATTAATTATCAGGGCGTTAGTTCGTAAGGTTTAGTTTTCTGGCCAGTAATTCAATCAGACTTCCCTGAATGAAAATGGAAAGTAACACAATAAAAAACACCATATCAAAAAGTTGTTCTGCGTATGGGATTCCGGCCAGTAATGGCATGAATGCAAAAACAATGGGCGTAGCACCCTTTAATCCAACGGCGCTGATGAAAATTTTTTTCTGTAGATTTTCCTTTCGAAAAGGAAGATAGCATATAAAGACAGCAGCGGGTCGTGCGAAAAATATAAGAAACAAGCCGGGTACGATGCTTAAAAGAAAACCGTCAGCCAGCCTATCGATAAAAATCTGAAGGCCGAGCAGTAAAAACATGAAAGCCTGAGCCATCCAGGAAGTGCTTTCGATTACATTGCGCGTGTAGTTGTAAGCAGAAAAACGTGTGTTGCCGGTAATTAAACCATAGAAATAAACGGCTACCAGAATATTGCCTCCGGTAAGTAAGCCGGTATAAATGGTTGTGAGAAAAGATGACAACATAAATAGAGGTACAAGAGCCGCCTCTTTAAAGTCGATGGTCATCAGAATTTTTCTTGTAATCCAACCTATGCAAAGGCCTGTAATAGTCCCCAATCCTAAAGTGGATATAAATCGCAGTGCAGTGTTAAATAAATTTATTTCACTGTGGTTTTGCTGAATGACTTCGATAAGCACAGAGATGAGTATAAGAGCCATCGGGTCATTAGTGGCAGCTTCAAACTCCAAAACGGTGTCGGTATTATGTCTGAGTTTCAGTTTTCCTGATTCCAGAATATTAAACACGGCTGCGGCATCGGTCGAAGATACCATTGCACCAAAAAGTAGGGAAATAGAAAACGGAAATTCCGTAAGTAAATGGGTAAAAGTTCCTAATATGAACGTTGTTAGCAGTACACCTGCTGTTGACAACATGATCCCTTCTTTCCATACCAGTCGTATTTGGTTAAGCGGAGAGTTGAAACCGCCGGTGAAAATGATAATACTCAGGGCAACCTGACTGAGTAAGCTGGTGAATTTCGGATTATCGTAAACAGGTTCTCCCCAATGGCCATCGCCAAATAATAAGCCGATTGCCAGAAAAATTAAGAAAGCCGGAATACCAAGCCTGCGGGTGTAATTATGAATAATTACACCCGCAGCAATACTTAAACTAATGATTAAAATAAGCTGGTATTCCGGCAAAGGTTTATCTTCCTAATAAAATGCCAACACTGAGTTGTAAAGCTCTGTTTTTGGTGTTCTTTTCATTACCCCAGTCGCTGAAGCCCAAGCCATAACGAAGGTCAATCATGATTTTATCTGCAACGATTACACCACCGCCCAACTGAAGGCCAACGTCGGTTTTATTCTCGATGTAAAGATCATTTCCTTCGTACCCCTCAGGCTCATTTTCAAATTTTATCTTGAAGTTATAATTTTCAATTACAGGTCCGTTGCCCAAATCAGTACTTGCTTCATACGAACCTTTTCCGCTTAAACCTACAGCAAACGATGGTCCTGCATTTACGAATATGCGCAGCGCATCCGGCCCGAACATATATTTAAACAAAACAGGTAGTTCAAGGTAGTTCAGTGTAACCTTCGTGGTTTCG
>JANWWN010000012.1 GCA_025055435.1 Cyclobacteriaceae bacterium | reverse complement strand
TTTCTTAAATTAAACCTCTGTGGCTTCGGTGTTAACACCCTCCATTTGAAAGAGGATTACAACCAAACAGAAATCGTTCAATCAACGCTTTAGGTGTTAACACCCTCCATTTGAAAGAGGATTATCCCGCCTGCGGCAGGGACAAGCAACCTCAACGCCTCTCCCGGTGGCTGAGCTTGCCGAAGCCACACCCTCCATTTGAAAGAGGATTACAACTTCCTCGACCGCGCGGCCTCCACCTTTTGAGGTGTTAACACCCTCCATTTGAAAGAGGATTATCCCGCCTCCGGCAGGGACAAGCAACCAACTCCTCTCTCGGTGGCTGAGCTTGCCGAAGCCACACCCTCCATTTGAAAGAGCTTTAATGAGTTTTATACTGAGAGTAAGCTTTAAATCTGTTTGGCAATGCCTAACTGGAATGATGCTGGTATTTATCAGTCAATGAAGAAGAGGATGTTAACCAACAACACGACTTGCAGCTTGCAGCCTGTAGCTGTGTTTAAGAGCCGCAAAAAAGAAAAAGTCGCATTAACACGAACGACCATTAAACTTCAATAGCGCTTTAAAAGATGCTCCACCGCCTGTCCGGCTTTAGCAAAATCAAAGTGGCTCAGTACTTCTTCCATCATCCTCCTGATCTCCGGCAGGCATAAATTACCTGCACTGCCCTCATGGGTATGTGCCACGGTACGGTCGGGCTTAAAGGTGCCTGCCGCCAGTTCATCCTTCACCTGCTGATAGGCATCGCGGAAAGGCACTCCCTTCATTACGCGTCTGTTCACCTCCTCAACACTGAACAGCTCATCCGGACAGTTTCGGCCGGACAGGTCGGTCATTATTTCTATCTGCGACAGCATAAGGTGGGTAATGTTGAGGCACGCTTCCAGCTGGCGGAAGGCAGGAAACAGTTCTTCCTTGAGTATCTGATAGTCACGGTGATATCCCGACATCAGGTTGGCGCACACCAGCGCCACGGTGTTGGGCAGCGCCTGCAGCCGGTTGGCATAGGCGCGTACCAGCTCAAAGCCATCGGGATTTTTTTTATGCGGCATAATACTGGAGCCGGTGGTTAGCGCATCGGGCAGACGCAGCAATCCAAACTGCGGGTTAACAAACAATATAACATCGGCTGACAGGCGGGCCAGCGTAGCTGCCACCTGTGCCAGGGCCACAGCCATCACCCGTTCGGTCTTTCCGCGCCCCATTTGCGCATACACCACGTTATAGTTCAGGTTATCAAAACCCAGCAGTTCGGTGGTGCGCCTGCGGTTCAACGGAAACGATGTGCCGTAACCGGCTGCCGAGCCCAACGGATTTTTGTTGATGATGCGCCAGGCCGCCTCCAGCATAATCAGGTCGTCAACCAGGCTTTCGGCCCATGCGCTGAACCACAACCCGAAGCTCGAAGGCATGGCCGGCTGGCTGTGGGTATAGCCGGGTATAATAACATCCTTGTGGCGTTCGGCCCGCTCCAGCAGCAGCTCAGCGAGCTGCACCACGCGTTGCACCACCTGCTGTATTTCGTAGCGCACAAACAGTCGGATATCGGTAAGTACCTGGTCGTTGCGCGAACGCCCGGTGTGGATTTTTTTTCCCACTTCGCCCAGTTGGCGGGTAAGCATGAGTTCCACCTGCGAGTGTACATCTTCCACGCCGGCTTCCAGCACAAATTCCCCGCGTTCCATCTGTTGATAAATACCGCGCAGGCCGTTGACCAGCTGCCGCGTTTCTTCCGGCGTAAGCAGGCCTGTTTCGCCCAGCATGATTACATGCGCCAGCGAGCCGATTACATCCCAGGGCGCCAGCCACAAATCGAACTCCCGATCGCGGCCAGCGGTAAATTTTTCCATGTCGGGATGAAGCGTGGAGTGTTTTTGCCAGAGTTTCATGGTTTACGCATCATTTCGTTCAGACATTCCAACAGCCGGATGTAGGTATCCACGCCCTGCTTCAGTTCATCCAGACCGATAAATTCATCGGCCGTATGCGAGCGCTGCGAGTCACCCGGCCCGATTTTTACCGAAGGTACGGGAATTAAGGCCTGGTCGGATGTGGTAGGCGAACCGTATCGTTCGATGTTCAACGCCTCAGCTGCCCGCACCAGAGGATGATCGGTGGAAATGCCCGATGGCCGCAGGCGCACCGAGCGTGGCACTACCTCGCAACGCACCTGCTGCCGGATTTCGGCCAGTACCTCTTCCAGCGTATAGGCATCGGTAACGCGCACATCAACCGTAAACCGGCATTCGGCCGGCACCATGTTATGCGCATCGCCCGCGTGAACGGCAGTAACGGTCATCTTCACTTCGCCCAGCCAGGGCGACAGTTTTTCGAAGCGATAGGTGCGAAACCATTGTATATCATCCAGGGCCCGGTAGATGGCGTTATCGGCACGGTGGTGTGCCGCATGCCCGGGTGTTCCGCGCGCAATACAATCGAGTACCAACAATCCCTTTTCGGCAACAGCCATCTTGCAACGGGTGGGCTCGCCTACGATGGCCATGTGCAGGGCCGGTAAATCGTGTAAAATGCTTTCGATACCGCCGGTTCCGGAAATTTCCTCCTCGGCCGTTGCCGCATATACAATGTTGTATCTCAGAGCGGAATCATAAAAGTGCATGAATGCAGCCAGCAAGGCCACCAGCGGGCCACCGGCATCGTTGCTGCCCAGGCCGTAAAGCAGGTTTTGCTCAATAACAGGCGTAAACGGATCGCGTGTCCAGGCGCTGTTGGGTTTAACGGTATCATGATGGGAGTTGAGCAGCACAGTCGGTTGGTCGTCAGAATAAAAACGATTGACGGCCCACACATTATTTCCTTTCCGGTGAACCGGGACACCTTTGCCGGTTAGAAAATCAGCGAGCAGATCAGCGGTTTTATCTTCTTCACGGCTGAAAGAAGGCGTGGCTACAAGTCGGCACAACAGGTCAATGTACTCCTGAATTTCCATCACTTCAGGTTGTTAGTCGTGTACCGCTCACTTCATTGCCACGGTTTTGCAGCAGTGCGCTCGCATGGCTGATCACGATTTCATGAACGCCCTGCTCCAGCGCCTGAAAGGCTGTTTGCAGTTTGGGCAGCATACCGTTACGGAAGACACCTTCGGCCAGCAACTGCTGATAGGATGACTTGCTGATGATGGGTATAACCGATTGTTCATCATCCGGGTTGCGCAACACGCCCTTCTTTTCGAAGCAGTAAATGAGCCGTATGTTAAAGTGCATGCGCAGGGCAACAGCAATAACCGATGCCAGCGTATCGGCATTGGTATTCAACAAGGTGTTACCATCGTGGGTTAAAGGAGCGATGACGGGCACCGTATTTTGTTTAAGCAGGAAGTACAACAAAGCCGTGTTAACGCCATCGGGTGTTACATCACCGGCAAAGCCGTAGTCAATTTCCCCGGGCGGGCGTTTGGTGGCACGTATCAGGTTGCCATCGGCACCGGTAAGTCCGATGGCATTACATCCGCGGCGCTGCAACTGAACCACCAGATTTTTGTTAATCAGGCCGCCATATACCATGGTTACCAGTTCCAGGGTTCTTTCATCGGTTAGTCTTCGGCCATTTACCATTTGGGGTTCAATACCCAGCTTTTTACTGAGCACAGTGGCTTGCTTGCCTCCGCCATGAACAAGGATTTTCGGCTCTTCCAGCGCAGCAAAGTCGTTCAGAAATTTTTCCAAAGCCGGCTCATCATCCAGCACATGGCCTCCGATTTTGATGATGTACAAACGCGTGTTCATATCTGTTCAGACTAATCAAAATTTCAACGCAAGGCTACCAGTATTTCCGCTAGCACAGCCTGTGCAGCCCACACCCGGTTGGACGCCTGCTCGGTAACCAGACTGGCAGGCGAGTCGAGCACCTCATCGCTCAGCTCCACGTTTCGCCTTACCGGCAGGCAATGCATTACACGTGCATTGCGCGTTATTTTCAGTTTTTCCAGGGTAAGCATCCAGTTTTCACTAACCGGAAGTAGCTGACCATAATTACGTACACTGCTCCAGTTTTTTACATACACAAAGTCGGCAGCCTGAAGGGCTTCTTCCTGCCGATGGGTAACGGCAGCACCTTGCATAAAGGCTTCATCCAGCTCATATCCCTGAGGATGCGCGATAACCAGCTCGGCCTTATTCCATGCCAGCACCCACTGGGCAAAACTGTTGGCCACACACTGCGGCAAGGGTTTGATGTGAGGTGCCCAGGTAAGCACCACCCTGGGTTTGCGGTTTTCGGAAAAATGCTCACTAATCGTAATCAGATCGGCCAGGCTTTGCAGCGGGTGCAGCGTGGCGCTTTCCAGACTAACAACGGGTATGCCGGCATAGCGCACAAACTGATTCAAAACGTGTTCACTGTAGTCTTCTTCCTTATTGCGCAGACTCGGAAATGTGCGCACACCCAGTATGTCGAAATAGCGGCCGAGCACGCGTGCCGCATCTTTTATGTGCTCAACCGTAGCACCGTCCATTACGGCACCATCCGTAAACTCAAGAGCCCAGTTTTCGCGGTCGGCATTCAGCACCATCACCTCCATGCCCAGATTTTGCGCAGCTATCTGTGTGCTGATGCGCGTACGGAGACTGGGGTTAAAAAACAACAACCCGATTCGTTTTCCGGCACCGGGACGGCTACCCGAAGATAAGGCCTGATGCTTCATGCCGATAGCCTTGCGGATCAGGGCATCCGGATCGGCAACATCGTTAACCGAAAGAAAATGTTTCATGCGGTGGCTGGTACAACGTTTATCTCTTGAAGACTATCGGCAAGTGCGGTTAAAAACATATCGGCCTGTTCGCGCGTAAGCGATAAAGGCGGAAGCAGACGGATGGTATCGGGTTTGGACTCGCCTGTAAAAATTTTCTTTCGGTACACCAGGTGGTTGCGCAGTTCATTCATTTTACCGGGAACATCCAGGCCAATCATCAAACCCATACCACGAACTGCGGCCACTTTCATATCGTTCAGTTTGTCAATCAGGTAGCCGCCGGTTTCGTGCGCATTGCGCATGAGCTGCTCATCGCGAATAACTTCGAGCACCGCCAGTGCGGCAGCACAGGCCAGGTGGCTGCCCCCGAACGTTGTGCCCAGCATGCCCGGCCAGGGTTTAATGTCGGGATGGATAAGTACCCCGCCTATCGGAAAGCCATTGCCCATACCTTTTGCGATGACAATCAGGTGCGGTTGAACACCGGCATGCTGGTGCGCAAAAAACTTTCCGGTGCGCCCATAACCCGATTGAATCTCATCCAGAATAAGTAATGCACCGTGTTCACGGCACAAGTCCTGAGCAGTTTGCAGAAATGCACCATCTGGAAGATGAATACCACCCAACCCCTGTATGCCCTCAACAATAACAGCTGCCACATCGTGATTCATGGCAGCCCGCAATGCCTGATGATCGTTTAACGGCAGGAACTGTATTTGATGTACCTGATTGAACGGAGCAGCAATTTTTGCATTATCGGTTACGGCTACCGCTCCGGAGGTGCGCCCGTGAAAGGAACGGCCAAAAGCGATAATCTTTTTACGTCCGGTTACAAAGGAGGCAACTTTCAATGCATTCTCAACTGCTTCAGCTCCTGAGTTGACCAAAAAGAGCTGATACTCCGGATAACCTGACAATTCACCCAATAAATCGGCAAGCTGTTGCTGAAGCCGGTTCTGCACGCTGTTGGAATAGAAGGCTATCCGGTTTAGCTGCTCGGTGATGCGTTTGATATACCGGGGATGTGCATGCCCGATGGAAATAACCGCATGCCCCCCGTATAAATCCAGGTAGCGGTTACCGTTATCATCCCACAGCCAGGCACCTTCGGCCTTTACCGGATGAATAGTAAGCAACGGGTAAACATCAAAAAGTTTCATTTGCGGATATTGTTGATTTTTTCGAATGATGTAAGAATGCCTTTTATTAAGGCAGAGCTCAGTCCCTGATGTTCCATTTCGTTAAGGCCGGCAATGGTACATCCTTCGGGCGTAGTTACTTTATCAATTTCCATTTCCGGATGAGAGCCGTTGAGTTGTAACAGGGTGGCTGCACCTTTGGCTGTTTGCACAGCAATAGCCTGGGCATCTTCGGCATCAAAGCCAAGCTGAATACCACCCTGGGTGGCTGCCCGCAGATAACGCATAAAGAATGCCACTCCGCTGGCTGCCAAAACTGTAGCTGCCTTCATCAGGCGTTCTTCCACAACCAGGGTTTTACCCAGACTGTCGAATAACCGCTTTACTTCGGCCAATTGTTCATCGGTGGTGTGCCGTGCGCACATGCAGGTCATCGATTCGGCAATAGCAACAGCAGTGTTGGGCATGGCCCGAACAACCGGAACCGGTTTATTTCCCAGGCCAGCATGTATTTCATCTGTAGTTACTCCGGTAACAACCGACACCAGGATATGCCGGTTTACATCCAACCTGTCCGCAATTTCAGCCAGTAAACCAGCCACCTGCTTGGGCTGAACACTTATTACAATTATGCGGGCATGCTCAACAGCTTCGCAGTTGTTATTTGTTAAATTATAACCACTCACTTTCCATGACTCAATCTTACCAAGGTTTCTGCGGGTAAGGATAATATCAGCCGGAGCAAATATGCCCTTATTGCTTGCTCCTTTTGCTATGGCAAGGCCCAGGTTACCGGCTCCGATGATGGCCAGGGAATTCATGACTCAAAATGCCAAAGGTTTAAGTTGCAAACCCGATGTTTCCTCCAAACCGAACATCAGGTTCATATTTTGCACGGCCTGCCCCGAAGCGCCTTTCAGCAGGTTATCGGTTGCCGCATGCACCACTATCTTATCGCGCACCACTTCCGGATAGATTACGCATTTGTTGGTGTTCGTTACCATTTTCAGGTCAATCATCTCATCGGCCACAACAGTAAAGGGATGGGTGTTGTAATAGCGGGCATACAACTGATGTACTTCATCAGAAGTAAAACTGCTGTTATTTAGTACCGCACTGACAAAGATTCCTCGTGTAAAATCTCCGCGCCAAGGAACAAAGTACACGGATTTGTTAACTCCGGGCTGCACCTGATTGAGTGAACGCAGTATCTCATCCAGATGCTGATGGGCCAGTGTTTTGTAAGCCGAAATATTGTTGGCGCGCCAGGAAAAGTGCAGCGTGTCCTGCAGTTTTGCACCGGCGCCGGTTGAACCGGTTATACCGGTTACATATGCCTCGCTCAGCTTACCGGCCTGTGCCCAAGGCAACAGGGCAAGCTGGATGGCTGTTGCAAAACATCCGGGATTGGCAACCGATGAAGCAGTACGGATGGCATCACGGTTCAACTCCGGTAATCCGTAAACCCAGTTCCTTCCTGCCGCCTGTGTGTTAAGCCGGAAGTCGTTGCTCAAATCAATGACCTTTACAGATAACGGTATGGCATTTTGCTCCATGAACAGCCGGCTTTCGCCATGTGCCAGACACAGGAAAAGTACATCCACATCAAAGCTGAGCGCCCCGGCAAACAAGATTGAAGTTTCACCCAGCAAATCTTTATGCACGGAAGTTACAGGCTTACCGGCAAACTGACGGCTGTGAACAAAAACAAGCTCAACCTGCGGATGCCTCAGCAACAACCGCAGCAATTCGCCTCCGGTGTAACCGGCAGCACCTGCTATGCCCACCCGGATTTTCATGACGCCGGGGTTTTAAGTCGCTCACCAATGCGGTGATACATGGTTGCCTGGTTACCGAAAATGCGTGTAAAACCTTTCACATCCTCACCGGTCCAGGCCCTGTTCATTTCGCCATACGTACCAAATTCTGCCGACATCAGATCGAATGGCGATTGGATGCCCAGTATCTGAAACCGGTATGGCAACAGTTGAACATGTACTTCACCGGTAACACGTTGCTGGGTGCTGGTTAGAAATGCTTCCATGTCGCGCATCACCGGGTCGAGATACTGCCCTTCGTGCAGCCAGTTGCCATAAAACTGGGCCAGCTGATCTTTCCAGTACAACTGCCATTTGGTGAGCACATGCTTCTCCAAAGCATGATGGCTTTTGATGATGAGCAACGGCGCAGCCGCTTCAAAGCCTACCCTGCCTTTTATGCCGATAATGGTATCGCCCACATGAATATCGCGACCGATGCCATACGGACCCGCTATTTCCTGCAAATGGCGTATAGCGCTAACAGGATGTTCAAACTTTTGATTATTTATACTCCGCAATTCACCCTGCTCAAATGTGAGGCGCACCTGCTCACTTCCCGTTTTGGTAACGGGTGTAGGCCATGCTTCTTCGGGCAGCATACCCAGGGATTGCAACGTTTCCTTACCGCCAACCGATGTTCCCCACAATCCTTTATTGATTGAGTACCTGGCTTTTTCGGCATTAACCGGAATTCCTTTCGCAGCAAGGTAAGCCACCTCCTCTTCACGCGACAGGCGCTTATCGCGGATGGGTGTAATGATTTCCACACCCGGCAAAAGCACCGACAAAATCATATCAAAGCGAACCTGGTCATTCCCTGCACCGGTACTGCCGTGGGCCACAGCTTCGGCCGAAAGTTTACGCGCGTGTTCGGCCGTGGCCAGCGCCTGAACCATACGCTCAGCACTCACGCTCAGCGGATACGTGCCGTTTTTAAGCACGTTACCATAGACCAGATAGCGGATGACCTTATCGTAGTAAGGCCGCGTATAGTCGAGGGTGGTGTGCGAAGTTACGCCCAGTTGTCGGGCCCGTTGTTCAATGTCTTTTAATTCCTCAGCCGAAAAGCCACCGGTATCTACGGTAAGGGTGTGTACTTCGTAACCGCACTCATCGCTCAGGTATTTGGCGCAGTACGAAGTGTCGAGCCCCCCGCTGAAAGCCAACACAACTTTTTTTTTCATTACCAGAAAATGAAATAGGTTAAAATGTTTTTTACTGAAGAAGG
This sequence comes from Cyclobacteriaceae bacterium, assembly GCA_025055435.1. GTDB lineage: Bacteria > Bacteroidota > Bacteroidia > Cytophagales > Cyclobacteriaceae > UBA2336. The sequence continues at coordinate 55,373 of JANWWN010000012.1, read as the reverse complement.
GTTTCCCGTATTACTGCCGTTTCCGTTTTTTCGGTTGCGCAACAAAACAAATTGCTTAAACCGCACCCAGCGTTCAAACAGTTTAAAATTGCCCTTGAAAAAACGCCTGCGCTTGCGCTTGATTTTTCCCTGCGGTGTTACCACGGTTTGAACAGCCGGTACCGGTGCCTTGGCCGTTGCCGGATCGTAGAGCATGGCGGTACACAGGCAATTCTTACGCTGCTTCGACATGAGTATTTCATAGTTCACGCAGCTCTGGCAGCCTTTCCAGAATTCCTCGTCCGAAGTAAGTTCGGAGTAGGTTACCGGCTCGTAGCCGAGTTCGGAATTGATCTTCATTACGGCCAGCCCGGTGGTAAGGCCGAAAATCTTGGCTTCGGGGTACTTTTCGCGCGAAAGCTCGAATATCCGTTTTTTGATGGCGCGAGCCACACCGCTTTTGCGGAATGGCGGTGAAACAATTAATCCTGAGTTGGCCACATACTTCTCGTGCTCCCAGGCTTCGATATAACAAAAGCCCACCCAGGTGCCATCAGCCGTATGGGCGATTACGGCTTTACCTTCGCGCATTTTCTGCGCCACATATTCGGGCGAACGTTTGGCGATGCCCGTACCTCTGGCTTTGGCCGATTCGGCCATCTCGGTTGTTATCTGCTCCGCATAGTGTACATCATCCGATGTAGCTACACGGACAATGATGGAATTGTCCACGGTAAATCAGGAATATCGTTGAAGAATAGGATTACAATCCGGCATCTCTTCACTCCCGAAAAGATGCCACTCCGGAGACTGAACTTTCCGGAGTATCAAATTCGGACAAATCGGACGGGTCGACAGTGACGTGAAACCAGACAGGAAGGAACGGTGATGCTGATGATCACGCGGAGAAGGCGGGCAACCGTAGTTGCAACGAAAGTGGTCTTGGTTTTCAATTTCTGTTCAGCAGTTAAGGTTACAGAAAAGTCATTCAGTTTGGGTTTTTGTTTTCAAACATTTTGCAAAAGTAAAGGAATTTGAAACCACAAACGCAAATTTTTTCTGCTGAGGCCGAAAATTTTTCCAAACGAGAGTTAGGATTTTCCGTTGATAGCCGGAAGTGATAACTGGTATTTAACGGCAACAAACCGTATGAGGATGATCAGTGAACTGGCAAGCACGAGATTAAGATTGCGCGACAGCGGAGTATGCAACGCCAGTATCAGATAAAGTGCTGCACCAGCGAGGCACGCCGTAGCATAAATCTCCTTTCGTAATAACACCGGCAACTCGTTGGCCAGTGTGTCGCGGATTACTCCTCCCATCACAGCAGTGAACATTCCCATGATGGCAGCGATTTCGGGTTTTACTCCCAGCGACATGGCTTTTTCCGTTCCGAGAATGGTAAAAAAAGAAATGCCGAGCGTATCGAACAGCAAAAAAGTTTTTCGCAACCTGCTGAGCTGCCGGTGAAAAACAATGGCTGTTAACACGCCGGCAATCACCGCATACAAAAAGTGAATGTCGCCAATCCACACCAGCGGATAGCTGCCCAGCATCATGTCGCGCAGGGTACCTCCGCCGATGGCGGTGATGAACCCGGTAAATGCTGCCCCAAACCAGTCGGGATTTTTATCGCGCATAGCCAAAGCACCCGATATGGCGAAGAAAAAAGTTCCAGCTAACTCAAAAGCGTATTGAAAAGTCATGATGGTGCAAAGGTACGGGGGAAGTGCTGTCCCATGCCCGGTTCGCAAAGCAAAAAGTTAACCGTAAATCATCCTGTCGCTGCCTTCATCTGCGCTCAGGCAACGACATGGCATTCAAATTTTGCTTTGCCCATGCGTAGCCGTCGGCAGTGTATTCACAGGGTCATGTTAAAAATCCGGGCACGGAATAACGAGCTTATCCTTAGGCGGCTTTCTTGGATTGCGCATGGGCCAGGTATAAGTAAGGCTGAACTCGTGCGCTCCGCCACTGCCAGCGCCCAGTCGCGAAATGGTATAGTCAAAACTGTATCCGATGTTCAACGCCTCTTTGGCTCCGATATTGGTAAAGCCTACCAGCAACACAATCGACTCATTATTTACTATCCCGTTAACCTGCTTGAAGGGCACACCCCGATACCATAAGCCCAACACAAGAGGCTCGGCGGTATAGTATAACCCTAAATCCATCTGGTCGAATTGCCCCTGATGCCGGAACTGAAAGGCAGGTGCCAGGCTGCGTTCCGCTTCCCTGGCATAAATTCCCGAACCCTTCACACCCGGCCGCATGTAATACTTAAACCCTCCATGCACGGATAATTTTACCGGCAGCGGACTTCGCTCATCGATGATGGATTGATTCGGCGTATTCAGATGAAAGGCCGCTATACCTAAATAGGCAACACGGGTGAAGAACACACCACCTATGGAAAGGTCAACAAACGTTTTGCTGAAGTTGGTACGAAACTGTTCGGCCGTTTGCGGAGAGATAATTTCCCCGGTTGCCGGATCAAACTGGTCGCCAAACGTTAGCCGGTTAAAATTTATGTCGCGGTTATACAGCGCCACCTGGGCCCCAGGCCGGAAACCCAGGTTTTTGGAAAGTTGTATTTCGTAGGAATACTGCAGTCCGAGAAATGTAGAACGCAGCCCGGCTAAACCTTCCACATCACGATTCAAAATAACCCCAACGCCACTGCTTTTATCCTCAATAAAATAATCAAAGAAAGCGGACATCGTTATAAAGTTGGCATCAATAGCCGGCCATTGGTTGCGGTAATTGATGCCTGCACGTGCCTGACCGGTAGAACCGGTAAGTGCAGGATTTAAGTAGAGCGGAGCAGCATAAAACTGGCTGAACTGCGGATCCTGTGCAGTTACCGCAAAAGCAGAAAAAAGCATTAATGCTATGATTAAGAGCCGGCTCACACGAAAAAGTTGTAATCGGTTCAGCGACATGCAAACAAAATAAATCGTTCTAAAGTTGGTATAAAACACGGACTACACAAAAACAACGGTTTACAGATTCTGTAACGTTATTTTTGGCCAATTTGTATACTTTAGCAACCTGCGGTCGTTAACCGGATTGTTGGAGCAGATGAAGGAGCAAAAAAATATCTTTCAACAAATTCAATACCTGGCATCAGCCTTATGGTTGTTGGGCTCAGTCCTTACGCTGTCGGCACAGGATTTATCCCGACATAACTGGTACTTCGGAACGGCCGGACAGGTTATCCGGTTCAACCGCACCACCAACACGCCATCGCTCACCACGCAACCCAATGCTTTGGGAGCCGGTGGAAGCGCTGTGGCATCGGACGCTACAAATGCCAACGTATTATTTTATACAAACAGCATTCAGGTATTTGATGTAACCAATGCACCAATGCCCAATGGTTTCGGACTGGCCGGTAACCCATCAGGTAATCAGCCTGTTGTTATTTGTCCGGTTCCGGGCGCCACTAACCAGTACTATATCTTTACCAATTCCGCTTCGTTTCCTGCAGGGGGAAGTGTAACAGTAAGCACAGTGGATATGTCTGCTTTCGGCAATGCTGCCTTCCCTGCCCCACCCATAGGCGATGTAACCACAAAGAACCAAACCATCGGCTTGCCTGCCGGCACGCGATCGGAAGCAATGATTATCATTCCACACGATAACGGCACAGACTATTGGCTCATCACGCACGAAAACAATACCGACAACTACACCGTTACGCACATCCAACCCGGCGGAGTTTTTACCCATACCACATTTACCGGCCTGACCGGCGGACTGAACTTATCGGCCGGTAATTTTGCTTATGATTCTCGGAATGGCCGACTGGCCGTTGTTCCGCAAACGGCTAACCGCAACATCATCATTTTGGATTTTGATGATGCATCCGGCGTGCTCTCGTTTAACCAGTTTGTTTTCAACTCAGCGCATACAGCACCCGGAGCTTTGTACGATGCCGAATGGAGCCCGGGCGGACGATTTCTCTATTTCTCGCGCCTGAATGACTCGGGCCTTGACGCGCAGGTCTTGCAGTTTGATCTGCTTAATCCGCTAAACACCCTGGCGCCCGTACTGCCTGCCTCTGTTTTTCGGAGCTATGGTTTACAACTTGCACCTGACACCACGATTTACCATTTGTATGAATCATCTGCAGGCACGTTTCGGGTGGGCCGCATCAATGAACCCGACAGTCTGGCAGCAAGTACAGCTTACCAGCCGGTTGCCTTTTCTTCCAATCCTAATTTTAACGGCCGGCAGTTTCCGGCATTTTCACCGGCTGCACCATTTAATCTGTCAGTAACATTCACTTCGTCTGGTAATTGCTCTAACACTCCTGTATCCTTCTATCCTACCGTAACACCATCAGCCGACAGCCTGGTATGGGATTTCGGAGATGGCAACGGCGCCTCCCAGTGGAGTCCTATTCATACTTACAACTCGGGTGGCTCTTACCCGGTTACGGTAACAGCTTACCTGAATGGCAGAAATGCATCTTACACCGCCACCGTTAACATCACGCAATTTGACCTGCAACTGAACCTGGTACAGGACACAACAGCATGTAAATGCGAATTGCCCGTAAACAACGGTATTCCGCCCTGTCCGAACAATACAGCCGATGACTTCCGTGTGAGGGTCTCTTTTCAGGGTGGCACACCCACATCCATCATTTGGTCGAATGGCGATACCGGTCCAATCCTCACACCCGATTCTGCCGGTTATTACTATGTGGTGGTTACCGATGCAACGGGATGCACCGCCTATGCAGGCGTAAATATCCGTGAGTACGGCAAACAGGACCAACGCGCTAACATCTGGTATTTCGGGCAGAATGCCGGAATAGATTTTAATGTTATTCCCCGTGTAGCAATTACCGGACCTGTCAACAGTCCGGAGGGCGTTTCTGTAATCAGCGACCGCAACGGAAATGTAATCCTCAGCACAGACGGCCAGCGGGTTTACGACCGAAACGATAATGAAGTGTTGATACCCGTTCCGCCGGGAATTGGCGGTGAACCCGGGTCCACCCAATCGGCTTTGATTATTCCCGTACCGGGCGATGAAACCCTGTACTACATATTTACCACACAGGAAGTTCACGGTGCCAACACCTACGAATTGCGCTATTCGTTATACGACATCAAGTTGAATGGAGGTGATGGCGGTTTGGTTCAGGTTAACCAGTTGTTGTTCAGCCGTTCAACTGAACGCATCACCGGCAATGCCAACTGGCTTATTGCGCATGAATTCGGCAACAACTCGTTCCGCGCTTACCGCATTACTCCGTTTGGAATCCTCAACCCCGTAATAACGGCCATTGGTTCGGATTACCCCATCACCGATGAGGGCTTTGCCCAGGGCTATATGAAACTGGGCGGACTGAACCGACTGGTGGTTGGATTGAGCCGGAAAACAACTCCGACCAACTACGAAATAGCGGGAATTGAAGTATTTGATTTTGTTGACTCGACCGGTGTGCTTACCAATTTCCGCAGCATAGTGCCGACTTATACCGGTGCTCCGTCGGGACAGCTTTACGGAGTGGAATTTGCTTCGAACAAGCTGTTTGCTACAATTCGTAATATCACACCCGGTCAATCGACCCTGGTTGAATTTTATTTTGATTCGCTGGGTCGCATCAAACAGATTACACCTGCACTGGCACCGATACCCGAGGATCTGGGTGCCATTCAGTTAGGTCCGGACGGAACGCTTTACGTAGCGGTAAACAACCGACCTTTCCTTGGTACGATTAACTTCAACCCGGACACTACGCTTGTATCCGGAATTATAGTCAATGGGTTCGCACTGGCAGGCGGCACGCAAAGCCGGTTGGGCTTACCTAATTTCATTCAGCAAATCGGGAATCCGGTGCAACCGCCCGGCATGCAGATCACGGGATTTTGCGAAGGTTCCCCCACAACATTTCTCGCATTTGGTACCGATCCCATCGATCGCTTTCAATGGTCGTTTGGTGATGGCTTCGGATCATCGGAAGCACAGGTTGAGCATACCTATCCTACTGTAGGCGTTCCGACAAATTATACGGTGGCACTGCGCATTACCAACCGTTGCGGGCTGGACACTACCATATTTCAAACCATCACCATTTATCCGCCACCGGCTAACCCGACATTCCTACCGCCAGGTGTACCCCAGCCTGTTATTTGCAATGGACCGCTCACGCTGGAGGCTTTGCCTGCATCCAATCCGGAATTGCCTCAGCTTTCCTTTAACTGGAGCACGGGCGATACTACCCGCACTATTGTGGTAAATCAGCAAAGCATAATCCGTGTTACCATTACCAACCGCACCAATGGCTGTTTCTCCCAGGGCTCCATATTGGTTGCCGATAACCGGCCTGTGGTTGAGCTGGGCCCGAACCAAACACTTTGTCAGAACACTCCGGTATTTCCGCTCAATGCGCAAAATCCGGGTTCGGTTTATCAGTGGACCATCAACGGTGCGCCTGCGGGCACTGCGCAAACGCGCTCAGTCGATTCTTCTGTCCCCGGCATCTTTGAATATAAAGTGGAGGTTACCGATCCCATCACCACCTGCCGCGTACGCGACAGCATAACGTTTACTTTTAATCAATCACCTGCTTTTACAGCAGTGGCCTCCAACACCACTGCCTGCGGAACATTAACCGGCCACATTGCACTCACCATCAACGCACCTGCTTCCGGTTTGTTTACGTACATTGTTACCGGTCCATCCACATCGTTGTCGGGTACGGACCGACCTACCGGACCGGTGCTGCCGCCCTTCACCGGTTTGGGTGCAGGTTCCTATGCAATTACGGTTACCGATCAGGTTTCGGGTTGCAGCACAGTGGATGTAGTGGGCATCAGCGATAATGCATTTAACATTACTTCCGTCATCCGGCAAAACAACTGCGATCCGCTGATCCTGCGGGTTAACCACACAACTGCCCTTCCCTTTACCTACCGCGTTATTAACACTGCCAACAACACTGTTGTGGCCAGCGGTAGCGGAACCGGTTCTCCTTTTAATACCACTGGCGTGCCCAGCGGTACGTATGTGGTGGAGATGACAGCCGGGGGATGTGTGAGTGTGTCTCCTTCGCAAACTTTCACGCAGGATCCGACCGTAAACGTAACCGGTTTTACAGTTAATGCCTGTTCTAATCCGATAACCGTTGGTGTGGTGGGCGGAACCGGTTGGACGTGGAGCGGTCCGAACATCACCGGTTCAAGCACCCTTCAAACCATCACGGCTACACCGCCACAGGGCAATCAAACCTACACGGTGCGGGTTACCGAAGCCGGCTTTTGTCCGCTGGACACGGCCGTAACCGTGTTTGTCAACAACAATGTTATTGCGGATTTCAATCAAAGCGATGCCTGCGAAAATCAGGTTACACTTACGGCATCGGTTACGCCGGCAGGTTCGTACACGTTCCGGTGGTATCGCAATGGCGTATTGATACCCGGTGGCCAAAGTATATTGGCCGGTCTTGCCGACAACGGCGTAACTTATCGCGTGGAGGTGCGGAACAGCCTGTCGGGCTGCGTGTTCAGCTCCAGTTCCAAAACCGTTTTTGTTGCAGGCGACCTGCAACTCACCATGACGACCACACCACCTTGTGAAGGTTTGGAGTTTACATTAACCGGTACCAGTAACCTGCCCGGCACCTCTTTCCAGTGGTCGGTTAACGGAGTGAATATTCCCGGAGGTACCACGGCATCCATTACCCGCACCACTCCCGGGTTATATCGCTTAACAGGAAACGTTCCGGGTTGCACCGAATTTATTGAACAGGAAATTGTGCTGTTCCCTATAACACCGGGTTCGTTACCACTGAAAGCTTTGATCTGTAACAACCCGGCTAATCCGGATCCGAACACACGCGAAATTCTGCTAAATGCCGGCAACGGATTCATAAGCTATCAGTGGTATCAGGGCGGTGTATTGCTGGCCGGAGAAACCGGACAAACTTTACGGGTAACCGAGCCGGGCGTTTTCAGCGTGGATTTGATTAATGTTTTCGGATGCCCTTCATCCGATCAGACCGAAGTAATCGAAGAGTGCAATCCGCGAATTGTTGCGCCCACCGCCTTCCGGCCGGGAAGCAGCCTGGGCGAAAACCGCGAATTCAATATCTTCACCTTCTTTGTGGATGATGTTGGTTTTGAAGTGGTGATTTTTGACCGGTGGGGCGGACCTGTATTCCGATCGAACGACAGGAACTTCCGGTGGAACGGTGGCTACAACAACAATCCGAACCAGTTGCTACCGGCCGGCACGTACACTTACGTGGTGCGTTATCGCAGCGCCTACCGGCCGCAGGACGGCATTAAAGAACAACGTGGCGGCGTGGTATTGTTAAGATAAGAGGCTAAAGCCGATGCTTTAAAAAAGCTAACCCGTAGAACTAAGAGCATATGATGGCCGGAGGCGGTTTCCTAAAACAAATGAACGATACCATCCGGTATAACCTTGATTTAAAAAAGAATTTAAGGAGAAAGCCAGAAAAAAATACGTCAATCCCGAAAACAGAGCAACTAACCGATCACCAGTCACTCAGTGAAAAAGACCGTAAAGATTTGTTAGCCACTCTGAAACGAAGTCAACGGGAAGAACAAAAAAAAATTAATCGCTCTTACGGTTTCCCTTATCATCACGGTAACTCTGTATCTGTTATCCGGTTTTTTTCTTAAAAGAAGCTTTTCGCACCGATTATCGGAATTTAGTAGGATTAAAGGTATCGTTGTATCCTTTTTTTATAGAATCACGGCAAAGACATTCCAGCCCGGTAAGCCGCCAACAGGCTTTCGTACTTTTTCAAGGTGTAAGCTCGCTTTAACAAGGCCGTGAGTATTAATGTAACACCGGAGCACAGCATACCGGTTGCTCCACCGAAAACAAAGATAACCCCAAAGGCATGACCATCGGCTATACCGGGTGAATGACTATTATTTTCCAGCATCAGAGCTCCGAAAGCAAAAGCAGCAAGCGAAGTAATACCGACTACAGAAGACTCGACAAGCGTTTTATTGAGATCGTTTCTTTTTTTGATAAAGAGTAAAGCCAAAGCTCTTGTTGTGTCGTCATCAGCAGCCAGCCAGATGCGATCATGTTTGGACAACTTTACATCAGACGGAAGGTCTTGCGCACCAAGAAATAAGGCTGAAATAAAAAACGCTATAAAGAAAAATCCTCTGTTCATATACATCAATTCAGGAAGGGTTGAATTCTTTTCAGATAAAATTCGGGCAAAGGCTTTCCGCTTTTGTGCCACTCAATCAATTTTTTGGTATTTCTTTTTGTGAAGGGATTTTTTTGCAAGGCAACACCGGCCATTACGGTTGACATGCTTTGGTTAACAGAATCTAACACAAACTTTAAATTCGTAATGAACAGGGTGTTTGTAAACATATGACCCTAACGACAGATAAATGTAAGCACTTGAAATTAAAAATTCAAGATCGTCAAAACCATTCCCTGCTTTTTTCCTTAACGGAATTTTTAGCGTAGCAGTATACAGATTGCCTGGAAAAATCGTTTGATTTTACCCATCCGCTGATAGCCTTCCTTACCTGGTTAAAAAAGATAGCCTTTGGCATTACCCCGCCAACTTTTCATATTTGAGAATCCTTTGTTAACCTGAAAAGAGATACCTGCCGATGAAAGCAATCTATTTAATCCGGATAATCGCAATGGGGATAAGCTTGTTCCTGTATTCCTGCACATCCGCACCCGAAAACAACGCTAAAAATCACACCATCATTCCCCTGCCCGTTTCCATCTCTACGCATTCGGGTATTTATCACCTCAAATCACCTGTTACCATTAGTATTCCGGATGCACTTCAGCCGATAGGTAATCTTTTCAGTAATTACACAGCACAGCTTGGTTTTAAAACAAAACTGAAAAACAAAAACGCTGACATTTCCTTCTCCTTGAATCCCTCCATCATCTTACCGGATGAAGGCTACATACTCACCATCAATTCAACGGGAGTTAAACTGGAAGCCCAAACCGAAGCCGGCCTGTTTTACGGCATGCAAACCCTGCTCCAGCTTATCGCTACAAACGGAAAAAATCTGCCCTGCCTGGAGATAACCGATTTCCCCCGGTTTGCTTATCGCGGGTTACACCTTGACGTGGGACGTCATTTTTTTCCGCCTGATTTTATTAAACGCTACATTGATCTGATGGCACGTTTTAAGTTTAATCGATTTCACTGGCACCTAACTGAAGATCAGGGCTGGCGAATTGAAATCAAAAAATATCCGAAACTGCAGGAAGTCGCTGCCTGGCGCGATTCAACCATAGTAGGACATGCCGGTAATTCAAATAAATATGACGGCAAGCGATACGGTGGTTTTTATACTCAGGACGAAATCCGGGATATTGTGCAGTATGCAGCCGAACGCTACATAACCATCGTCCCGGAAATTGAAATGCCCGGGCATTCACGTGCCGCACTGGCTGCTTATCCCAACCTCGGCTGCACCGGTGGCCCCTACACCGTGGCTACTACATGGGGCGTTTTTGATGACGTGTATTGCGCAGGAAAAGATGAAACTTTTATTTTCCTTCAGGACGTGTTGGACGAAGTGATGAATTTATTTCCCGGCACATACATCCACATTGGCGGTGATGAGTGCCCGAAAACACGATGGAAACAATGCAGATTGTGTCAACAAAGAATAAAAAAGGAAAAACTGAAAGACGAACATGAACTGCAGAGCTACTTTATTCAACGCATCGAAAAATACCTGAACAGCAAAGGACGCCGGATTATCGGATGGGATGAAATACTGGAAGGCGGACTGGCGCCCAACGCCACGGTAATGAGCTGGCGGGGTGAAGAAGGCGGTATAGCGGCCGCAAAACAACAGCACCAGGTTATCATGACACCCGGTAACTGGTGCTACCTCGACCATTACCAGGCATCTGCCGAAACCGAACCACTGGCCATTGGCGGTTTTACACCCGTTGAAGAAGTGTATAGCTACGAACCCTTACCGGATTCCTTAACCGAGACGGAAAAAAAATTTATTCTTGGAGCACAGGGTAACGTATGGACGGAGTACATGAAAACCCCTGAACATGTTGAATACATGGTTTACCCACGGGCTCTGGCCCTGGCCGAAGTGGTATGGTCGCCTAAGGAAAAGAAAAATTATGACGATTTTCTGAACCGGTTACAACAGCTCCGGCCCCTGCTGGACAGATTGAAAGTAAACTATGCCCGGCACGTATTTCAACAGCCGACTGATAAGTAGCGTTGTCTTCAGCTACGCTCAGACAACTTTAAAACACTTTCAACCATAACTACCTGAGCGGAACTGAAGCCAACGACCAGCTAACTTTTAAAACATCGCTGCCTGAGCAGAGTCGAAGGCAGCGACCTTCTGGCGTCTATTTGTTACCTTTGCATAAACACCATAACTTTTTGTTCTATGAAAAAATTTGTGTACATCCTTACCGCCGCATCTCTCCTTCTCCTTGCCTTTCAAATCATCAAAACCCAATTGGTAGTAACTGTGGTTAATGAGCTGGGCAACAAGGAAGCCGGTGCCACCGTGCAGTTGTTTGAAACCGAAGAAGATTATAAAAAAGAAACCAACGTTGCTGCCGAAGCCGTTACCGATGCCAAGGGAATAGCCCGTTTTAAAGATCTTAAAGCCATCTCCTATTACATTATCGTGCGTAAAGAGGATCGGGATAATGCAGGTGGCGGAGAAAAAACCAGTAAACTGGAGGGCGGACGAATCAATAAAATTACCGTGGTAATCCAATAATCAGCGCGTGCTGATCAGCATCAAACAAAAGCCAATCACAACCATCCAGAACTTCATACCGGCCAGTGCAGGTATAATAACCATATCCAGTTCCATTAAAACCGACAGAAGAACCAGCAATACGGCAATAATCCGAAGCAGCGAACGCATTTTATTGTTCATGGCAACATGCTCTTTTCTTTCAAAGATAATCAGCTTACCTCAATGGCCCGAATCGGAAATTCGGTAACCGAAGCCGCGCGGCTGCTGCGTCTTGGTGAAGTGGTGGCCATACCGACTGAAACGGTGTATGGCCTTGCCGGCAATGCACTAAATACCCGGGCTGTGGCACGTATTTTTGAAGTCAAGGAGCGCCCTTCATTTGACCCGCTTATCATTCACGTGCCCGATTTATCAACAGCCAAAAACTTTGTTACCCATATTCCGGAAAAAGCCCAGTTGCTGGCCGAACATTTCTGGCCGGGACCGCTTACGCTTTTACTTCCGCGAAAAAAAATCATACCCGATCTGGTAACATCGGGCCTCGACAACGTGGCCGTTCGTTGTCCGGCACATCCGCTGACCCAGCAGCTGCTGGCACTGCTCGACTTTCCGCTGGCTGCACCCAGTGCCAACAAGTTCGGTCGTATCAGTCCAACCCGTGCCGAACACGTTGACGAACAACTCGGTCAGGAAATTCCTTACATACTTGATGGCGGACCCTGTCCCGTTGGATTGGAATCCACCATCATCGGGTTTGAAGATGAACAACCTGTTATTTATCGTCTCGGAGGAGTTACTGCGGAAGAAATAGAAAAGCTCATTGGAAAAATTGAACTGCAGCTGCATTCCGCTTCCAATCCGCGCACTCCCGGTCAGCTCACACGTCATTACGCGCCCCGAAAAAAACTTCTGCTGGGTAAAATAGAAGAACTGCTTTCCCGGCATCCCGCACATTGTGCCGGCATACTGACGCTGAACAAAGATTTTCATTCCCCCTATCAGCGACAGCTATCGGTTACAGGCAATTTGCGCGAGGCTGCACAAAATCTTTTTCAATACCTGCGCGAGCTGGAAGCGATGCCCGTTGATGTTATCTTAGCCGAACCGGTTGAAGACACCGGCCTGGGCCGCGCCATTAACGACCGCCTGCGCAGGGCTGCCGCAACCGATGAACATCCCGAAACAAGTTATGAGTAACCGAATTAAAAAAGTACTGGTGGTAACCGGCGGAGGTGATTGCCCCGGACTGAACGCCGTAATCCGCGGCATCGCCAAGCGCGCACGTAAAGAAAAAAACTGGGAAGTATGGGGCAGCATCGAGGCGTTCAATGGTGTACTTAACGAACCACAACATATCATACGCCTCACTTCGCACAAAACTGCCGGCATTCACGTAAAAGGCGGAACAATTCTGAAAACCACCAACAAATCCAACCCGCTGAAATACCCGGTAATTCAGCCCGATGGAACAGTGAAAGAATTGGACCGCTCCGATGAGCTGGTACAAAAAATCCGGTCGCTTGGATTTGATGCGGTAATAAATATTGGCGGTGATGGCTCACAACGCATATCGCGCGTACTTTACCAAAAAGGCCTGCCTATTGTAGGTGTTCCGAAGACCATCGATAACGATTTATCGGCTACCGACATGACGTTTGGCTTTCAGACAGCCGTGCAAATTGCCACCGATGCTTTTGATAAACTCGTAACCACGGCCGAAAGTCATCACCGCGTGATGATCATGGAAGTGATGGGACGCGATGCCGGTTGGATTGCGTTGCATACCGCCATAGCCGGAGGTGCAGAAATCTGTCTCATTCCGGAAATACCGTATGACGTTAACAAGTTGGTCAAACGCATTGAAGCACGCTATACCCATGGTAAAGGGTTTGTAAATATTGTGGTAGCCGAAGGTGCACGGCCGGTTGACGGTACAGTGGTAGCACGTGCAGGCGAAAAAGGCTCGGAGCACAAACGGCTGGGCGGCATCGCCTTTCAGCTCGCACAACAATTGAAAGATGCAGGCTGCAAGGCCGAAATACGCGAAACCGTGCTGGGTCACATCCAGCGCGGAGGTACACCCACGGCTTTCGACCGCGTACTGGCCTCGCTGTTTGGTGTAAAAGCCATGGAATTGGTTATTCATGAAGAATTTGGCAAGATGGTGGCCCTGAAAAACAACAACATAACCTACGTTTCACTGGAAGAGGCTACCCGCGAATACAATTTTGTACAAAAAGATTCCTATCTGATAAAAGCAGCCCGCGGACTGGGCATTAGTTTTGGCGACTGATGTGCGGCATTACCGGTATAATGGCGTTTAATCTGGTGGGTAAGATGAACATGATTCATCTGGCCGCCGCAACCCGTGCACTTGAAAAACGTGGACCCGATTATCAGGATATATATCACAACCAGTTTGTGGGCCTGGGTCACCGCAGATTATCCATCATCGACTTGTCCGACCAGGCTAATCAGCCCATGTGGGATGAGGAGAAAAGATATGCTCTGATTTATAACGGAGAGATTTTCAACTATCGTGAACTGCGCAGCCAGCTGGAAAGCGAGGGCGTTGCATTTACTACACAATCCGATACGGAAGTTCTGCTTAGGTTACTGATTCGGGAAAAAGAAAAAGGACTGAATAAACTCAACGGTTTTTTTTCATTCTGCCTGTATGACAACCAGGAACAATCTTTTCTGCTGGCACGCGACCGTTTTGGTGTAAAGCCTTTGCTTTACCTTTTTGATGATGACAAGTTCATCTTCGCTTCCGAAATGAAAGCCATCCTGCAGTATGGAATCGACAAAACACTCGATTACGAATCACTCTACGCCTATCTTCAACTCAATTACATTCCGGCACCGGATACGATTTTCCGTACGGTAAAAAAACTGTTACCCGGACATTACATGCGCGTCCGCTCAAAAGAGCTGCTCATTGAAAAGTATTATGAAATACCTTATCCGTCCGATGAACCGCAACAGCTCAGTTATGAAGCTGCACAACAACGTTGCAGGGATTTGCTGGAGGCAGCGGTACAGCGCAGGTTGGTAGCCGATGTACCGTTGGGTTGCTTTTTAAGCGGAGGCATTGACTCATCCGTAATAACCGGACTGGCCGCCCGACATAAGCCCGACCTGCATACTTTTTCCATCGGCTTTCGCGATGAACCTTTTTTTGACGAAACACACTTTGCACAACTGGTAGCTAAACATTTCCACACAAAACATACCGTCTTCTCATTAACCAATCATGATTTATACAGCCACCTGCATGATATTCTGAATTATATCGATGAACCCTTTGCCGACTCATCGGCTATCAATGTTTTTATACTCAGTAAAGAAACACGGAAGCACGCCACGGTTGCTCTTTCGGGCGATGGAGCCGATGAGTTGCTGGGCGGCTATAATAAACACGAGGCCCACTGGCGGGCTATTCACCGCGGTTGGAAGGAGAATTTTGCAAGTACCCTATTACCATTATGGCAGCTGCTGCCGCGGTCGAGAAATGATTTTCTGAGTAATCGCATTCGGCAGCTCGAGCGCTTTGCTCGTGCCGTAAATCTTTCATCCGGCGAACGATACTGGCAATGGGCATCCCTCACTGAACCGAAAGCAGCGCTGGCTCTTCTTTCGGATACCTCACGCCAACATTTGGAGCAAAGCCGGTTTAACGAGCGAAAAAAGAGCTGGCTGGCAACCCTGTCGGATAAGGAAAATCTCAACGACATTTTTCTTACCGACATGAAGTTGGTACTGCCCAATGACATGCTCATGAAGGTGGATCTGATGAGCATGGCCAACAGCCTGGAAGTGCGTAATCCATTTCTGGACGTGGAGCTGGTTAACTTTATATTCAGCCTGCCGGCAGATTTTAAGATAAACGGTAAGATGCGCAAACGACTGGTACAGGATGCATTCCGCAACCTGTTACCGCCCGAACTGTACAACCGCCCGAAAAAAGGATTTGAAGTGCCGCTGCTAAAATGGTTCCGCAGGGAAATGAAGTCATTAATCATGGATGATTTGCTGTCGGAAAAAAACATACACGAGCAGCAGATTTTCAATTATGCTGAAATCGCAAAGCTGAAACGAAGACTGTTTTCTAAAAATCCGGGCGATGTGCACGCCCGCATCTGGGGGTTGGTGGTATTTCAGTGGTGGTTCAGAAAATATAACTGATTTTTAAACCGTTAAAGCCTGGCAATGCACTATCTCACTCAACGCTTTTTTATTCAGGCGCTCTTCTTCTTCAAGATCATAATCATTTTGAAGTCCTAACCAGAATTTCGCAGAATTACCAAAATATCTTGATAGCTTTAAGGCAATAGTAGGTGTAATACCGTGTTGCCCCCGGACTATACCTCTCAATTTATAATAAGGAATTTTGGTATCACGTGAGAGTTTCATAATACTGATACCCAAAGGAATCATAAATTCCTGCAATAAAATTTCTCCTGGATGAATATTTTTTAAAACTCGCATAGTGGTCAATCATGATAATCTATTAGTTCAACATCAGTTGCATTTCCATTGTTCCACTTGAATATGATTCTCCACTGGTCATTTACGCGTATTGAATAATAATCTTTTAGTTTACCACTCAGCTTTTCCAATCGGTTTGAAGGTGGAATTTTTAAATCCAATATACTTTGTGCATTATTTAACATCCTCAGCTTTCTCCTGGTTAGATTCTGAATTTCAATACTAAAGCTTTTAACTCGATTTCCCTCCCATATCATTCGGGTAGCTTTTGAACCAAAAGATTTAATCATTAAAATCAGACCAGAACAAATTTATAAAATTCCATCTTTAAGTAACCCAAGTCACGGTAAACCCATGGCGGTTTTACTTTTTTTGCAGAAAATTTACTTTAAAATGACCGTTAAACTCACTACCGAAGATTTCAAAAACAAGGTTTTTAACTACGAAACCGAAAAGGAATGGAACTATAAAGGCACACTGCCGGCCATTATTGATTTTTATGCCGACTGGTGCGGACCTTGCCGCATGGTGGCACCTGTACTGGAAGAACTGGCTAAAGAATATGAAGGAAAAATTCATATTTATAAGGTAGATACCGAAGCAGAACCCGAGCTGTCCGCTGTTTTTGGCATTCGCAGCATCCCCACCTTCCTGTTTATTCCTGCCAAGGGCCAGCCAGCCATGCAGCCCGGCGCTTTTCCGAAACAGGTATTCAAACAGGTTATTGATGAATATCTGTTGGGCGAAAAGCAGTTTGCCTGATGCGCATTACTTAACCTTGCCGAAACTTACCTTTGCCTCATCGTTGTTAAGCGTAAACAACGCATGACGGCCGAAGACATGAAAGAAAATCCGGTTCTTCAAAAGAATTCTTTTCCGGTTCTGGACATGAGCTGCGCAGCCTGCGCGGTCAATGTAGAGTCTGCGTTGAAAAGTGTACCCGGTGTAAAAAAGGCAAACGTAAACTTTGCTGCCAACTCGGCTCAGGTTGAATATGACCCTGCAGTAGTTAGCCCGGAAATACTGCGCCAGGCCGTACAGTCCATGGGTTACGACCTGGTAATTAATCAACCCCCCACCGATGACGGAACCAGGGTGCTTCAGGATGCGCAGCACCAGCGTTATACCGAAATTAAATCCCGCACTTTGTGGTCGGCTATCTTATCCACTCCGGTGGTAATCATCGGCATGTTCTTCATGAGCTGGGAGCCCGGCATGTACATCAGTCTGGCGTTAACTGCACCCGTAGTCTTTTATTTCGGCCGGTCATTCTTCGTACATGCATTCAGACAGGCCAAACACGGCCGCGCCAATATGGATACGTTGGTGGCGCTTTCAACCGGCATCGCCTTTCTGTTCAGTGCGTTCAATACCTTTTTTCCTGAATTTTGGTTACAACGCGGACTGCACGCTCATGTTTATTACGAAGCTGCAGCGGTTATCATTACGTTCATATCACTAGGAAAACTGCTGGAAGAACGCGCAAAAGCCAAAACATCATCGGCTATTAAAAAGCTCATGTCGCTTCAGCCACAGTATGTGAGAATTGAAATTCAAGGCCAGGAAAAGGAAATACCGGTTTCCGCTGTTCAACCGGGCCATTTGGTGATTGTCAAGCCGGGTGAAAAAATTCCCGTTGATGGCGTAATCACTTCCGGTCATTCCTACATTGACGAAAGCATGCTTACCGGTGAAGCCGTTCCGGTTTTCAAAAAGGAAAATGACCGGGTGTATGCGGGAACTGTAAATCAGCAGGGAAGTTTTGTATTCGAAGCGCAACAGGTTGGCGCGCAAACGATGCTTGCCCGCATCATCCGCACGGTTCAGGAAGCCCAGGGCAGCAAGGCCCCCGCACAGAAATTAGCCGATAAAGTGGCTGGTGTATTTGTACCGGTTGTTATACTTATTGCTTTACTTACTTTCGTGGTATGGCTGATAGCGGGTGGCGAAGATGCCCTGAGCCATGCCCTGCTCACCTCGGTTTCCGTTCTTGTTATTGCCTGTCCGTGCGCCTTAGGACTGGCTACTCCAACAGCCATCATGGTTGGAATTGGTAAAGGTGCTGAAAACAACATCCTTATCAAAGATGCCGAAAGCCTGGAACGAGCACATCGGGTCGATGTAGTTATATTCGATAAAACCGGCACCCTTACAGAAGGCAAACCCAAAGTGGTTGATATTACCTGGCTGGAAAATACACGTGATACAAATTCATTACTGGGAATCCTCCTGGCTTTGGAAAGTAAATCCGAGCACCCGATGGCGCAGGCTGTTCTTGCATACTGCAGATCGCAGTCGGTCGCACCACCCACGATCTCCGAATTTGAAAACATTCCCGGTAAGGGTATTCGCGGTAAGCTCGGAGAAGCTGTGTATGTGGCCGGGAATGAAGAACTTTTAAAAGAATCAGGTATCGTGAATCTGTCCGACTTTGAATTGCTTAGCGGGCAATGGAAGAAGAGAGGGAACACGGTGATAGCGTTTGCAGAAAACGAGAAAGTATTGGCTGTTATAGCTTTGGCCGATGAGTTACGTTCATCAGCTTTCGAAGCTGTACAAACCTTACAACAGCAGGGCAAACAGGTTTATCTGCTCACGGGCGACCACCAAGCAACTGCCCGAAGCGTAGCTTCACAACTGGGTATTATCCATTTTAAAGGATCGGCCCTGCCGGCAGACAAAGTGCACTTTATACACACCTTGAAAAACCGGGGACACACTGTGGCTATGGTAGGCGATGGTATCAACGATGCCCCCGCGCTTGCCGCTGCCGATGTGAGCATTGCCATGGGCAAAGGCACCGACATTGCCATAGACGCGGCTTCCATCACCCTGTTAACATCAGATTTGCGGTTCGTAGCGAAAGCATTTAAGCTCTCTTCACTCACGGTACAAACACTTCGTCAAAATCTGTTTTGGGCTTTTATCTACAACATCATCGGTGTTCCGGTAGCAGCGGGCGTGCTTTATCCGTTCACTGGTTTTTTACTCAACCCCATGATTGCCGGAGCCGCCATGGCATTAAGCTCGGTGAGTGTGGTAAGCAACAGCCTGCGTTTGCGCTTTAAAAAGCTAAATTTGAAATGTTAGCGGATTGAATAATTAAAACTAAATTTGAATATCCTTTTGAATGTTCGATCATTGATATGAGCAGAGAAGCCCTTATAGAAAAGACCATTAATAACCTGAAAAAACTTCCTGAACAAAAACTGAAGGAGGTTCATGATTTTGCTGAGTTCCTTATATCGAAGGAGAATAGTGAGCTGCTTAATAAGGAAATTCAGCAATTGGTCTCAAAATCCAAAATCTATGCTTTTCTTGAAGAAGATGAAGATATTTATTCTGTTGAAGATTTGAAGGAAAAATACAAATGATAAAGGGAGACATTATTTTACTACCTTTTCCCTTTACCGATCTTTCAGGGTTAAAATACAGACCCGCACGAATTTTAGCAGTAAGCGAAAACGATGTTACGGTTGCTTTTATCACGACTCAGTTTAAATGGCAGGATGATTTTGATGTAGTGATTCAACCTTCTCCGGTAAATGGCTTAAAAAAGACCTCACTAATTAAAACGGGAAAAATCGCTACACTTGATAAAGACTTAGTAATCGGAAAGCTAGGTAAGCTATCAAATCATGACCTTTCTAAAATTGACAGAAACCTTCTGAAAATATTCCAACTAGATACGTAATGATATTCAAAACCAACCTCAAGTGTTCGGGCTGTGTTGCGGCAATAAAACCTGCTTTGGATGAACATGTCGGCCAGGGAAAGTGGAAGGTTGACCTCACCGCACCGGAGCGAACCCTGACCGTTGAAACTGATGTTCCCGAGGAAAAAATAAAGGAACTGCTGGCCAAAGCCGGTTACAGGGCCGAGCGATTGAACTGATTTTCACCGAATTCCGTACCTTTGCCAGGCGATGCAGTTGTTTAAAACCATAACGGCATATACACTGGCAGCGCTTACACTGCTGGCCTCCAGCACTTTTTATGTAGGCGTGCACATCTGCCAGGGCAAAGTGAAAGCCGTAGCCCTGTTACACGAAGCCGACGGTTGCGGCCATCAGTCATTGCCTCCCTGCCACCGGAAAATGATGGAGAATTGCTGCGATGATGAACAAATCACGCACGAAGCATCGGTTGTTCAGTCTCATGGCTCCTCATTCCTGCTTCAACCGGTATTTTACCTGATTTCCTTTGTGGCGTTGTTCGATTTCAGCGAAACACTATCTGATTCATTTTCTAAATTTTCTTTTTCCGTACCCGAACATCCGCCATCCTGCTGCGGACGTTTCCTCCTTTCCCTGATTCATATACTGCGCATCTGATGCAGTCCGGCTGTCTTTCCTGCTGAAAGACAGTTTGTGTTTCCTTTTTCTTCCATCTTAAAACGGAACTGCATGATGCTTAATCGGATTATTCAATTTTTTCTGAAACAAAAACTCATTACGGTACTGGTACTGCTGGTACTCATTACGGGCGGACTGATTACCGCACCATTCAACTGGCACATACCATTCCTTCCGCGCAATCCGGTGCCGGTAGATGCCATACCTGACATCGGTGAAAACCAGCAAATCATTTTTACGGAGTGGATGGGCCGCTCACCGCAGGATGTGGAGAATCAGATTACTTATCCGCTCACCACATCACTGCTGGGCATGCCGGGTGTAAAAACCATCCGCAGTACCTCTATGTATGGCTTCTCTTCCATCTATGTGGTGTTCGATGATGAAGTGGATTTTTACTGGGCCCGGTCAAGGTTGTTGGAAAAGCTGAGTGCACTGCCACCTGACTTGTTACCGCAAAACGTTCAGCCGCGGTTGGGACCGGATGCCACCGCCCTCGGTCAGGTTTTCTGGTACACACTGGAAGCCCGCGATGAACATGGCAGGCCTGCTGCCGGATGGGATTTGCATGAACTGCGCAGCATTCAGGATTTTTATGTACGATATGCCCTGGCCGGCGTACCTAACGTAGCTGAAGTTGCCTCAATCGGAGGCTACATCAAAGAATATCAGGTTGACCTCAATCCGTCTTCCTTAAAAGCATGGAATATTTCGATGATGGAGGTGCTTGAGGCTGTACGCAGCAGCAACCGCGAGTCCAGCGCAGGTACCCTCGAGATTAATCAGGCTGAATATTTTATCCGTGGTCT
Organism: Cyclobacteriaceae bacterium; assembly: GCA_025055435.1. Classification (GTDB taxonomy): domain Bacteria; phylum Bacteroidota; class Bacteroidia; order Cytophagales; family Cyclobacteriaceae; genus UBA2336. The sequence goes on along the minus strand of JANWWN010000012.1, from coordinate 33,999 downwards.
GGGCTATGTTAAAAACATATCCGATATCGAAGAGGCAGTAGTACGGGTTGTTGATAACGTTCCGGTACGTATAAAAGATATCGCACATGTTACCACCGGACCGGCAGACCGTTCGATGCGTGGCATTCTTGACAAAAACGGAACAGAAACAGTAGGCGGAGTAGTTATTGCCCGTTTCGGCAGCAACCCGATGGAGGTAATAAAAGAAGTCAGAAAAAAAATAGAAGAAATCTCACACGGACTCCCTCAGAAAAAACTGGATGACGGCACCATCTCAAAAGTTATCATCGTTCCCTTCTACGACCGCACCCAACTCATTCAGGAAACACTTGGCACGTTGTACGACGCACTTTCCACACAAATGCTCATCACCATTGTCGTCATTATTGTCATGGTGTATAACCTGCGTACTTCCCTGCTCATTTCGGCGATGCTACCCTTTGCCGTATTGGTGTGTTTCATATTCATGAAATATTTCCGGGTTGACGCCAACATTGTTGCCCTCTCGGGAATAGCGATTGCCATCGGTACCATGGTTGACCTGGGCATCATTCTGAGCGAAAACTTTTTACAACACCTTCGACAGGCACCTGCCGGTCAATCACTGATGACCACCGTGTTTAGGTCGGCTGCCGAAGTCTCATCAGCCATTATCACAGCCGTATCAACCACAATCATTAGCTTTCTGCCGGTCTTCGCCCTCGAAGCAGCAGAAGGAAAACTGTTTACCCCGCTGGCCTGGACCAAAACGTTTGCTCTTTTCTCTTCGCTGCTCTTCACCTTGTTGTTTATGCCGGCCTTTCTTCAATGGACATTTGCGGTGAATATCGGAAAAGGAAAAATCAGACTAACCTTGAATTACATTCTGCTTGCCGCAGGCCTGGTTATCCTTGTTTTCGTGCTGCCTTGGGCCGGCGTTGTACTGATGTTATTAGCAATAAATAACTTACTGGTACATCATTATCCTGAAAAATTTTCTCCATACCACGAACGCTTAACCATTTTCATTACTGTGTCGGGTGTTGCATGGCTGCTCAGCCGCCATTGGGTTCCGCTGGGGGCTTCGCACAGCTCGTTGAGTAATTTTATTTTTACCGTATTTGTCATTGGTTTCATTTTGGGTGGATTCTACCTTTTTATCCGCATCTACCCGAAACTTTTGCAGTGGTGCCTCGCCAACAAAATAAAGTTTTTAATACTTCCGGTTATCATCGTTCTTTTGGGTTTGGTTATATGGTTCGGCTTTGATCGACTGTTTGGTTTCGTAGCACGAGGTACCCATGCCGCAGGACTGAACTTACGAACCACTTTCGTGTGGAATAAACTAACCCATGCTTTTCCGGGCATGGGAAAGGAGTTTATGCCTTCACTTGATGAAGGTGCTTTCCTGCTGATGCCCACCTCCATGCCGCATGCCGGAGTGACCTTTAACAAAAATACGCTGCATCAGCTCGATCGGCTGGTGAAAGCCATACCGGAAGTTGAAACCGTTGTAGGTAAGGCCGGACGGGCTGAAACCGCTATCGATCCTGCGCCCCTGTCCATGTTCGAAAACATCATCATTTATAAACCGGAATACTTAACCGATGAGCAGGGACGAAAGAAACGCTTTAAAACGGATGAGGAAGGAAATTTTATCCGTGATAAACAAGGTAATCTCATCGAAGATGAAGACGGGCAATACTTTCGCCAATGGCGCGACCACATCCGGACACCTGCTGACATATGGAGCGAAATTGTAAAAGCAGCACGGCTGCCGGGTATTACTTCGGCACCGAAACTGCAACCCATAGAAACCCGGTTGGTAATGTTGCAAACCGGCCTGCGCGCAACCCTCGGTGTAAAAGTTTTCGGGCCTGATCTGCCCACCATTGAAGCGTTTAGCAGGGAGTTGGAAAAATATCTTAAAGAAGTACCTTCATTAAAACCGGAAGCCATCTATGCCGACCGCTCGCTGGGCAGACCCTACCTGGAAATTGAACTGAACCGTCAGGGCATGGCCAGGTACGGACTTACCCTTAGCGAAGTACAGGAGTACCTCGAAGCAGCAGTGGGTGGCATGCCGGTAACCACTACCGTTGAAGGCAGGGAGCGATACCACGTACGGGTACGCTACGCTCGAGAATGGCGCGACAATCCGGATGCCATTGCGCAGATTTTTATTGCAACGCCATCGGGCGCTCAAATTCCCTTAAAGGAAATTGCCCAACTTCATTATCGCCCCGGTCCGATGATGATACGCGGAGAAGATTCCTTTCCCGTTGGTTACATTATGTTAGAGAAGAAAGATGGCGTGGCTGAAACAGATGCTGTGGAGCAGGCCCGGCGTTATCTTAATGAAAAAATAAAAACCGGAGAGTTGGTGGTTCCGGCCGGGGTACGATTTACCTTTTCCGGCAACTATGAAAATCAGGTGCGTGCCTCGCAGCGACTGGCTTTTATTATTCCGCTTTCCCTAATTATCATTTTTCTGGTTCTGTATTTTCAGTTCCGCTCGGTTACTACCACTTTGTTTATTTTTTCTGCTGTCGGACTGGCTCTTGCGGGTGGATTTATCATGCTATGGCTTTATGGTCAATCCTGGTTTTTAAACATAAACCTGACTGACCTTTCACTTCGTGAACTTTTTAACGTACATCCGTACAACCTCAGTGTAGCCGTATGGGTGGGCTTTATTGCACTGTTTGGAATTGCAACCGATGATGGTGTAGTGATGAGCACCTACCTGATGCAACGTTTCAGCAGTAAACAGCCCGAAACCATTGATGCAGTACGACAAGCCGTGCTTGAAGCCGGTTTGCGCCGGCTCAGACCCTGCCTGATGACTACTGCCACTACGCTGATTGCATTGTTGCCGGTGCTTACTTCCTCCGGTCGCGGCTCCGACATCATGATACCTATGGCCATCCCCGCTTTTGGCGGAATGAGTGTCGCACTTATCACCTTGTTTGTCGTACCTGTTCTTTATGCATGGAAAGAAGAACGAAAAATTTCAAAATCATGAAAAAAGAAATGCACAACTCAGCTAATCTGAAAATCACCTGGTATCCACAGATTTTCAAAAAGTCGCTCCAACACGCTTTGATTATTCCTGCCAATGCGGAGGTTGTAAACCTGGTTAAGATAACCGGATTGGCTACAGCCCTTGTTCTGGTGGCGCTTTTCAACGCTTCAGCGCAAACACTGAATGATTATCTTCAACTGGCCGCAGAAAATAATCCGTTGTTAAAAGCACGATACCATGCATACCTCGCAGCTTTGGAAAAAATTCCGCAGGCGCGTGCCCTGCCCGATCCGCAGCTATCTGTAAACATGTTTGTCTCGCCCGATGGATTGTATATGGATCGGTTCATGGGGCGGCAGCTATCCGAAATCTCGGTCATGCAGATGTTTCCGTGGGCCGGAATACGACGGGCTGCGCAGGATGAAGCCACATCTATGGCCCGTATGAAATGGGAAGCCTATGTTGAAGCACAGAACAACCTCTTTCATGAAGTACGCACGTTGTGGTATCAACTGTATGAAACCGATAAACAGTTGCAGTTGCTCGCGGAAGAGCAAAACCTGCTGAAAACTTTGGAGCAAATCGCCCTGGTGCGTTATACTACCGGGCAAAGCATGGTAGGATTGCCTTTTTCGCCATCCGAAAACAAGGTATCCTCTTCACCTGCAGGACAACCAGCCATGAGCAACATGACCATGGGGAGCACTCCCGTTAATAAATCGGCTTCTCCCGCCTCCATGAACAACATGACCGGCTCCTCGACAACCGGATCCATGGCCGATGTGCTGCGCATACGGTTACAAATCAAAGAACTCGATGCTCAGGTGGCTAAGCTTACCCACCAGCGCGTGCAACTTTCAAGTCGTTTTGTAAATCTCCTGAACACCGATGTAAATCAGCCTATTGAATCTATAGATACGCTCACGGAGCCGTCTCTTCCTGCAGCTGTTGAGGCAATGCGTGATTCGCTGATTGTCCGGAATCCGATGATTAAAATGAACCGGTGGGAAGAGCAGGCCCGCGAAGCGCAGCTGCGTATGAGTGACCGAATGGCCCGACCCATGATGGGCATCGGGTTGACGTACATGATTTTCCGACCGCGCCTGGATGAGATGATGAACATGAACATGGGCGGTGAAAACATGCTCATGCCCATGTTCACCCTATCGGTTCCGATATATCAGAAAAAATATAAGGCACTGAAAAACGAAGCTGCGCTAATGAAAACCAGTGCTCAATTTAACTCGGCTGCTGCAAAAACTGAACTTGAAAACGAACTGGAACGGTTATTAAACGAATGGAGCGACAACCTCAGTACCCTGCAATTACTTGGCCAGCAGATTGAATTTTCACAACATATCCTTGCTTTACTTACCACTGCATACGAAACCGGCAATGGTAACATGGACGAACTGTTGCGGCAACGTCAGGCGTTACTGAATTACAGAAAAGAACAGGTAAGTACGCTTGTTGCCCAGCATATTTTGCTATCAGCTATTAAAAATATAACCGGTACAACATCCTTTTAAACCACACACATGAAGACGAAAAATTTTTTAACCCATATCATCGTGCTGATTATCGGCCTAACAGCCGGTTGGTTCCTTTTTAAATCGGATGAACACCCAGTGAGGCAGCCTGCCGGTGTTGTCGCACAGGAATTCACCTGTTCCATGCATCCGCAAATACGGCAAAACGGACCGGGAAAATGTCCTTTGTGCGGCATGGAGCTCATCCCGATTTCTGCGGCTTCAGATGAAGATAATCCGTACATCCATCACCTGACCGAAACCGATGTTGTAGCTGCCGGTATCCGCACAACCAAAGTCAGACGTGCATCTGAATCAGGCGAAATCAGCCTGACCGGTAAAGTTCAGATCAATCCCGGGCGCATCACCGCAATCACGGCAAAATTTCCCGGTCGTATCGAACGGCTTTTTATTCAGGCAGAGGGACAAACCGTACAGGCCGGAGACCGCCTTGCTTTGATCTATTCTCCTGACCTGATTACGGCTCAGCGTGAATTACTGGAAGCCCGCAAACTTTTAAGCAACGCGCCCGAACTGTATCAGGCTGCACGGGAAAAGCTGCGGCTGTGGAGAATAAGCGATCGCCAGATTGATGCCATCGAAGCATCGGGTAAGCCAATCGAAACAGTAGAGCTTTTTGCCGATGTGTCTGGTGTGTTAACCCGGCGCCCCGTAAATGCAGGCGATTATGTAACTACCGGCAGTACTTTGATTGAAGTTACCTCACTCAATACCCTGTGGGTTGTTCTTGATGCCTATGAAACCGACCTGCCCTTATTGCAACGTGGTACCACGCTAAGCTTCACCACACCTGCCCTGCCTGATCGTAAGTTTACAGCCTCGGTAACGCAAATCAGCCCGGTAATAAATGAACAAACCCGAACCGCACAGGTTAGAGCTGAAGTAAATAATGACGGAATGCTATTAAAACCCGAAATGCTGGTTAATGCAACCGTAAGGATAAATCTCTCCGGCCGGACAAATGCCCTGGTCATCCCGGCATCATCGGTACTATGGACAGGCAAACGCTCTGTGGTGTATGTAAAGCATGACGTCAGTAAACCCACATTCGAAATGCGCGAAGTAACGCTCGGTAATAAGGTGAACAATCTGTATATTGTAGAAAACGGACTGGAAGAAGGCGAAGAAGTAGTGCAGGATGGCGCGTTTGCCATTGATGCTTCCGCGCAACTCAGCGGAAACTTTAGCATGATGAACCGGCCTGAACAGTCGGCACCGCACACATCCTTGAAATTCCGTGAACAATTTTCGGGTATTCTTAATGCCTATTTTTCAGTGAAAAATGCATTGGTGGCCTCAGATACGAAAAAGGCTGCCGAGGCTGCAGTGGAACTAAGTAAAGCCATCCAGCGGGCCGACTATACTTTTGCAGAAAAGGAAAAGCAACATCAGTGGAGTAATCTGAAAAATAATGCCTTTTCCTTTGCAGGCAGGATTAGGTCATCAGAAAAATTAGATGAACAGCGCAAAACCTTTAATGCGCTATCGGACGCACTCATTGAGGCCGTTGAGCAATTCGGAGCGGGCAAAGGTAAAATATGGAAGGCTTACTGCCCGATGGCATTTGATGATGCAGGTGCTTACTGGTTAAGCGAGTTTGAAGAAATTAAAAATCCCTACTTCGGCGCATCCATGTTGCGTTGCGGGGTGAATAAAGCTACTTTTATAGGCATGTAACAAAGTTGAAGAGCCCGCTCTGGTTTACATACCCATCATCACAAAGGCACCCCAGTAGTAAGGCTCTTTATATTTGGTCATCAGCTGGAGTTGGGCCTGTTTAAACGCGCGTTGGCGGTTGCCCAGTTTAATCAGGTTGGTATAGAAGCTGCTCATCAGCTGCTGTGTTGCCGCATCGTCCACTTTCCACAAGCTCATCACCAGCGCATCGGCACCGGCAACCAGAAAGGCGCGTTGTAAACCATACACACCTTCGCCCGCTTTCACATCGCCCAGGCCGGTTTCGCAGGCGCTTAGTACCACCAGGGCCGTACCCTCCAGGTTCATATTCATTGCTTCATAGGCCGTAAGGATACCGTTGTCGTTACTCGACATATCGGCCGATGCCGCTCCGGATATGGCTTTGCCTGCTCCGGCCAGTATCAAACCTGACCGCAATAGCGGATTGTGTGTAGCATTTTCAGCGTTTACACCAAACACCGACCCCTCCGATTCATCCACATCTTTCAGGAAGTAACCGTGCGTTGCAATATGCAAAATGAAAGGTCCTTTAACCGACTTCAGATTTTTTTCGCTGGCTTCGGCAGCCATGTATTGTGTAACCTGATATCCTGAAGGCTTTAGCACTTTGCTTACAGTTTCCAATTCAACCTTAGTGCCCGGAAGGGGTGGAACTTCATCCGTCTGATAATCCGGGAATCCAAGCAAGACCGCGTCCCGCCGACTGGCAGTACCGGCCTTTCGCTGCTTCCACCCTATGAGGTCGCGGGTATTACCGGCAATGATGATATCGTAGCGATTCAGCAGGTAATCACCTCCGGGTTTGCGCAACGTGTTCAGGTTAATCTGATTGTACACGCCATCGGGCGAAAAGTAGATTACCTTTTTACCGGCCACTTCGGCATCGAGTCGTGCCCAGAACTGATCGTAGGTATATTCATCCGGAAGCATCTTCTGCATCACGGTGTTGTAGTATTTCAGATAGCGCGTTTCAAGCTGATTACCATTTTCCAGCACAACAAGTTTGGGTAATTCCATTCCTTTGGTCAGTATGAGCGCCACATACCGGCTGTCGGGCGTAAAGTCCTGGTTAAAACCGCGAACGCGTACCATATCCACCACCACTTCCGTGTCGGTCAGCAGGTCACGTATCTGGGTAAAGCTCACCTTTTGCGTACTGTAGCCGGATGAAAACAAAGTTGAGCGCTCGGAAAGCGATTTTTCCATGGCATTGGCCTTGCGCTCCAATGCGGCCAAATCAATTTTCTGCTCTTTCAATTGTTCCTTTGTCATGGAGTACATCCGCGCCAGTTCTTCTTTCAGGCCAATCCATTCGGTATAGTCGCGTATAAGCTGTTGGTCATTGCTATTTAAAATGGCCTCTTTAACCTTACTGGTGGAGTTTAGCAGCAGCGCCTTGGTTGCCATCTGATAATCGAAGAAATCCTGAGCCACGTGCGGTAACTGCGGGTAGGCTTCGATAGCGAAGCTGAAGAAGCGCTGGAAGCGCGGTGCAGTAATATCCCAGTAACTGGTTTTTTCAGCCTCGCTCATCGGTGGGAAATAACTGTTGATAAAGTCAATGGTTTTATCCATCACATCACGGTAGGCCATGTAGGCTTTGTCGAGGCGTTCGGTTTTCCAATATACCAGCGCCAGGTTTTCTTTCGAGTTGATGTAGTCGGGGTGGCTGGTACCCAGCAGATTTTCACGAATGGATAAGGCTTTATTGATCTCGCGTTCGGCATCGGTATAGCGGCCGCTCAGGCGATAAAAGTTACCCAGGTCGTTGGTTACTTTGGCAAAGTAGATGTTGTTTTCGGTAAAGCGTCTCTTGTAAATATCCAGCGACTTTTTAAACAGTTCTTCCACTTTATCCATCTTACCCATCTGGATATACAGTATGCCCAGTTGATTGAGCAAGCCGGCGTATTCTGTGCTGCGCGTCTGACCTCTGTTCTCAAAGACCTTTTTTATTGCAAGAAAATTATTCTCTGCATCGGTATAATTTCCTGATACCTGGTAAATAAATGCGAGATTAGCCTGAAATTTCCGGTTATCGAAGGATTTTTTTCCCTGAAACATTTTTTTGGGAGCTATCTCGGCTGATTTCAATGCCTGATTCATCAGGTTAACAGCTTCTTCGTAGCGTCCCATGGACTGATAAAGCATGGCTTTATTGTTCAGCAAAATGGCCTTTTGCATACCATCGCCAAAGACTTTTTCATTCAGCGCCAGCGCCTCATCAAATTGTTTTTCCGCTTCGTTAAACTTGCCCAGTGTCTGGTTAAGTTTGGCCAGGTTGTTCAGGTTAGCCACATACGGAGCGCTTTGAATGCCCAGCGTGTTGGCGCTTGTTGTTAGCGCAGTGTTAATTAATTCAGCAGCATCGGCCAGCTTACCCTGACTGAGGTACACCAGGCCCAGGGCGGTTAGTGTGCGCAGATAAATCAGTTCATCGGTAAGGTTTTTGCGCTCCAGCGAGTTTTTGGTGCGCACCAATGCATCCTCGGCAGCGCGATACATCCGCATCTCATAATAACCGATACCTGTTTCAAGGCTGTCGCGCATCTTTTCAACAAGTGTCTTATCGGCTTCTTCACGTAAGGCATACATAATACGCGTTCCGGTTTCGCCTTTTTGTTCGATATCAAAGAAGCCGGCATTTTCATTTACCGAGATGGCAAACTGGTAGTCCAGCGAATCCATGTTCTGCTTTTTCTCCGCACCCTGCTTGCCCAGCGAACGGACTATGGATTTACCCAGTTCGCCCCACGGGTCCTGTGCATAGAGTAAAGCGGTTGAACAACAAACCACGAATAATAAAGCAACTGCTTTCTTCATAGTTATTCAATGTCTTCTCCGCGTGACTTCAGTTCATCAATTAACTTTTTGGAATTATTTTCAACAAGGTCGGCAACAACCTTCAGGTTTTTGCGGGCAAAGTCCAGTCCCTGAATGGAACGATTGGTATTGCTTGTGGCCGCGGGTGCCTTGGTGCGCGGGTTTACGCTTTTGGCATTATTAAGCAGCTTTTTTCCTTCTTCATCCAGGTTACCGATTTTTCCCGCCAGTGCCTCCGATGATTGCTTGATGCCACGCAGGGCGCGTAAGTCCTGACGAATTCTATCTACACTGAAAGAAGTCAACACGCTGCCAGCATTTTTTATCTCGTTGTCAATGCGGGTGGCATCATTTTTCAGGCGGGTGGATTCATCCACAATATCGAAAGCATTGTTTTTAAAGGAGTCAAAATCCGATATGCCAATATTTTCAGGTCGGCGTGGGGGCTGCTCCTGGGCGTTCACCGACTGAAATAGAAAAAGAACAAAAAGGGAGAGAAGGATCTTTTTCATGGACGGATGGTTTGGAACTACCAAATTACTGGTATCGGCAGGGCCGTCAAAAGATAATGGTGACTTTTTTTGACGGTAAGGAAGGGCTTTGGGCAGTGAAGCCGAAAAATTTCGTTACATGCGTTCGGGAACGCCAATACCCAACAGCGACATGGCATGGCGGATTACCCGCGCTGTAGCTGCTGATAATGCCAGCCGGAACTGCAGTCTGGACCTGTCCGGCTCGGTAAGCACCGGAACGGTTTGGTAAAACTGATTGTATTCGCGTGCCAGTTCAAAGGCATAGTTAGCAAGTATGGCCGGCGAATAAACTGTTGCAGCTTCGCGAACCTTTTCTTCGTAACGGCTTAACACAATTACCACCTGCCGCTCGGCAGGTTCCAACTGAGCCGGATTTTCGATCGAGGCGGACTGACTCATAACTCCTTCCTGCTTTGCTTTGCGGAGCAGCGCACGTATGCGGGCATGGGTGTACTGAATAAACGGACCGGTAAATCCCTGAAGCTGGATGGACTCCTGCGGATCGAAGAGCATGCGCTTTTTCGGATCGACCTTCAGCAAAAAGAATTTCAGCGCGCCCAGCCCAATCATTTCAAACAACTCCTTTGCTTCATCATCACTCAGGCCTTCAATCTTACCCAGTTCGCGTGTTAATGTTTCGGCATCGCGAACCATATCTTCCATCAGGTCATCGGCATCCACCACGGTTCCCTCACGCGATTTCATTTTTCCGGTGGGCAAATCAACCATGCCATAAGAAAGATGATAGCATTTTCTTGCCCAGGCATAGCCCAGTTTATCCAGAATAAGAAACAGTACTTTAAAATGATATTCCTGCTCGTTGCCTACGGTGTAAATCTGCCCTTCGATATTCGGAAAATCGCGGAAGCGCAAAATGGCCGTGCCGATATCCTGTGTGATGTACACTGACGTACCGTCTGAACGCAACAACACTTTCTGGTCAAGCCCTTCCGCAGTTAAATCAACCCACACCGAGCCGTCTTCTTTCTTAAAGAAAACACCTCGTTCCAGACCTTTCAGTACCTCTTCACGACCCAGCAGGTAGGTATCCGATTCATAGTAAAGTTTATCAAACTCCACACCCATGCGCCGGTAGGTAGCGTTAAAGCCCTCGTACACCCAGCTGTTCATCATCCGCCACAGCGAAAGTATCTCCTCATCCTTTGCTTCCCACCTGCGCAGCATATCTACGGCAAGTTGCATGATGGGCGACTGCCTTTCGGCTTCTTCCTGCGACAGGCCCTGCATCATCAAGTCTCTTATTTCTTTTTTGTGTTGCCTGTCGAATTCAACATAGTATTTTCCTACCAGGTGATCGCCCTTCATCCCGCTGCTTTCAGGGGTCTCGCCATTTCCATACAGCTTCCATGCGGCCATGGACTTACAAATGTGTATGCCGCGGTCGTTGATAATCTGAACACGGTGTACGCGGTATCCATTGGCTTTCAGGATTTCACTCACGCTCCATCCCAGAAAGTTGTTGCGCAGGTGCCCGAGGTGAAGCGGCTTGTTGGTGTTGGGCGAAGAATACTCAACCATAATCTCTTTTCCGTTCGATGGAAAAGTTCCATAGCCAGGTTTGGCGTGGATTTCATTCAACACACCAACCCAAAAGTTATCCGAAAGGGTGAGGTTAAGAAATCCTTTAATGGTTTGATAACTTTTAACCTGTGAAGTATGGCTTATCAGATATTCACCAATCAGTTGCGCGGTTTGCTCAGGCGATTTCTTTGAAATCCGCGTAAGCGGAAAACATACCAACGTATGACTGCCTTCAAATTCCGGACGGGTAGGCTGAAGCTGTATATCATCAGTTGATGTTCCGAACAAATACTGAAGGGCCTTTTGAATTTCGCTGCGTAACTGTGCGTTGATGTCCATGCTGAATTATTAAAAACAAATTGCACGACTACAAGGCCGTGCAAGAAAACTGATTATCCGAAGTTATTACATATCCAACACATAGGCGAAGATGAGCGGAGCAACGATGGAAGCATCCGACTCGATGATAAACTTAGGTGTTTCGATGCTCAGCTTACCCCAGGTAATCTTTTCATTTGGCACCGCACCCGAATAAGATCCGTACGATGTAGTGCTGTCGCTTATCTGACAGAAGTAGCTCCAGAAGGGTATGTTTTCCATTTGTAAATCCTGGTGCAGCATGGGCACTACGCATATGGGGAAATCACCGGCAATGCCTCCGCCAATCTGGAAGAATCCCACACCCTCCTTACCGCTGTTTTTAATGTACCAGTCGGCCAGCCAGACCATATACTCGATACCACTCTTCATGGTCGAAGCTTTCAGCTCGCCCGAGTACACATACGAAGCGAAGATGTTACCCATGGTAGAATCTTCCCACCCGGGCACTACCATAGGCAGGTTGCGCTCGGCAGCAGCCACCATCCAGGAATTCTTCGGATCGATTTCATAATATTGCTTTAATTCACCGCTGTTCAGGATGCGGTACATAAATTCGTGAGGAAACAACCGCTCACCCTTATCCTCGGCATCTTTCCACACTTTAAACAAGTGCTTCTGCAGTCTGCGAAACGCTTCTTCTTCAGGAATACAGGTGTCGGTAACGCGGTTCAGGTGGTTTTGTAGTAAATCCCACTCCTGTTCCGGAGTTAAATCACGGTAGTTGGGAATACGCTTGTAATGCGAGTGCGCCACCAGGTTCATAATATCCTCTTCCAGGTTGGCACCGGTGCAGGAGATGATGTGTACTTTATTTTGCCGGATCATCTCGGCCAGGCTGATGCCCAGCTCACCAGTGCTCATGGCACCTGCCAGGGTAATCATCATTTTTTTCCCTTCTGCAATATGTTTTTTATAGGCCTTTGCCGCATCGAGCAAAGCGGCCGCATTAAAGTGAAGGAAATTTTTTTCGATAAATGCAGAAACAGGACGATTCATGCCGGTAAGATTTAAATCCGGCGCGAAATTAAGCAATCCGGTTGAGTTGACCGTTCGGCAGCGGGATTCTACCAGGTAGTTTAAATCTTTACAAATACCGTAAATGAATACGTTCGCCCGTCGGATGGCCATATACCCGGTCCGGGGTAAAACTGCGGGCGTTTGGTGAAGTACGATTGGTTGAAAACGTTGTTCACATTCAGCATAAACCGAACCTGATTATCCGGCTGCCAGGATACGGAGCAATCCGTAATGTGATACGATGGCACCAGGCCAACCGCTCCGGAAGGTGACGGCAAAACGGTATTCAGGGCATCGGCAAAACTTTCGGCTGTATAACTGTGCAAAATGGTGAAGCTCAGCCGCCCTGTCATAAAGGTAGAACCGCTTCGCACAATCCGGGCCGGCACACTCTCTACCTTGTTTCCGCTGATATCCTCATTGACGTTTCCCGAGCGGATTCTGGAGTCGAAATAACGCGCATCCATAAACGATGTGGCGGTAAATACCGAAATACCTGAGGCCGCGCCGATGCGAAGATTTCCCTGTAACAACACTTCTACTCCGCGTGTACGCGAGTTACCGGTATTGGTTCGGTAGATAATGGTATTGTTGTTATGGTCGGTAAGCGCCAACGTGCCCAGGCGGTTTCTGTAGAGCAGCTCAAAGGCAGAGATATCAAAAGTAAACACTCCATGCGTTCCGCGAATGCCGGCCTCGGCATTATATCCTCGGGCATCCTTCAGATTTTTATCCGTCACCTCATATACGGATGCCGGAATGATGTCTTTAAAGATAACGGGCCGGTAGGCCTGCGCCCATCCGGCATACAGGTTGATGTTTTTTGTAAGTTCATATTGCGCACTTACACCAAATAAGGGAAAACGATGGCGGATGGTATTGGGAAGTTCATCATCGGGATAGTAAACAATGGATCCGGTCATATTCGTTTCACCGGATTCCAGCCGAAAACCGGTGTTGACGGAAAGTCGTTTGGTAAGTGCCCAACGGTTCTCGGCAAAGATGGCCACATTGGTGGTTTTGAAATGAAGGTCTCTTCCCCACCCTGGCTCAGTTAAAGTAAGGTCATAATCAGTTCCTCTTGTTCCTTTGCCCAGTTGCCTCCGGTGCAGGTCGTTACTCATCCATTGAACGCCGGCTGTAAAAAAATTCCGGCGTTGCAGAAACGAATATGCGTGCAACAGCCGCGCTTCGCTGGTAAAACTTCTGTACTTATCAATGTCCACCTGGCGATTGCTGTACTCACCGGTAGCGCGGTTGATGGTGTCGGGTATGTTGGCCGGGCGGTCGAACAACACACTGCTGCGGGAACCTAGCACGGCAGAAGTTGTAAACTGAAAACGGGTGCTTTTACTTAAATTCCAATCTACCGTAACGGAAGGAACGTGGATATCAGGGCTGTAGTAATTACGTGTCCGTGTAGCATACTTTGGGTTGGCGTAAAACATCGAGTCAGTCAGCGGCCCAGGTACGCGTGCCCGGTAATAGGAACGCGTCCACTCTGCTTTTATTTGAATTTTATCTGTTGGATAAAAAAACAGCGTAACCGCCTGCGCATCAAAAGCAGAGCGGGCAAAGTGGCGGTACCCGGATAAAGCTTTTTTGTTAGCCCATACCATATACGCCACCTTCTTATGCCTGCCTGATGCAGAGAAGAATGAACTGAACAGCCCGTAAGAACCAACGGTACTGATATTTTCAAATGAAAAGGAACGCAGCGAATCGGGTTGCTTGCTGATGAAATTCAACATGCCTCCGAACTGGGCACCATATTGGAGGGAAGCTGTTCCACGAACCAGTTCAATGCGGTCAACAGCTTCCATCGGTATATTGTAATGGCTGGCCGGATATCCATACATATCGGAGTTGGTGATGACACCGTCTTTGCGCACATTAAATTCCCAGTTTCGATGCGGGTCCAGGCCACGAACGGAAATATTCATCTGATTACCCGTTCCGTCCATATCATACACAAACACTCCGGGCACACGGGCAAAAATCTGGCGACCGTATTTTTCGGTAACAGCCAAATCCCTACCCTGAACATTGATGATTTCTGATTTTTTTCCTGAAATCAGGTACGTACCATTAACCGGTTCCATATGCCCTACATCCGTATAAATCCGCGAGCTGCGAATGAGTACCGGGCTAAGTGTTTTTGCTTTCAGGCTGTCTGCTTCCTGTGCAAAAACTATCCCTGAAATAAAAAATAATACCGCTGAACACAAATATTTCATGCCTTCAAGCCTGTTTTTTCAAATATAGAAAATCGAACAACTTGCGTAATTTACCTCCTGCTTGCGCTACGTATTGCAGGCAACTTGCAAATTTTATCACGGTATTCTACTTTCAAAACTTAACAATAAATCCGCATGAAAAACAGAATCTTAATCCTGATGATGTTCATGGCGCTGGCTGTTCCGGGCACAGCGCAGAAGAAGAAGTCAAAAGATAAAGCTCCGGTACAACAGTCTGCTCCGGTTACCGAAACATCCAAACCAACTATTCCACCGCCGGTAAAAGTAACTACGGTTGAAGGTATAACCGAATACCGGCTGCACAACGGACTGCGTGTTTTGTTATTCCCCGATCCTTCCAAGCAAACCATTACCGTAAACATCACGTATATGGTTGGCTCTAAGCATGAAAACTATGGCGAAACGGGCATGGCACACCTACTCGAACACCTGGTGTTTAAAGGTACACCACGCCATCCCAATATACCACAGGAGTTAACCGAACACGGTGCAAGCCCGAACGGAACCACCTGGGTTGACCGCACCAATTATTTTGAAACATTCAACGCGACCGAAGAAAACCTGGAGTGGGCATTAGACCTGGAAGCTGACCGCATGGTGAATTCATTTATTGCCAAGAAAGACCTGGACAGCGAAATGACCGTGGTTCGAAACGAATTCGAAGCGGGCGAGAATGATCCGTTTGGCGTTTTACTGGAGCGTGTTACTTCAACTGCCTACCTGTGGCACAATTACGGTAAATCAACGATAGGGTCACGTGCCGACCTGGAAAACGTGCCCATCGAACGGCTTCAGGCATTTTATAAGATGTACTATCAGCCCGATAATGCTGTGCTGAAAGTAGCCGGAAAGTTTGATGAACAAAAAACCCTGGAGCTTATCAACAAGTATTTTGGTGTTATTCCAAAACCTTCACGCGAGCTTCCGAAATTTTATACACTCGATCCGCCTCAGGACGGTGAACGTCTCGTGACCCTGAAGCGCGTGGGGGATGTACAAGTAGTTATAACCGCCCACCACGTGCCGGCGGGTTCCCATCCGGATTATGCAGCCGTGCAGGTACTGGCCCGCGTGCTGGGCAGCGCTCCATCCGGACGCTTATACCAAACCCTGATCGATACCAAAAAAGCCAGCTATACAGGCGCCATGACTTTTGCATTTAAGGAACCTACACTCCTTTATACCTACGCTGAAGTGCTGAAGGAAAAGTCGCTGGAAGATGCGCGGCAAACCATGATCAAAACCCTGGAAGAGGTCGTTACCCGACCGCCCACCAAAGAAGAAGTGGAGCGTGCCAAAAACGAAATACTCAAACAAATCGAATTATCTTTTAACTCCTCCCAATCCATCTGCCTCCAGCTCAGCACCTATGTAGGTATGGGCGACTGGCGGCTGTTGTTTATCACACGCGACCGCATTAAGGAGGTTACGCCGGAAGACGTAGCCCGTGTAGCCAAAGCCTACCTTAAACCGGATAACCGCACAGTGGGTTTGTTTATCCCTACTGATAAGCCCGACCGCGCTGAAATCCCTCCCATACCCGATGTGGAATCAATGGTTAAAGATTACAAAGGACAACAGACCATCGCACAGGGCGAAGCTTTCGATCCGTCACCTGCCAACATTGAAGCACGCACCACACGGGTTACACTACCCAACGGCATGAAGATGGCCATGCTGCCTAAGAAAACGCGAGGTGAAGCCGTGGAAGTGCGTCTCACCCTTCGATTTGGCGATGAAAAATCGCTGGCCAACCAGGGAACTGCTGCCGAATTCGCAGCCTATATGCTGAATAAAGGCACGGCCACCAAAACGCGTCAACAAATAAAAGATGAGTTCGACCGGCTTAAAGCCAACGTCTTCATCAGCGGAAGTGGACAACTGGCTGTTGCCAACATCACCACCACCCGACCCAACCTGCCAGAAGTATTGAAGCTGGTAGCCGAAGTGTTCACCACGCCTTCGTTCCCGGCCGATGAATTTGAAAAACTGAAAAATGAACAGTTAGCCGACATCGAATCGCAGCGCAGTGAGCCTCAGGCCATCGCATTTAACCGCATACAACGCCATGTTTCTCCTTACCCGAAATCAGACCCGCGCTACACAGCCACCTTTGATGAAGAAGTTGCGGATATCAAGGCCCTTACTTTAGACCAGGTGAAAAAATTCTATAACAACTTCTATGGTGCATCTAATGCTACCATGGCTATTGTAGGAGATTTTGATGCCGCAGAAATTCAGAACCTGGTAACCCAACTGTTTGGCAACTGGAAAAATAAATCGCCATTCGTGCGCATGCCGGCAAAACTGTTTAACGTTCAGCCCATCAACGAGTCCATCGAAACACCGGATAAAGCCAACGCCTTTTTTGCAGTAAACTATCAGTTTGAAATGCGCGATGACCACCCCGACTACCCGGCCATCGTTCTGGGTAACTTCATGCTGGGCGGTGGATTTTTAAACTCGCGCCTGGCTACGCGCATCCGGCAGAAAGAGGGCCTGAGTTATGGCGTAGGCTCGCAGATGAGTGCCGGTGCATTGGACAATATCGGAACTTTCTTTGCTTTTGCCATCTACGCTCCCGAAAATGTGGATAAACTGGAAAAAGCTTTTAAGGAAGAAATTCAAAAAGTAATCACCGAAGGTTTCACAGCCGATGAAGTGAAGGCCGCACAATCGGGCTGGTCGCAACAACGCATTGTAGGCCGATCGCAGGACAGCCAGGTGGCCAGTTCATTAAATAATTACCTCTTTATCGGCAGAGACTATAAATGGGACGAAGAATTTGAAAAGAAAGTCCTGGCCCTTACTGCAGAGCAGGTTAATGCCGTGATGAAAAAATATCTTTCGTTAGAGAAGATGAACATTGTGAAGGCCGGGGACTTCAGCAAAGCAAAAGCTAAAGCCGAAGGTAAATGATAACAAACAGTGAGAACGAAAAACCCGACTCGAATGAGTCGGGTTTTTCGTTTAAAGCTTAGGCTACTGCAGGTTCGCGGTGACCTACCCAGGTAAATCGTTTCACCACAAACTCCGGATTGGTGAATGAGGCGTTACCCGCCGGGTTACCTCCGGTTACATGAAAGTCGCTGAAACCGGCGTTCTGATTCATGTAAATTCCACCCACCAGATTAAAAGATACAGGTGCGCCAGCCAACGCCATTTCATCGGCAATCTTTTCACGAACGCCTTTATCGGTGGTATAAGCACCGCAACTGATTGCCCCATGTTTGCGTGCCAGCTCACCGGCCAGGTGCAAGGCATGTTCTATATCTTTCACCTTAATCAGGAGTGCAATAGGACCAAATAATTCTTTGGAGAAGATATCAGTCTTATCTGCATTTACTTCCACCACTACCGGCGTTGCCGTGCGCGCCTTACTGAATTGCGGATGCGCAATGGTTCGGGATTTCAGCCAGACTTTCCCCGGCAGTTTCTCGGCCTCGGCTATCCGGTCGTACGTGCGTTTGTTCTGAATCGTACCCAGTACAAAAGGACCAGCCTTGGGGTTGTCAATCAAACTGTTCAGGTTGTCAATAAACTTTTGCGCAAATTCTTCAAATGAAATTTCACCTTGTGCGGTCTGAATACCCTTTTCCGGAATAAAAAAGTTTTGCGGAGCGGTACACATCTGCCCGCTGTACAACGACACGGAGAATGCCAGGTTTGCAGCCACCTTATCTGCATCCTGAACCGAATGCAACAGCACACAGTTTACTCCGGTTTTTTCGGTGAAAGTAGTTTTACCCGGTAGCGACTCCAGGTAGTTTCCAAAAACAGAGTTGCCGGTAAAGTCAATGAGCTTAACATCCGGATGTTCGGCCAGCTCTTTAGTAATCAGTTTGTCAGATGTGTCGGGAGCAAGCTGGCAGATATGAGGATCCAGATTTTGTTCCTTCAGCACTTTCTGTATTTCAGCCACCACTATGGCGATGGGCAAAACTGCTCCGGGATGCGGCTTTACAATTACCGGATTACCGGTTACCAGACTGGCATATAACCCGGGTACCGTGTTCCAGGTTGGAAACGTTGAACATCCGATTACCAGCGAAACACCTTTAGGCACCGCACGCCATTCTTTGTTTAACTGGATGTTGAACTTACCCATAGGTTTATCCCAAAATGCTTTCTGCGGAAAGCGGGTAAGTTCTTCGTAGCCTGCAGCAATGGCTTCCAGGGCACGATCGGCTGCATGTGGCCCCGATGCCTGAAAGGCCATCATAAACCCCTGGCCGGTAGTGTGCATAGTGGCATAAGCTATTTCGAAAAAACGGCTCTTCATCCGATCCAGCGATTCTGCCAGAATACCCGCGCGCTGTTCAGGCGATACCTTACGCCACACATGATACGCCTTACGGGCGCGGTCAATCAGCGTTTCAACCGGAAATGAAGGATAGGTGATATCCAGTTTTTCCTGCAGGTAAGGCGATTCCTCCTCACCTATCCAGCTTGCCGGATTTTCCTGTAGCAGCTCTTCAAATTTTTTACCCAACTGTGCCTTAAACCTGGCCTGTCCGTCGGCATCGGCTGTTTCGCCATAAACGGCAGGCGACGGATGTTCGGGGAAGGCAGCAAAAAAAGTACGGGTGTGCAGGGCCTCTATTGCCTTGCGGATGGTTTGTTCGTGTTTATTAAAAAGACTCATAGCTAACTTTATTGAAAAGGGTGTGCTTCAAATCGCTGCAGTAGCAATCGTGCAAGTTTTTTACATGGTTCGGGGCGAGGCTTGTCGCCAAGCGCAACCACCACATAGTTATTTCCCTGTCGCGCCCAAAGTTGCAGGGCATCGGCTCCGTTAACCAGATAGGCTTCATCGCCGACATCCACTACAGGCTCTCCGGTTTTTGCTTTTTCAAACCCTGATGAACCGCCCGCCGCAATGTATCCGAAGTTGGCATTCCCTCCGCTTTCTGCTCCGTTAAATGAACATCCAGTGCCCATGTCGGCATCGGAAAATTCTTCAGGAGTGCCAGTAAGATTCACACCCAGGGCATCCTCCATTTCGCTTATGGTCAGGTAACCGCATATACCCTGAAAGGAAGGTTGTTCAGCAGAAGAAGTTTCGTTTGCTTTTTCGGAAGTCCGGCTTGTGCAGGAAAAAAATCCCACCATGAGCATGAAAATTATTTTCTTCATAAAATCATTTTTTGTATCCAAATACGCGCTTCAGCAGGTCGGTTGTGCGGGCCACCGGATCTTCGCGAATCAGTTTCTCTTCTTTGGCAATCATAAGGAACAATCCGTCAATGGCTTTATCAGTAGCGTAATCATCCAGGTTGGGATTAACCTTTTCCACAAACGGAATCTGGTTATACCGATTTACCAACTCGCTGTAGTATCGTGTGGCGTTGACCTTATTTAATGCACTTTGAATAACCGGCTTGAACTTTTCCCTGAGTTGCGCTGAAGTGGTTCTCCGCAAATATTGGGTTGCTGCATCTTGCTCGCCCTTCAGAATGGCCCAGGCATCGTCAATGGTCATGGACCGGATAGCTTGTATAAAAATAGGCTTGGCTTCTTTGGCGGCCTCTTCGGCACCGCGGTTCAGTGTTAAAATAAACCGATCGACTTCACTGCCTAAACCAATATCGCGTAGCGTGTTTTCTACTTTTTTCACATCGGGCGGGAAAGGTATTTTTATTTCCGGATTTTTAAAATAACCATCTGTCTGCGATACCAGGTCGCTGCCTTTCGATATTCCCTGGATCAAAGCTTCACGCAAGCCATCGGCTACCTCGGCCGTGGTAAGCGGAGTTTCACCGCCCAGTGTTTTGTTTAAATCATTAATAGTTTGTGATAACTGTGCCGAAGTACAGGCATTCAGCACTACTAGTAGTATTGAAGAAATTTTGAGAAGGGATTTCATACGCCACGAAGATAGGCACATTTCAACTTACTAAGCACAACCTTTACGCATACTTTTTTGTTTGAAAAAAGCTATTCAAGTTTACCGGAAAATAAGGAGACCAGTCTGAACACATGAAAAAAATTACTGCCGAAATTCTGGCCATTGGCGATGAACTGCTTTACGGACAGACCCTCGATACCAACTCGCACTGGATCAGCGGCAAGCTTACTGAAGCGGGCATCCGCGTTATTCGCAGAACAACTGTTGGCGATAACGAAACAGATATTTTACATGCTTTTGCACAGGCCGAACAGCGCGCCGATGCTGTGTTGATTACCGGCGGGCTGGGCCCCACCAGCGATGACCTGACTAAACCCTGCCTTGCTAAGTATTTTAACTGCGAAATAAAAATCCACGAAGAAGCGCTGGCCGAGATTACCGCCTTTTTTGAAAAACGCGGACGGGCCATGACGGAAACCAACCGCCAGCAGGCCGCACTACCGGTGTGCTGCGAAAAAATTACGAACGCCATCGGTACAGCACCGGGTATGTGGTTCGAGCGAAACGGTAAAGTTTTTGTTTCGATGCCGGGCGTTCCGCATGAAATGAAAAAGATGATGGAAGACGCGGTGCTGCCGAAAATCAGGGAAAAATTTAAACCACCGGTTATTGTACATCGCATCATCCGCACCGCAGGAATTGGCGAGTCCTTTCTTGCCGATAAAATAGCCGAATGGGAAAAACAGCTGCCGCCTCATATCAGGCTGGCTTATCTGCCCGGCCTGGGCGAAGTGAAGCTGCGTCTCACCGCATCCGGTGAGGATGAAGCGATTTTGCATGAACACTTACAAAAACAAATAGACCTGTTACGACCGTTAATTAGCGAGTATATTTACGCGCTAAGCGATGACCCCCTGGAAAAAGCAATAGGTAACTTACTGCGCGAAAAAAAGCTTACCTTAGCCATAGCCGAGAGCTGTACAGGTGGTTATGTTTCGCACCTCATCACGAGCGTTCCCGGCAGCTCCGATTATTTTATGGGTTCCATGATACCCTATGCCTACGAAATTAAAATGCGCCAACTGGGTGTAAAGCCCGAAACCCTGGAAAAATACGGAGCTGTAAGCGAACCCACCATTATTGAGATGGCCAACATTGTGCGCGCTAAATTCAGCACCGATATCGGTGTGGCAACCAGTGGCATTGCCGGCCCGGGTGGGGCCACGCCCGAAAAGCCCGTGGGCCTCGTTTGGATAGCCTATTCCGATAAATACAAAACCGTTACGAAAAAACTGCAACTGGGCACCGATCGCCTGTTGAACATTAAACTGGCCTCAACGGCTTTGCTTAATCTTATCCGTCAGAACCTTCCATGACCCTGCAGGAATTTCTTCTCACATTCGATAAACCCGGCTGCGTTGTATTGCTGGAAGGCAAGCGCACAGTGAAAAGTGAAGATGAAGTAAAGCTGATCCGCCTGGGTAAACTGCTTGCCGAAAAAACGAAACACATGCTGTTTCGAAGCGGTAACGCACCGGGAGCGGATTACCTGTTCTCATCAGGTGTTGCGGTGGTTAATCGTGGACGGCTGCAGATTGTAGCACCTTATCGGGGCCACCGAAAAAAGCAGGAAGCCGGTGGTCAGTCCGTTTACCTCGATGAAATCAATTTGGCCAACGAACCGGAAATCGTTCATCAGTCAAAGCTGCATAAACCTACTGAGGACCTCATTGACGAATTTATTGATGGCGGGCGTAACCGGTACACCATTAAGGCGGCTTATATTCTGCGCGATACGTTAAAGGTTTTAGGTGCCGATAATCTGGCGCCAGCATCAGCCGGTTTGTTTTATGACGATTTGGATAATCCGATGGAAGGCGGTACCGGCCATACCATGCGCATATGCCTGAAAAACCAGGTTCCCGTTTTTAATCAGGAAGTTTGGATGAAGTGGTTATAAAAAATTAAAAAGTATAATATCCCTCCGGGTCGTAATCCAGAAAAACATAGGCCATCGAACGCACCATCGGTGTCATGGGTATTTCGCGCAGCAGTTCGCGCACACGGTCGGCTCCATACAACAAAATCACTGCTTCCACATCTTTCAGCGAGCCGTACTCAAAAATACGCTGAACCACCCATGCGGGCGATTCTTCAATAACCTGAGCAATACGATGCACGGGTACTTCCCAAAACAACGACTTGCGGGCGATACGTTGCATGTGCTGCCTGTTCATCGCTCGTCGGCTTACTTCGCAATATAACCAGCCGGTGGGTAAAAAATGCTAACTTTGGCGCACGCAAAATTTTTCGTTTCCCATGGCGTTGGTCGAACTCATCATGCCCAAAATGGGCGAAAGCATTATGGAGGCCACCATCCTGACCTGGTTAAAAAAACCGGGCGACAAAATCGAACAGGATGAGTCGGTTCTGGAAGTAGCCACCGATAAGGTAGATACGGAAGTGCCCTCCACCCATGCCGGCATTCTGAAAGAAATTCTGGCTAAGGAAGGCGAAGTGGTTAAGGTAGGTAAGCCCATCGCCCTGATTGAAACCGAAGCCGAAGCCGCTACTGAAGTACAACAAAACCCTCCGACGCCTGCTGCTGCACCGGCACCTGTTAAGGAAAAGGAAAAAGCCGCTGCTGTTTCCACCAACGGCCACGGGGCACCCGCCTCGTTTAAAGAATCCAAACGATTCTACTCACCCCTAGTGAAAACCATCGCCAAAGAAGAAAATATTTCACTTGCCGAACTGGAAACCATACCAGGTACCGGATTGGAAGGACGGGTAACGAAGAAGGACATCCTGGCCTATATCGAGCAACGCAAACTCGGCCAGACCATTCGGGTGAGTGCAGGCACACCATCCGCATCTAAACCTCAGCCCGTTTCGGTCTCTGCCGGCGATGAAATTATTGAAATGGACCGCATGCGCAAAATGATTGCCGAGCGCATGATCGAATCCAAACGCATATCTCCGCACGTTACTTCCTTTGTTGAAGCCGATGTTACCAACATTGTATTCTGGCGAAACAAAGTGAAAAATGAATTTCAGAAGCGCTATGGCGAAAGCCTCACCTTTACGCCCATCTTCATTGAAGCCGTAGCATTGGCCATCAAGGATTTTCCGCTGATTAACATTCAGGTGGATGGCGACCGCATCATTAAGAAAAAAGACATCAACATCGGCATGGCTGTAGCCCTGCCCACCGGCAACCTGATTGTTCCGGTAATAAAAAATGCCGACCAGTACAACATCAGCGGTCTCGCGCGAATAGTAAACGACCTGGCCAGCCGCGCACGCGATAACAAGCTCAAGCCCGATGACCTGGCCGGTGGCACGTACACCGTATCAAACGTAGGTTCATTCGGCAACGTGATGGGCACACCCATCATTATGCAGCCGCAGGTAGCCATCCTTGCCATTGGCGCCATACAGAAAAAGCCGGCCGTTATCGAAACACCTTATGGCGATGCCATTGCCATCCGTCATAAAATGTTCCTGTCGCATTCTTACGACCACCGGGTGATTGACGGAGCATTGGGCGGCTCGTTTGTGCGCCGCGTAGCCGATTACCTGGAGCAGTTCGATGTTGACCGTCCGCTGTAACATGGCAAAAATCATTTCCTTCATCAGCCGCAAAGGCGGAACCGGCAAAACCACCAACGCCATCAACCTGGCCACTGCCCTTCACCGTTCGGGAAAAAGGGTGATTTTGGTGGAAACTGATACTAACTACACGCTTACTACACTTCGGCAGATGGAGAAACTGAAAGCAGAAACTCCCGATCATGCTTTTGAAATCCTGGGTTCGAACGATAATCAGGTGGCTGACGAACTGATGCGGATTAAACAAAGCTCCAATCTGGATTTTATTATCGTGGATAGTGCCGGAAAAACCACTGATGAAGGTATAAAAAAACTTTGCCTGGTGAGCGATGCCGTTGTGGTGCCCACCAGCCTGACACAAAATGATTTACTGGTAACTTACCAAACCATCACTGATCTGGCACCTGCGCGTGCGTTAAATCCGAAACTGAAAATCATGGTTTTGCCTAACCGCATCCACAGTTTCACGCGAATGAAAACCATTCATGAAACCCTTGGCAACCTGGATGCCATTTTGCTGGATGTGATGGTGCCGCAGAAAAATGTTTTTGTAAATTTCAGCACCCTCTCGGCCGAACCGGAGTATGAGCCGGTAATGAATGAAATGCTGAAACATGTATGAGCCGGAATAAAAATCCTTTAAAAGATCTTGATCTATTTCTGCGGCAGCAGGCTTCTTCGCTGGTAACGCCCACACCGCTTAGTGAGCGAATTCCGCAGGAAATCGAAGTACCTCAAGGACAACCGCGCCAAGACCTGATACAACAACTCACTCAACTGGCTGAAACCGACCGCCAACAGTTTCTGGATACTGTTATCGAAGCTGCTGCTGCTTCAAAGTTTCCTGAAAACACTTTACTTATCAACACGGCGCTGTATCTCAAACATCCGGAAAACTGGAAAGAAGCTGTACTGAATTACTGGAAATCCAAATCCTGAAAATAAACTGATAGCCAAATGAAATTCGGAACCAAAGCCGTTCATGCGGGCGTGGAACCCGACCCGTCAACCGGTGCCATTATGACGCCCATTTACCAAACCTCCACTTACGTGCAGGAAGAGCCGGCCAAACACAAAGGCTATGCCTATGCCCGCGGTGCCAATCCTACACGCGCAGCCTTGCAAAAAAGTATAGCCGCTTTGGAGAACGGCCGGTTTGCGCTTTGCTTTTCCTCCGGCATGGGCGCCACCGATACAGTTATCAAATTGCTGAATGCCGGTGATGAAGTGATTACCGGTAATGACCTCTATGGAGGATCGTACCGCATGTTTAAGCGGGTGTATGAACGCCTTGGCATCCGCTTTCATTTTATTGACCTTACTCAGGCCGAAAACATAAAAAATCACATCAACAACAAAACCCGGCTTATCTGGCTGGAAACACCCACTAACCCGCTGATGAACATCGTGGACATTGCCGCCTGCACACAAATCGCCAAACAACACAACCTGCTGGTTGCCGTGGACAATACCTTTGCCTCGCCTTATCTGCAAAACCCGCTCGATTTAGGTGCAGACATTGTTATGCATTCGGTAACCAAGTACCTCAGCGGGCACTCGGACGTTATTATGGGCGCATTGGTGACCAACGATGAAAAGCTGCATCAGGAACTGGCATTTATTCAGAACTCGTGCGGAGCGGTACCGGGACCTCAGGATTGCTTTCTTGTGCTGCGCGGAATCAAAACGTTACACTTACGTATGGAACGTCACTGTCTGAACGGAAGAAAGATCGCAGAGTATCTTCAATCGCACCCGAAAGTCGGAAAGGTGTACTGGCCCGGCTTCCCTTCCCACCCGAATCATGAAGTTGCCCGCCGGCAGATGCGCGACTTTGGCGGCATGTTATCGTTTACACTGAAAGATGATGACGTGGAAAAAGCGAAAACCGTTATGAAACAGGTGAAAGTTTTTTCACTGGCCGAGTCACTTGGAGGTGTGGAATCGCTCATCAACCACCCGGCTTCAATGACACACGCCAGCATACCGCGTGAAGAACGCATCAAAAACGGGCTTACCGACACACTTATCCGGTTGAGTATCGGTATTGAAGATGCCGAAGATTTAATTGACGACCTGAAACAGGCTTTGGATCAGGTTTAAAATGATTCAGAAGTTCATCTTCCTGAACTTCTGAATCATTTAATATTCGTTTAATCCCTGTCGCGTTTGTTGTGCTTTGCCCTGCGTATGTTGCGGCTGGCACGATCCTGCTTACGTTCAATGCGCACTTTTTCTGCAGGCGACACCTGGCCATCGGCTTTCGAGCGGCGCTCTACCCTGCGAATATGTCGTTGTTGTTTATTGAGCGCAGCACCTTCTCCGGGTGTTATCTCTCCGCTCGTGCGACCTTCGGCTATACGGGCACGCTGGGCTTTTTGCCGGGCATCAGCACGGGGTGTTTGATTTTGAGCGCGAACGGTAAAGGCTAAAACTAACACTAAAAATGTTGATAGCAACGTGATTTTTTTCATACTTATTAATTTAATCACTACTTAGATGCGCAGGAACAGGAAAAGTTTAATACGCCTGTTCGTAAAATTTAATTGTAAAGCGGCTTCCTTTAAGCGGAGCACTGTCCAATTCGACTGCGGCTTTCAGGCGATCGGCCAGAATTTTAACGATGGCAAGACCCAGACCGTTCGAACTTTCACCGCCTGTAGGCCGGGCACTGAGCTTTTTAAACTTCTGAAACAAGAATTTCCGGTCTTCTTCCGTAAATCCCGGACCATTATCCTGAATGCTGAAATAAGGGATCTGATGTTGCTGTCCGGCTTCTATGGTAACGGTGGAATTATAGGGTGAGAATTTAATCGCATTCGACAACAGGTTATCGGCAATACGCGTCAGGTAATCGCGATCCGCCATAACACTAACAGGATTAACCTTGATATTGAGGGTGATGTTTTTGGCGTTGGCAGCCTGTTGAAATGCCGAAACGCGGTCGCGTAGCAGATCCGGCAAGTCAACTTTTTGTATTTCCGGTTCCCGGTTAACATCGAGGGCATTTACATCGAGCAGGTCGGTTATCAAATCCAGGCCTCCGCGTGTAGCATTGCGTATCAGTTCGATGTATCTTTTCTGGGTGTCGTTCAGCGGACCTTCTATTAAAATCAGATCGGTCAACCCTTTAATGCGGTTCAGTGGCGATTTTAAATCGTGTGCCACAATATTCATCAGGGTGTCCTTTTCGTGATTAAGCTGTTCGAGCTCTTCGACATGGCGCGCCAGCTGTTCGTTCTGCCGTAAAATTTCTTCGCGCTGTTTTTTAATTTCCAGGTTTTGCTTTACCAACTGTTCAGTTGCCTCCCTGCGCTTTTTATTGTTATACCATAACACGAGAATAAGTACCGAAGTAAGTATAATAATGATGATAAGCGTAATATTTTGAATTCGCTGCGCCCGGATGATGGACTGATTACGTGCCTCATTAGCCTTCAGCAAACTGTTTTCGCTTTCCTTTTTTTCCATTTCCAGTTGAAACTGAAGTTTTTCAATTTGTCGGGCAAGGTCAACATTGGTTAGTTTTTCTTTCAGAATTAAATATTGGTTGGTGTACCGATTGGCCTCGGCAATTTTACCACGCTGCTCCATGATTTTGCTCAAATAATAATTGGCATCGCGTTGCAGATGGAGATGAATGTTCGGATCAATATTTAACACGGCAAGCAGATACTTTTCCGCCTCATCATATCGTTTCAGGTGATAATCAATCATACCCATCAGCAATTCAGCACGTGGACGTAAACGGGTGTTATTAGTTGACAAAACCTGCTGATATGCCAGCTCGGCCATTTCATCGGCCTTTTGCAGTTGATTATTCCGCATCAGAAATTCCGCCCAATTCAACCGGACTTCCGTCTGGCTTACCTGATCTTTAATTTTCACAGCTATCGAATCGGCACCGCGAAAGCATTTTTCGGCCTCATTGAAATTTTTCAGCTCGCTGTACACCAAACCCAGTTCCATTAAAGATGAAAGCAGGGTACGAGGCTCGCCCACTTTTTTACGCAGGTTGTAAGCTTTCAGCGACATATCGAGTGCTTTCTCGAAATCATTTTGCGATTTATAGATATGCGAGAGGCTGCGGTACACATAAGCCAAACCGGTGGCATCATTCTTTTTTTCAAAAAGCTGAAGCGCCTCAATCAGGTTTTTAAAAGCGCGTTCATAATCACCCTGATCAAAAAACAGCCTTCCGAAATTGTTGTAACCGTATGCCAGTTGAATGGTGTCGTTCTGTTCGCGCGCAACTTCGATGGCCCGAATATGATAATCGAAGGATGATTTAAAGTCGCCCTTATAAGCCTTGGCAAGGCCAATGAAACTCAACGGCTTTGATAAATCTTTATTCAATTTGAGTTCCTGACCTATTTCAAAGGCACGTGTACAGTACCAGATGGTGCTGTCGGGATAAGAAAGCCGGTAGGCGAAGCCAATATCATTCAAAATATCGAATTGCTCACGCAGGGAAGCCGATTTCAACGCTTTGCGCAGGCTGTCAATCCGGGAAATTTGCTGGGAAAAAGCAGTTAGAAACGTTAATAACAGGGAAAGTAAGAACGTTGCGCGCACGGTTAACCGGTTTTGGACCGCAAAGTTAACACGAATCTGCAGGCTTAAAAACCACCGTTATTCTTCAACAAAATTCAAATCGCGACCAAAAGTTTCCGACAAAAAATGAAGCGAAATGAGCGCAATGAGTATGGTACCTGTTCCTACTATTAATGCTCCCTTAACTATTCCGTAACTTTCGCGTAACGTCTGAAATATCAACGTCAGCGGCACCACCGTACCGCGAATAAAGTTAGGAACAGAAGTAGCTACCGTAGAGCGCAGGTTGGTTCCAAATTGCTCGGCCGCAATGGTAACAAACAAAGCCCAGTATCCTACACCAAATCCCAGCAGGAAACAGGTAAAGAAAAAGAAGAAAGTGGTTTTAACCGGTGCCGTAAGGTAAAGCACGATGAATGCCATGGTTAACAGAATATAGACAAACACCACTTTCCTGCGTGAGCGCACCCACTGACTGAAAACTCCACTGCTTAAATCGCCTCCAACCAAACCCAGATAACTGAACATCACCGCATCTCCGGCCAATACCGGCTGAGGAAATCCCAGATACGATGCAAACTCAGGAGAGAAAGTGATTAGTATGCCGATAGTAAACCAAATGGGCAAACCAATCAGAATGCAATTAATGAATCGTTTGAACCTATCGGGATGATTAAACAGTTGCAGAAAATTTCCGCGCTGAACATGTTGTTGGCGCATCTGCAAAAACATGCCCGACTCAAATACACTGATTCGTGTTATTAACAGCAGCAGACCCAACCCTCCGCCAATCCAGTACGAAACCTGCCAGTCGAATATGCGCGCTATGAAATTCGCCAGCACCGCCCCTAGTAAACCCACACTTGCAACTAACGTCGTACCGTAACCGCGAAGCCGTGCCGGCAAAACTTCTGAAACCAATGTTATGCCTGCTCCCAGTTCACCGGCCAATCCGATTCCGGCAATAAATCGCAACCAGGCGTATTGCTCTACCGATGTTACAAAACCGTTGGCAATATTGGCCAGAGAGTATAAAAGTATGGAGCCAAACAGCACCGACAACCGCCCGCGTTTATCACCCATGATACCCCAGATTACACCACCCACCAGCAAACCGGTCATTTGTACGCGAAGTAAAAACTCTCCTTCTTCAAAGCGGGCTTCCTGCGGAACACCTAATGCAGCCAGACTGGGAATTCTTACAATACTGAAAAGCAACAGGTCATAGATATCCACAAAGTATCCCAGCGCAGCAACAATAACCGGAATACTGAACAACTTTCGCCAGTCGTCTTTCTGCATAATGAAACAGCCCTCAAAATAGAGCTATTGCGGGAAACAGCAAATACCGTTTAAATACCATTAAAGGAAAAGTACAATGGGTTTTGAACGCTACGGCTTAATATGCTGGTAATTTCTTAACCTCTTAACCTATGAAGAAATTATACTTCTGTTTTATTCTATTGGTGTGGGTGTTTCAGCCCGGCTATGGACAGCGACGGCAGGCAGCTCCGTCTTCGCCTACCGTTTCGTACGATCAGAAACTTTATCAGGCACTTGAGTGGCGAAGTATTGGTCCGTTCCGAGGAGGTCGCAGTGCGGCAGTAACCGGTGTTCCGGGAAAACCTTTGCTCTACTATTTCGGTGCCACCGGAGGTGGTGTGTGGCGTACCACTGACGGCGGTCAAACCTGGGAAAATATTTCCGATGGCTTTTTTGGTGGTTCGATTGGAGCAGTAGCCGTAAGCGAATCAGACCCGAACGTAATTTATGTAGGTGGTGGCGAAAAAACCGTTCGCGGCAATGTGTCATACGGATATGGTATGTGGAAATCGGTTGACGCCGGAAAAACCTGGGTTAACATTGGCCTGAATGAATCGCGACATATTCCGCGTGTTCGCATCCACCCTCAGAATCCCGACATTGTTTATGCAGCTGTTCTGGGTGACCTATTCAAATCATCACAGGAACGTGGTGTTTATAAATCAACTGACGGAGGCAAAACCTGGAAGCGCGTGTTGTTTGCCAATGCCGATGCCGGGGCTGTTGACTTGTGTTTCGACCCTAACAACCCGCGCATTTTATACGCTACCACGTGGCGTGTACGCAGAACCCCCTACAGTCTGGAAAGCGGAGGCGAAGGTTCGGCCATGTGGAAAAGCACCGATGCAGGTGAAACCTGGACCAACATTTCTTCAAAACCGGGCTTACCTAAAGGCATATGGGGTATTGCAGGTGTTAGCGTATCGCCCGTTAATTCAAATCGGGTATATGCCATTATTGAAAATGAAAACGGAGGTGTTTACCGCAGCGATGATGCCGGAGAAACCTGGCGCAAAATGAACGATGACCGCGCCATGCGCCAGCGTGCATGGTATTACACGAGAATTTATGCTGATACAAAAGATGAAGACATAGTGTACGTGGTAAACGTATCCTATCACCGTTCCAAAGATGGAGGCCGCACCTTCCAGTCCTTTAATGCACCGCATGGCGATCACCACGATTTATGGATTGCTCCTGAAGACAATCAACGTATGATTATTGCCGATGACGGCGGGGCGCAGGTAAGTTTTGACGGAGGTGAAAACTGGACTACCTACATGAACCAGCCCACCGCACAATTCTATCGCGTAACCACAGATAATGCTTTTCCTTATCGTATTTACGGAGCACAACAGGATAACACCACACTTCGCATCTATCACCGTACGGATGGAATGGCAATTACCGAAGCCGACTGGGAAGAAACGGCAGGCGGTGAAAGCGGCTTTCTGGCTCCCGATCCTACCGACAACGACATTGTGTACGGAGGCAGTTATGGCGGATTGTTGGAAGTACAAAACCACCGCACCAAAGAAAGCCGGGCCGTTAATGTTTGGCCTGATAACCCGATGGGTCATGGAGCCGAAGGAGCAAAATATCGCTTTCAATGGAACTTCCCGATTTTCTTTTCTCCCCACAATCCCAAAAAACTATACACCACATCTAACCACGTTCATGTCAGCTACAATGGAGGTCAGTCGTGGGAAATCATCAGTCCTGATTTAACACGTAACGATAAAACCAAGTTAGGGCCATCGGGTGGTCCGATTACCAAAGACAATACGAGTGTTGAGTATTACTGCACCATTTTTGCCGCAGCCGAGTCGCCTTATGAAAAAGATTTTATCGTTACCGGCTCGGATGACGGACTGGTTTACGCAACCACCGATGGCGGAAAAGAATGGAAAGAGATAACCCCTAAAGATATGCCCGAATGGATGATGATTAACAGCGTGGAATTTGACCCGTTTACCAAAGGCGGAATTTACATAGCCGGAACTCGCTATAAACTGGGCGATTATCAACCCTATCTGTATAAATCGAAAGATTACGGTAAAACCTGGACAAAAATTACAAATGGAATTAATCCCGGGCACTTCACACGCGTGCTGCGTGCCGACCCCAAGCGCAAAGGCTTGTTATATGCCGGCACTGAATCGGGCATGTATATTTCGTTTGATGACGGTGCAAGCTGGCAGTCGTTTCAACTAAACCTGCCTATCGTGCCCATCACTGATTTAGCAATCAAGAATGACAACCTGATTGCTGCAACCCAGGGTCGCAGTTTCTGGCTTATTGACGACCTAACACCGCTGCATCAGCTAAACGACCAGATTGCGAAAAGCGATTTTCACCTGTTTAAGCCCATGCCCAGTTACCGGATGGGTCCGGGCTTTTCCTTCGGACGCCCGCCTAAAAATGCAGGCCAGAATCACCCCGGCGGAGTTATGGTTCATTATTACCTGAAAGACACCACCAAAGCCGAGGTAAGCCTGGAGTTTCTCGAAATGAATGGAAAACTGATTAAAAAATATTCCACCAAACCCAACACACGGGCGAAAGAAGAAAAACTTACGCTAAGCAAGCCGGGCATGAACCGCTTTGTATGGAACATGCGCTACCCCGATGCCGAGCGCTTTGACGGATTGGTACTGTGGGCTTCTTCACTTAACGGGCCACGTGCGCTTCCCGGAACCTATAAAGTGCGCCTAACAGTGAATGGAAAAAGCATGGAAACCGAATTTGAAATTTTAAAAGACCCGCGCAGTACCGGAAGCGATGACGACCTGAAAGCACAATTCAATTTCCAACAGGAGGTGCTGGCTAAGGTAAGCGAAACGCACATTGCCATTCGGAAAATAAGGCAGGCACGTGAACAGATTAACCGGGCCATCGATCCGATTAAGGACCAGAAAGATGCCATGAAAGATGTGCTCGATAAAGCAAAAAGCATTCAGGATGCGATGCGAAGTATTGAAGAAACGCTTTATCAAACCAAAAACCGCAGCAATCAGGATCCGCTCAACTTCCCGATACGACTCAACAACAAACTGGCTCACCTGAATTCACTGGCCGGTCAGGGCAACTTCCGTCCTACCGATCAGATGATTGCAGTTAAAAACGAGCTCACTGCACAGATTGATGAACAACTCAGGGCACTGGATAAAATCTTCAAAGAAGAAATTCCTGCCTTCAACGCGTTGATCAAATCCAGAAGTATCGATGCGGTTATTCTGAAAGATTAACCAACTTAAAAACACATAAAACCCCGGATAACCTCCGGGGTTTTTAGTTTACAGTTTGATGTATCCACGGCTTATACCCAGCCAGGCTACCGCACCAAATAACGGCAAAATGATGATCAAAGCCGTCCATAACAACCTTTTCTCCATACTGGGCTCCCGCTTCCATACATCATACACTGCAAGAACCATGATAAGGGCAGCAATAACTGTAGCAAAGCGTATCATACTAAGAGGGTTTAATTGGTCTCAAGTATTTTAAATAGTTCATCGAGATTAGGTGTAATGATAATTTCCGTGCGCCGGTTTTTTTGCCGGTTGGCCGGTGTGTCGTTCGGGGCCAGCGGACTATATTCACCTCTTCCGGATGCGGTAATCTGTCTGGGTGAAACGCCTGCGCGTACCAGGATTTTGGTGATGGCCGTGGCACGCATCACACTCAGGTCCCAGTTATCCTGCATATACTGCGATTTACGGGATATTGGTACGTTATCCGTATGACCTTCAATCAAAATATTGATATCGCGCTGATCTTTGATGGCCTTTGCCAGTTGCTGCAGGGCATTAACACCTTTCGGGTCAACCTCCGTGCTGCCTGATGCAAAAAGCAA
>JANWWN010000011.1 GCA_025055435.1 Cyclobacteriaceae bacterium | reverse complement strand
TTTTAACCTTAAAAATTTAGTTCGTGGCTGAAGATACCGGAAGCCAGGCACCAGGCCGGCAAAGCATAATTCCCATCAACATCGAAGACGAAATGCGGGGAGCCTACATCGACTACTCGATGTCGGTTATCGTTTCACGGGCTCTTCCCGATGTGCGCGATGGATTGAAGCCCGTTCATCGCAGGGTGTTGTACGGTATGCTCGAACTGGGAGTGAACCACAACAAGCCCTACAAAAAATCTGCACGGATTGTCGGGGAAGTGCTCGGTAAATACCACCCGCACGGTGATGCCTCGGTGTACGATACCATGGTGCGCATGGCCCAGGATTGGAACATGCGCTATCCGCTGGTTGATGGCCAGGGCAACTTTGGCTCTATTGATGGCGACTCTCCGGCAGCCATGCGCTATACTGAAGCGCGCCTTCGGCGTATTGCCGAAGAAATGCTGGCCGATATTAATAAGGACACGGTTGACTTTCAGCCCAACTTCGATGACTCGCTGACCGAGCCCGTGGTGCTGCCCGGTAAGGTGCCCAATCTGCTGGTTAACGGCTCATCGGGAATTGCGGTAGGTATGGCTACCAACATGGCACCACACAACCTGGGCGAAGTAGCCGATGGCATCTGTGCATTTATCGACAAGCCCGATATCACCATCGAAGAGCTGATGAGATACATTACAGCTCCTGATTTTCCAACAGGCGGAATTATTTACGGTACAAATGGTGTGCGCGAAGCATATGCCACCGGCAGAGGAAAAGTTACCGTGAGAGCAAAAGCTGAAATTGTAACCTCCGGAAAAGACCGCGAACAGATTATTGTTACCGAGATACCCTATCAGGTAAACAAAGCGCAGATGATTGAAAAGACAGCTGCGCTGATCAATGAAAAGAAAATCGAAGGTATTTCCGATTTGCGAGATGAGTCCGACCGCGAAGGTTTCCGTATTGTGTACGACCTGAAAAAAGATGCTATCGCATCGGTTGTGCTTAACAACCTGTTTAAGTACACGCAGTTGCAGTCAACCTTTAACATTAACAACGTAGCGCTGGTTAAAGGTCGTCCGCAAACGTTGAACCTCAAGGACCTCATTCGTCATTTTGTTGATCATCGCCACGAGGTAGTGGTGCGCCGTACTAAGTTCGAGCTTAATGAAGCTGAAAAGCGCGCACACATTCTGGAAGGATATCTCATTGCTTTGGATAATCTGGATGAGGTTATTGCATTGATTCGTAATTCCAAAGACCCTGAAGTAGCTAAAAACGGATTAATGCAGCGCTTCAGCCTCACCGAAATTCAGGCCAAGGCTATTCTTGACATGCGCCTGCAGCGACTTACCGGCCTGGAGCGCGAAAAAATTCAGCAGGAGTATAAAGAGGTAAAAGAACTCATAGCCAAACTTACCGCCATTCTGGGTGATGAGAAACTGCGCATGCAGATCATCAAGGATGAGCTGAAAGAACTTAAAGAACGTTATGGCGATAAGCGCAGGACCGAAATCGTTCAGACCGAAGAGGATATCACCATTGAAGACATCATCCCCAACGAAGATATGGTGATCACCATATCCAATCAGGGGTACATTAAACGCACCTCTCTTTCCGAATACCGCACGCAGGGCCGTGGAGGAGTAGGTTCGCGCGGAGCGGCCACCAAAGAAGATGACTTTACCGAGCACCTCTTCATCGCCCAGGCCCACAACTATCTGTTGATTTTCACGGAGCAGGGAAAAGTTTACTGGAAAAAAGCATACGAGATTCCGGAGGGTACCAAGGCATCGAAAGGGCGGGCCATTCAAAATCTTATTCAGATTGACCCGGGCGATGCCGTTAAAGCCATTATCAATGTGCAGAACCTGGAAGATGAAAGTTACCTCAATAATAATTTCGTTATCCTCTGTACGGAGAAAGGCACCATCAAGAAAACAGCCCTCGAAGCGTATTCACGGCCCCGGCAGGGTGGCATTCAGGCTATCACCATCAAGGAAGGCGACCGCCTGATCAATGCCTCGCTTACCAATGGCGATAACGAGATTGTCATAGCAAAATCAGAAGGTAAAGCCGTTCGCTTTCACGAAAGCGATGTGCGACCCATGGGACGGACAGCTGCAGGTGTGCGCGGTGTTACGCTCGATTCTTCCTCCGATCGCGTAATAGGTATGGTGTGCATAACCCGTCCCGATGTAAATTTGCTCGTAGTTTCCGAAAAAGGTTACGGAAAACGCTCTGCACTGGAGGATTACCGAATAACCAAACGAGGAGGAAAGGGCGTTAAAACCATCAACATCACCGAAAAAACTGGCAGGCTTGTTGCAATCAAGGAAGTAAGTGATGAGGATGAGCTGATGATTATCAACCGGTCGGGCATAACCATTCGCATAAAAGTAAGCGAGCTGCGTGTGATGGGACGTGCCACGCAGGGCGTACGGTTGATTAAATTGAATGAGGATGACCGGATATCCTCGGTTGAAAAAATTCAACGGATGGAGTCCATCAACAACGATTAATAAACAATTAAATTTTAACCATGAAACGATTACTCACTTTGTATCTTGTATGTGCAGTGGCTGTGGTATTTGCTCAAAAGCCGGTAAAGCCAAACATTAACAAAGCTTTTAATTCCTGGAACTACGGCAAATACAAGGAAGCCAAGGAAATTATTGACGTGAGCATGACCGATCCGAAGCTTTCGCTCGATCCGAAAACATGGCTATATGCGGGCCTGATTTATGCCACCATTGATACTTCATCAAACCCGGCTGTTCACAACCTAGATCCCAATGCCTTTGAAAAAGCACGCGATGCCTTTAAAAAGGCCGATGAACTTAAGGGTAATAAAAGCGATTTGTTCTATACCAATCAGGGTGGTTTTCCGGTGCCGAAAACTTTGGCCATCGACCAACTTGCCGGTTATTACCTGAATAAAGGTGCGATGGCTTATCAGGAGGATGACTTTAAAACGGCCATCAAAAACTTTGAAAAAAGTCAGCAGCTCAAGCCGGATGACACTACCTCGTACTTTTATGCCGGAGTAGCCGCTAACGCCGATGAAAACTATCAGCAGGCCAGGACCTATATGGAAACCTATCTGAAAAATGGAGGCAAAATGGTTGAGGCCTACTATGTTATCATCAATGCGTACGCTTTAAACAATCAGAAAGATAAAGCAGTTGAAGTTGCGCGTCAGGCTAAAGTCAAATTTCCGCGCAATATGGAGATACCGAAGCTGGAAATTCAGTATTTGCTCGAACTAAACCGGATAAACGAAGCCAAGGCCGGATTACAGGAAGCCATTAAATCGGAGCCCAACAATTTTATCCTGCACTATTACCTTGCTTATACCCACTTCCAATCGAAGGAATACGATGAAGCCAAGGCCAGTGCACAGCGCGCTTTGCAAATTGACCCGAAATCATTCGATGCACAGATACTACTGGCCAAGTGTTATTATGTAGATGCTGAAAAGATCAAAAAAGAAATGGCCAGCCTTGGCATAAGTGAAGCCGACAAGAAAAAGCGGTATGAACTAGATAAAGTTTATGTGGAAAAACTGAAGGCTGCTTTGCCGTATTGGGAAAAGGCCGAGCAGCTCAATCCTTCCGATACTGAAGTGCTCGACGCGTTGTACCTGATTTATGTTGATCTGGGCATGGAGGCTCAGGTAAAGCGTATCGAAAAGCGTTACAAAGAACTCGGTCTCGATAATTAATCCACTGACATAAGTTATGTTCCACAAAGCCGGAAGTGTTGTTCGCTTCCGGCTTTTTGTTTTTATTTTCGGAAATATGAAAAGTATCGTTTTAGCAACTTCACTCATAGCAATCATTCGGCTCACGGCTGCACAACCGGCTTATTTTGAGCCGGTAAGTTTTTCCAATGTAACCATCACCGACCCGTTTTGGAAGGCACGTATTGGTATCGTTTCTTCTTCAACCATTCCCGCTTGTGTTGAGCAAACGGAGATCAAAACTCCCCGCATTCAGAATTTCGAAGTAGCTGCCAAACTAAAGCCAGGCAAGTTTGAAGGCATATTTTACGATGATTCGGATGTTTATAAGGCCATTGAGGCCATTGCTTACTCGCTGCGTAACAACCCAAACCCTGAACTGGAAGCCCGCACCGATAGCTGGATTGATAAAATTGCCGCAGCCCAGCTTCCGGATGGGTACATCAATACCTACTATACCCTGAACGGCCTTGATAAGCGCTGGACCGACATGAGCATGCACGAAGACTACAACGGTGGGCATCTGATTGAGGCTGCCATAGCCTATTACCAAACTACCGGCAAACGCAAACTGCTGGATGTGGCCATTCGATTTGCCGACCACTTTGATTCGTTGTTTGGTCCTGGTAAACGCCCCTGGGTTACCGGTCACCAGGAACTCGAACTGGCGCTGGTCAAGCTCTATAAAATAACCGGCGAACAGAAGTACCTGCGCCTGGCCGACTGGTTATTGGACCAACGAGGCCGTAAACTGGCTGTTGGCTATACATGGTCGCAATGGCGCGACACGGCCTATGCGCAGGATGTGGTACCTGTTAAGCAACAACGCGAAATAACCGGCCATGCGGTGCGGGCCATGTACCTGTACACCGGCGCTGCCGATGTAGCCGCACAAACAGGCGATCAGGACTACATCAATGCCATGAAGGCTGTCTGGGAAGATGTGGTTTACCGGAATATGTACATCACCGGCGGTATTGGCTCATCCGGCCGAAATGAAGGCTTTTCGCAAGACTATGATTTACCCAACCTGCAGGCCTATTGCGAAACCTGTGCATCGGTTGGGATGGTATTCTGGAACCTTCGCATGAATAAACTCACGGGCGAAGCAAAATATGCTGATGTCCTCGAGCGCAGTTTGTTTAACGGCGCACAGTCTGGGTTGTCATTAAGTGGTGATCGGTTTTTTTACGGCAATCCGCTGGCTTCAACCGGCACGCATTACCGACGGGCATGGTTTGGTACGGCCTGCTGCCCGGCCAATATTGCCCGCCTCACCGCTTCGGTGGGTGATTACATTTACGGTGTGTCACAACAGGGTATATGGGTAAACCAATACATCGGTAGTAAAACCAGTTTAAGTATCGGCAGGCAAAATGTGGATGTTGAAATGGTTAGTGACTACATGTGGAATGGTAAGGTTACCATCGCGATAAATCCCTCAAAACCCGCACTATTCGCCTTGTATCTCCGCATGCCGGGCTGGTCGGTGGGTCAGCCGGTTCCCGGTGACTTATATCAAACTGTGCGCTCAACAGAAAAAAAACCGATCATTAGACTGAATGGAGCAGAGCCCCCTTTGGTGATGGATAAGGGTTATGTGGTGTTGTCGCGAAAGTGGAGAAAAGGCGACCGCATAGAAATTCAGTTCCCCATGGACGTTATGGAGCTTAAGGCCAATGAGCAGGTTAAATACAACCGTAACCGCATAGCCTTGCAACGCGGTCCGCTGGTGTATTGTGTGGAAGGAGCGGATAATGGCGGCAATGCTTTTCATTTTATCGTGCCTGAAAATACAGTATACACGTCAGTTCAGGATAGCAACACGTTGGGAGGAATTGTTAAAATACAATTTACCGTTCCGGCACTGGATGCGGCGTCCGAAACCAAAGTAGAAACAGTCGAAAAGACCATTACGGCCATCCCGTATTTTACCTGGTGCAACCGCGGTCAAAATCCCATGCAGGTTTGGCTGCCGCGTAAATTTGAAATCATCCGAGTTAACCCCGAGAACTGATGATTTTAATCAGAAACATGAAAAATATTCTGGCACTCATGGCCGTGAGTGCTTTACTTTGCACCTGTCGCATGGAAAAGCCGGCAGTAACCGAATCTACACTTTCTGTTGAAGAATCCATTTACGGTTACATCGCCAATGAGCCGGTACGTCAATTCCGTTTAAAAAACGCTTCCGGCATGGAAGTGAAAATCATCAGTTACGGGGCCACCATTACCGACATTATCGTGCCTGACCGAAACGGTAAACCGGGTAACGTGGTGTTGGGATTTGATTCGCTGGCCGGTTACCTTTTACCTGAAAATCCTTACTTCGGTTCCACGATTGGACGCTACGCCAACAGGATTGCAAAGGCCAGGTTTACCCTTAACGGAAAAATTTTCACGTTGGATGCCAATAACAACGGAAATATGCTGCATGGCGGATTCAAAGGATTTGATAAAGTGATTTGGAATGCCGAAATGCAGTCCGACAGCAGCGTTAAATTTTCGTACGTAAGTCCAGATGGT
Source organism: Cyclobacteriaceae bacterium (assembly GCA_025055435.1). Lineage (GTDB taxonomy): Bacteria > Bacteroidota > Bacteroidia > Cytophagales > Cyclobacteriaceae > UBA2336. The sequence goes on along the minus strand of JANWWN010000011.1, from coordinate 59,105 downwards.
GAAGGAGGCTTTCCCGGTAATCTGAATGTGCAGGTAATTTTTTCATTGTCGTCAGCCAACGAGTTGCGCATGGATTTTACAGCCGCAACCGATTCACCTACCCATGTAAACCTCACCGGGCATTCGTATTTTAACCTTTCGGCAGGAGAGGAGGCCACCATTCTCAATCATGAACTCAGGTTGTTTGCCGACAGCTACACACCTGTAAATGAATTATTAATCCCCACCGGTGAAATCCGGTCCGCCCGAAATACTCCCTTTGATTTTACATCTTTAAAGCCAGTGGGAGCTGATATTGAAAAAGTACCTGGCGGATACGACCATAATTTTGTTTTGAACCGAAATGATGATAAACTTCAACCCGCGGCCGAGCTCATTCATCGCTCGAGCGGTCGCGGTTTACGTATATTCACCACGCAACCGGGTATTCAGTTTTACTCGGGTAATTTTCTGGATGGAACCCTAACCGGCCGGAATGGCATAAAATATCCGAAGTACGCAGGCTTGTGCCTCGAACCGCAACACTTTCCGGATTCGCCCAACCAGCCGTCCTTTCCTTCCACATTACTTAATCCCGGTCAAACGTACCGGCAAACCATCCTATATCAGTTCTTCACGCAATGAGAAGATGGTTAATTCTTTCAATACAGGTTCTTATTATTACTAAAACCTGGAGTCAGATACGTGATATTACCCTCAATCAGTTTAAGGTTGTTCAAATCCGGGATGCTTCGCGCACCTGGGATATTGGAAATACACCGTTGGTTGAATTCACAGTTAACGGCAAAATTTATTCATCTTATCAACCGGCACCGCTTACCTTAACAATCAGCAATGCACCGTCTTCCGATCAGGGTTACCATTGTTTCATAACATTTCATAATGCCGGTAAGGATACGCTGGTGCTCAGCAATGTTCTTCCGTTTGGGAGAAACGATAAGGAAGTGTTTATAACGGGTCTTGGTGAACACCGGCTTTCACGCACCCATCTTTTTCTTCCCGGTCGCAGACCCGTAAATATCATTGTTCCCGATAATGCCTGGGAGCTGGGGTACTCAGCCTACAGGCTTGATAAAAATTGGTCGGTTTTTGGTTTGACACGCCGGGATGCCGCCAGCATTCAAAAAGGTCAACGCAGGCGATTTGAAACTGTATTATATCCCGGCGGTTCGGTTACCTACACCTTGTATGCTGATTTGTACCGCGGAAACTGGCAGGAGGGCCTTCGGGAAGTCTTTCAAAATCGGTATTTATACGATCTTACCGCTTTCGATGACACCTTGTACAAACGGCCTGACTTGCAGTGGATAAAAAAGGCCTACGTTATGCATCTAATCATGGCGTGGGATAAAGATTATTACGATTACACAGCAAGCCAGTTCAATCTGATGCAGTTTGTCAAACGCGGAAAAAAATTATATGGCGGTGATGATGTTATCGGGCTGTGGCCAACTTGGCCCACGCTGGGATTAGACCAGCGCAATCAGTTTGATATGTACCGCGATCTGCCGGGTGGATTACCAGGCTTAAAATCACTTGCCGACTCACTACGCGCAAATGGGGTGCGCTTCTTTATTGCCTACAATCCGTGGGATGAAAGTACACGCAAGGAAGACCACTTGGCCGGACTGGAAGAGCTGATCCGCCAAACGGGTGCCGATGGGGTGATACTGGATACCCGGGGTGAATCGAGTAAGGAATTACAGGAAGCGGCCGACCGCGCACGACCTGGCGTGATTATGTACAGCGAAGGCATGGCTGTGCCTAAAAATATGCCTGGCATCATCAGCGGACGTGTACATAATGCGCTATACTATCCGCCCATGTTAAACCTGAATAAACTTATACGACCCGACTTTGCCATTTTTCGTGTAACCGAAGTATTCAAAGAGCCGGTTAAAAGGGAATATGGCGTGGCTTTTTTTAACGGATACGGCACCGAAATCAACCAGTTTGCACCCGGACACCCGGACTGGGAAGAGGAGCAATACCGGTTCCTGGGGCGCGCCACCCGAATTTTACGCGAAAATAACACGGCATTTACCACGCCCGACTGGACACCGCTTATTGCAACCCTTCGGGACAGCATCTGGGTAAACCAGTGGCCTGCCCGTGACCGCTCGGTGTATTCCGTGTTCAGTCCGAAGAAAACGCTGTGGACTATTTTCAGTCTGAAGCCGGAAGGTTTTAAAGGCCCGTTATTTGAAATTGAGCAGGATGCCGCTTATCATTTGGTTGACTTATGGAACCACGAAGAAATAGAGCCGGTTTCGGTTAATAACAGGCTGTACGTACCGGTAAAGGTGGAAAGTTTTAACAGCTACGACATCGGAACCAACAACGAAGGCATGGTTGGATGTGTAGCCCGGTTTCCTGTTTTGCTTCGCGTAAGCCGGCAACAAAATTATTTAAAAGTGGAGGCCGGCACCGGAACCGAAATACGCATATGGGCGGGTAACCCGTCATATGAAAAAAGTTACCTGGCAAAACCGCGCGGTCATCATGAATTTTTTCTACCCGACATCATCGGTCGTTATGAAGGAAAAGTGATCATTCAATTGTTGGATCATGACGAACTGATTGATGAACGTATTGTGGAGATTAAGCCTGGCACAGCGCGGTTGATCAGTCGTGTAGAACACACCTCATCCGCGTCCTCCAAACCTTCTGGTATGGTGCGTATTCCGCCCGGAAAATTTGTGTTCAAAACAACTCATGGTGATGCCTTTATCCCTTATCCGGAAAGCGGTGCCGGTGAAACACTTACTATGCAATCGTTTTGGATGGATCGCACGCCCGTTACTAACCTGCAGTTCTTTGAATTTCTCCGCGCCACCGGATATCGGCCAACTGATACAACCAACTTTCTGAAGCATTGGAAAAATGGACAAATACCACCAGGCATGGAAAACCATCCGGTTATATACGTTTCATATGAAGATGCACAGGCTTATGCGCGTTGGGCAGGAAAGCGGCTGCCCACAGAAGCCGAATGGCAATATGCTGCACAAACCGAGAAGCTGAATGAGTGGCCCTGGAAACAAACGAAGCCAGTAACACGCAAAACCCAGTATGTTACCGAAACATTATCGGTGACTGCCATTGAAGGAATCGACCCTGGCCGCGCTAACCTGGGCGATGGTAAACTGTATCCGGTAGGAAAATATCCGCGCGGGGCCAATCCATACGGACTGCTTGATTTAACCGGGTGTGTATGGCAATTGACCAACGATGTGTATGAGAGCAGCAGTTACCGGTATATTATCTTAAAGGGCGGAAGCTACTTCAAACCTTCATCCAGCTGGTGGTATGTGCAGGGTGGGCCGCGCGAACTGCATTACCGGCAAGCGCTTTTGCGCGTAAGTCAGGGCTTTGAGCGCAACGCTACGGTTGGTTTCCGATGTGTAAAAGATGAATAAGACCTCACCCTTTACCTACCCGGATTATTACGAACGCAACCATGTCCGGCTAATCAAAGGAGGTGCAGCGTACTTCGATGAGCTGGAAAATCTCATCCATCGGGCCCGCTATTACCTGTATCTTCAGGTGTACATATTCGAAGCCGATGAAACCGGCCAACGCATAAGAAAGGCTTTGGAAAGAGCGGCCGCACGCGGGGTATTTGTTCACGTACTGGTGGATGGCTATGCATCACAAAATCTGCCTCTCACGTTTATTCAGTCCATGCTCCTGGCGGGAGTTCATTTTCGCTTTTTTGAACCCATCTACCGGAGCCGGTACTTTTACTTTGGCCGCAGGTTGCATCACAAGGTAACCGTAGCTGATGGTAGGTGGGCTTTGGTTGGGGGAATCAATATTAGCAACCGGTATAATGACACGGTGGAGCGTGCGGCCTGGCTCGATTGGGCTGTATGGGTTGAGGGAGAAGCTGCTACCGGCTTGCACAACATCTGCGCTGCGCGTGCCTTATCGGCGTGGCGCATTAACCCGGCCAGGTTGCCTCGTCCTCCCGCATTTCCACTGCCTGATCAAATCATACTCACCGGCATACGTGTAAACGACTGGGTAAGGCGCAAAAACGAAATTACCGGGTGCTACCTGAAAATGATTGAGCAGGCGAACAAGGAATTGCTAATCATGTCCAGTTATTTTTTTCCTGGCCGGAAGATTCGCAGGTTTTTGGTTAAAGCGGCACAACGTGGTATTCGGGTAAGGGTGGTGGTGGCGGGATATTCCGATGTAGGGCTGGCCAAACACGCGGAGCGCTACATGTACCGATGGATGCTGAAAAACCGTATGGAAATATATGAATACCGGCGCAACGTGTTGCATGCCAAAGTGGCTGTGTGCGATGACCGGGTCGTTACGGTTGGATCATATAACCTGAACGAAATCAGCGAGCGCGCCAGCGTAGAGTTGAACCTCGAGATAGCGGATGAAAACTTTGCACGACACGTTCGTCATCGCCTGGAAGAAATCATTAGCCGCGACTGCGATCGGGTAATTACGTGGGAAGTTTTTCCATGGTGGAGCCGGTTTATACAACTGGCATCTTACCGTCTTATTCGCTTTCTGTTGATATTATTTACCTTTTATTTCCGACAGAGGGAATGAGAAATATTTTATCACCACAGGAATTCGAAGCACGCCACTGGTAGCCTGCAACCTGTAGCCTGTAGCCTGTAGCCTGTAGCCTGTAGCTTTTCCTCCCTAATCAGCAAGCATTGAATTCGCGCAAATGCGCTTTATCTTTTCCGGTAGCATCAAGCCAAGTTCGCTGGCCCGATGAAAATCGCTACAGGCTTTTTGCTTTTCGTTGAGTTTTAAAAAGACACCGCCACGGTTAAAATAGGCCTTTCCGTAATCCGGCGCTATAGCTATGGCAGCTGAGTAATCTTCAACTGCGTTTTTGTATTGCTTTAATTGCACCTGCACATTTCCACGATGCAACCAGGCGGCAACCAGTTGCTCATCAAGCTGTAAGGCAGTGGAAAAATCTTCATAGGCACCGGAATAATTGCCCAGTTGTTCGCGTGCCATGCCTCGGTTCAGCCAGATTTCTGCATCATGGCGCAGTATGGCTAATGCCCGGGTATAGTCGAGTTCTGCACCTTCGTAATTTTTTACATTCATCCTGTAGTTAGCCCGTTCGAGCCAGGAGTCGGGCAGGAGAGAATCGGCACGAATGGCCAGGGTTAATAGTTCTTCGCGATGGTTCGTTAACAGGGCCAGTTGACGAAGCGCCCGTGCATTTTCGGGTTCGACTTCGAGCGCCTTCTGAAGTTCTTTAACTGCAGCTGTTTTGTTACCGCACTGTGCGAGTGCTTCAGCACGACAGACCTGTACATCAATTAGGTCTTTTTGCAGACTAAGCGCAGAATCAAACCACGCCAAAGCTTCTTCGCACCGGTGCAAATGAAGGGAAATCGCGCCGAGGTGTTGAAATACCATTGTGCGAACATCACTTTGTGCAGTAATTATTCCGACGGTTGCATTCGTATTAGGAAGTTGTGCATAGTAAAGTGTGTTGGTTTCACCCGCCTGAAGCCGCAACACCTTTCGAAATGCTTCATGGGCATCATCCCATTTTTGTAACTGAAAGCACAACAAGGCCTTGCGAAATATCAGCTCACGGCTTTCTGTGGTAAGCAAGATAGCTGTTTCAACATCCGTCAGCGCCTGGTCGGTGCGTTGCAGGCGCTCCCAAATATCTGCGCGAAGCAGGTAAGGGGCAATTTGGGAGGCGTTCAGGAAAAGACAGCGGTTTACCTCCCTGAGGGCCTCTTCATAGTTGCCGTTCCGATGGAGTTGCAGCGCATTTTGGTAATGCTGCTCAGCAAGTTGCGGATTCCCTTGTCCATACAAGGCCAGTCGCAGGCCAATCAGTATATAAACCAGGAAAAACCGCATAAAATATTTCTAATAATTATCTTTAAATCAATTATTTACTACCTTTATCTTAAATTTTTAAAATAAATATCATGCGTGCCATTTGGAAAGGTCATATACGGTTTTCTTTAGTAACCATTCCTGTGCGGATATATAATGCACTCGACTCTGCACAAGCCATCAGCTTTAATCTCTTAACTCGTGAGGGTCATCATCCGGTTGCTTATGAAAAGAAGGACAAGGTTACCGGTAAAGTTCTGCGAAACGAAGATATTGTAAAAGGATATCAATATGAGCCGGGTCAGTATGTAATCATTGAGCAGGAGGATTTGGATAAGATTAAACTCAAGAGCACCCGAATCATCGAAATCGAAGGTTTTGTTCAGGCAAACGAAGTTCACCCTACGCTGTACGAAACGCCGTATTTTATCGGACCGGATGGCGAGGTAGCAGCAAAAACCTATGCTTTGCTTACAGCCGCGTTAAAGGAAACAGGAAAGGTGGGAGTGGGACGGGTTGTGTTGCGCGACCGCGAAACGCCCGTACTGCTTAATCCGCATGAAGGGGGTATTCTGATGTACAAATTGCGTTACCCGGACGAACTGCGCAGCATTCGCGAAGTACCACAACTTATTGAGGCCAAAGCCGATAAAGAACAACTTAAACTGGCCAAATCGCTTATTGATTCAATGAGCGTGAAGTTCAGTTCAATAAAACTGGAAGATCATTACCTGGTGGAGTTGAAGAAACTGATTAAAGCCAAGATTGAAGGCCGGGAGATTGTATCGGTTGAAGAGCCGGAACCGGAGGTGGTGGATATCATGACTGCCCTGAAGGAGAGCATTGCCCGGGCAAAACAAAAGCCCATGGAAAAGGCGAAAGGCAAAACCGCCGAGAAGGTTTCATCGAAAACTTTACGAAGAAAAGCAGGCTAAGGCGTGCTTTCCTCCATATTTTTGCCATATATGGCTAAGGTAGTGCAATTCCCTGGTTTGGCTCCTGAAAAACTGGGACCACAAAAGGTTCGCAGAAGGCCATCCAGAAAGAAAGAAAATCCCGCTCAACTAAGCCTGTTTACCGGTCGCCTGGTATCCCTTCACCAAACGGGTGTTTTTGATGCTGCCCTTGCCGCTGATGAGGAAGGCGATGTGGTCAAAGCGAAGCAACTTTACGAACAGGCCATTTCGGTCAATGAAAATCCCGCCGATGCCTGGTGTAACCTTGGCATTATCGAAGCTAAACAGGGGGATGCAGTTAAGGCCATCGCTGCATTTACCCATGCGCTGAGCCTGGAGCCCCGGCACCTGGAAGCTCACTACAACCTGGCTAATGCCTATGCCGAGGCAGGTAATTACGCGCTTGCCGAAATACACTACCGCCTGGCTATTGACATCGCCCCCGACTTTCCCAATAGCTACTATAACCTGGGGCTTACCTTGGCCTTACAGAAATCGTACGTACAGGCCATTGACTGCCTGACCACCTACTGCCGCCTTACCGCCAGTTCTGAGCATGAACAGGCTATGGAAATCATTCGTCATCTTCAGGCCATATCTGCTTAAACCGACCAGAAGGTTACAAAGAACAGGATGATGCGATACGTTTCCAGTGCCAGAAACAAGCCGATAATCATGACTATTGATTTGGCAATACGTTTCCAGCCGCGCTGGTTGTAAAATGTCAAGGCTGCCCGGTAAACAAAGTACAGGTTGGTAACAACAAAAATTAACGTCAGGGTGGTATCGTTCAGGTAGTTACTCCAGTTCAGGTGGCTGATTTTGAAAAGTTTACTGATTGCCCACAACAAGGCCGAGAGAAAGATGGCGTTAACAAACATGTTAAAGCATGCCAGCTCTACCGAGAGCGTAACGTGGTCGGTGAAATACCGGTTTCTTTTCCGGATAAACAGCAGGGCCAACGGTATGGCAGCAAGAATAACATAAACTACCACAAGCAGTTTGGCCAGGCTGGCCGATTTGGCATTATACATCAATTCAAAGCCTTCGAGACTTAAATTTTCAGCCAGTAAACGGTCTACGACCAGTTGCCTGATGAGGCGGCCGTGGGCCAGGTAATACATTTGGGTGCGCAGCGATGAATTGAAGAGCTGAAGAACCGGAAAAAGGAAATAAATCAGATTAAGGATGAAAAACATCTGAAGAGGGCGCACATACTTAACCCGAATGCCCTCGGAATATTGAGCCGACAGGAAACCTGGGCGGGAAAGGATAATCCAGAGTGTCTTGACAAACTTGCTGTCGGCAAATGTTATGGCTATAAGAATGTTGGAGAGAAAAGTCCGGAAAGTACGGTCTTTTGCTTCGATTACCTTTTCACCACACAGGTTGCAGTACAGGCCGGTAAAGCGGTGCCCGCAGCTTTTGCAGATATGCTCCTCCGACAGAGCTGGATTTTCCATAGGCGATGCAAAATAATTGTTTTCCAGGCTTGCTAATGCAATTTGTTTTATATATTTATACAGCTGATTTATAGGTACTTAATATTAAGTACTTAATTTTTTAATCTAACTGTTTCTCCTATGGAAATTTTTTTAACCATTTCATCGGTGCTTCTTTTTCAGCTTGGCCTTTGCTTGTTTTGTTTTATCAAAAAATCAGCTGAGGCCATTTCCACCAGATGATATTCATCAAGGATACTGGCTGGTTAGCATCATAGTTTTTACAACCAGGCAACGGGTACATTTGACATATGAAAAAATACGGTATTTGGATTGACTCTAAAGCAGCCTGGGTGGCCGAGGTGACAGAAACCGGACTGATTGAAACAACAATTCAATCAGAAGCTGAACGCAAACCACGCTTTCCGGGAGAAAAATCGCGTAAAACCACCCGCGCATCTAAAGGCTTTGATTATGAGAGCAGTCAGGAGGCACATTTCAGTGAAGCATTAAAAAAGTACATTCGCCAAACCATTGCGACGCTTCGGGCACCTGCCGAGGTGCTGATTTTCGGTCCGGGCGAAGTAAAACATCATCTGGAAAAAGCCTGTCTGGAGAAACGCGGCGTTGTAGTGCTGGCCGTAAAGCCGCACGATAAGGCAACGCTTAATCAAAAGCGAAAATTTGTGCGCGACTTCTTTGCGCCGGTTAAAGTAAAAACTACTTCAGGCAGGCGTTTACGTTAACGCTTTTCCTGCGGAGTTGATTTTTCCATTTCGCATCCTTCCGATCGGCTCCACTCCTGCATGGAGCCGTCATAAACCTTGAGCCGGTAGCCCAATGCCCTTCCGGCAAGGTAAACCACGCTGGCCGTTTGGCCGGTGTTGCAATAAGTAACTGCTTCCTTATCCGGTACCGGAATTACCGGAGTAAAATAATTGCTGATTGCTTCTTTGTTTTTCAGTCCTGATGTTTCGGCATCGATCAGCTCGGTATAAGGAATGTTCAATGCACCGGGAATGTGGCCGTCACGCGGGTTTCCGGATGGCTCGCCATCGTACAGCCGTTTCAACCGAGCATCGATCAGGACAGCATTGCCCGACTTGAGGTTTTGCTGAACATAATTTCGATCAACCAGCAGGTTTTGTGGTACTGCTTTAAAGTTGCCTTTACGCACCGCAGGTACAGGACCCTTTTCGGTGTCATATCCGGTTTTTTTCCATGCTTCCAGACCTCCGTTGAGCACGGATACTTTTCCGCTTAATCCTAAATGTTCGAGTGTTACAAACATACGGGCGGCTGCAGGTAGTTCGTTGCGGAAATAGCTCAACACAACGTGCGAATTGTTGTTTACGCCTAAGTTTTGCAAAACCGATGTGGCCGTCTTTAGATCAGGCGCGTTAAGATTGCCTTCGGGTGTGTCGGGCGCAAGCCAGCCCGGCCACAGAAAACGCGCTCCGGGTATATGCTCCCGCTCGAAGTCAAGTCGCAGCTGGTTAACCTGTAGTACAATAACATTCGGATTATTCAGATTATCCTTCAGCCAGGCTGCATCTACCAGCACCGGCACCTGCGCACTTGAAATACCCGATAGAACAAAGAGAACTGCTGTTATCTTTTTCATACAACCTTTTAAACGATGGTAAAGATACTGATTTGCAGACTGTGCTGGTGGCCGGGAATACTTGTTAACTGGATTGGGTAGTTGCATCTAATGCTGCAGCTTTTAGATTTTCTGCCTGCTGAGTGTGTTTAACCTCTTCTTTGGAAAAGCATTTTTCCGGCTTCCTGGTCCCGATTATCTTTAAGTAAAAAATCAGTTAACAGGATATGGAAAAGTTTCTGGCTTTTTTCGAAGATATGCCCACCTGGCAACGTGCTGTATGGATTATCATTTGTCTTTCGGTGTGTTGGGTTCTGGAAGGAAATTTCCCTTTGTTTAATCACAATTACCGCAAGTGGCGCCATGCCGGAGTTAACTTTGTTTTTCTGGGTACTACGTTAATTATCAACACACTTTTCGGACTGGCCACGGTGGGCGTGTTTGAGTGGATCGGTCATAATAAAATCGGTTTGAGATATTGGATTGATCTGCCCGTCTGGGCCCACCTGATTATAGCGCTTTTAATATTTGAACTCATCGCTCAGTATTTTGCCCATTACCTGCTGCACAAATACAAGTGGATGTGGAAGCTGCACATGGTGCACCACAGCGATACGCACCTGGATGTAACCAGTGGCACCCGTCACCATCCGGGCGACTTTGCCATACGTGAGGTGTTTGCGCTTGTTGCCGTGATTATTACCGGTTCGCCGCCGGCCTTTTATTTCTTCTATCGCATCTGCACGGTATTCTTTACCTATTTTACCCATGCTAACATCTACCTTCCGGTGTGGCTCGATAAGCCTTTAAGTTACATCTTCATCACGCCCAACGTGCATAAGTTTCATCACCATTATGAGAGGCCTTGGACCGACAGCAACTTCGGAAATATGTTTTCCATCTGGGATCGACTGTTCGGTACCTTTGTTTATGATGACCCGCATAAAATCCGGTACGGACTTGATGTACTTGATGACGCCAAAGCGGAGGATGTAGCGTATCAGATGAAAATTCCATTTGACAAGACCATCAAGACAGATTATTGATGAAATCTATTATCATTTTTATTCTTCTGAGCGGATTTGCTTTACAAGTAAGCGCTCAAAAAAAGCGATCATCCTGGCGTAATGAATGGAGAAATAATATCATCAAAATTGATGAAGACCTGTTGGCCAACAGCGAGGGCTTCCGGTATGTTAGAAGCAAAGGTGGAAGGGCTTTTCCCTTTTGGAATATGGGTGATTATGTGGTTATTGACTCAAAACAAATTCGCCCGATAAGAAACGTGTTGGATTTCCGTCCGGTATTTATTTCCGAAATATTTGTTGAGCGCGATTTTCGGGCCAGTGCTTTTCATTATTCCACACAGGGCCCGGATGGATACGGTTCCGTAACCAAACTGGTTTATCAGAATTACTGGGAGCGCTCAAACACAGAAATTCTTGGTTTTAAGGCGCCCTATCGGGAATTCAGCGTTACCATGACGGCTGAAATCCTGCCCAACACCAATCAGGGAATGTGGCGGATAGAATCCACGCACTCTTATGGAACCAAACTTAAAGATAAGGGCTATGTTGATTTTTTCGGATATATCTACAACCAACAGGATACCATTTCAGTGGCATTGGTTTATGATTTGAATGACAGCTCTGATTTTATTTTCCGTAGAGATGTAAGCCATTTTGTGGGATATCATTTCATACACCAAGGCAGGCAGGTAGCTGCACTTCAGTTGAGTGAGGATGTTACCCTTGTTCCCAAAGTGTGGCTTCACAGGAATATACCGCTGCACGTCCGCCATGCGGTGGGCACGGCCCTGCCGGCATTTCTGGAAATGACCGACTGGATTCGCTCCCGTTGGGCCGAAGTAGATAATGATGATTAGGCAGCCGGATAAAACCAGAGCCGGAAACCTTTTTGGTGCGTGGTTGTTGAGAACAATGTATGAGTAACACAAAAACTTCTTCCGGCAAAAAAGCCAGGTCGGTTACGGATATCCGACAGGCCTATATTGACTACATCTTAACTGAAGGCAAGCGGCCTTCATCTGTATTTAAATTTTGTAAAGATTTGGGCTTGCGGGAGGCCGACTTCTACGCGGTTGCCGGGTCGTTCGATGCGCTGGAGGGAATTATCTGGAACGATTTCATCAGCGGGACCATTCAACGTCTTTCAACCGATGCGGAGTATGCAGGATTCACCACCCGCGAAAAGCTGCTTACCTTTTACTTTGCATTGTTCGAAGAACTTAAACTAAACCGCAGCTTTGTGCTGCATGCGGCAAAGCCGCGCCTGCGACCTGAGGCAGTGCCGGCCTTCCTTAAGCCTTTCCGAAAATCGTTTCTTCAATTCATCAATGAACTGATTAATCAGGGCCGCCAGTCGGGCGATATTGCCAGCCGTCCTTATCTGGAAAAAACCTACCCGCAATTGTTCTGGCTGCATCTCTGCTTCCTGCTTATCTTCTGGATGAATGATGGCAGTGCCAATTTTGAACAAACTGATGCCGCGATTGAAAAGTCAGTCAATCTCGCCTTTGATTTAATCGGTAAAGGTGCGGTCGATTCAGCCCTGGATTTTGCCAAATTTTTGTATCAGTCGGGAATGAATTAACGGAGCGGATGAAGGAGTATAGCAGTATACCTGTTACCAAAGTACAGCGGGCAGGAAAATTTATTGCAACAGGCGCAAAAATCGGAACCAACTATCTGAAACATTTCGGACGCAAGCTGGTAAATCCCGAAATCGGCAAAGAACCGCTGCACGAAGACAATGCCCGCGATATTTACAATTCGCTAAGCGAACTCAAGGGCAGTGCCCTGAAGGTGGCGCAGATGCTCAGCATGGATAAAAACCTGCTGCCTGCGGCGTATCAGCAGCGCTTTGCGATGGCACAATACAGCGCACCGCCATTATCCTATCCGCTTGTGGTCAAAACCTTTCGCTCAACGCTGGGTAAAGCACCGGATGAACTGTTCGATTCGTTCACACGAAGGGCAGTGAATGCAGCTTCCATGGGACAGGTTCATCAGGCTGTGCTGAATAACCGGAAGCTGGCGGTCAAGATTCAGTATCCGGGCGTTGCCGAAAGTGTGAAATCGGATTTGGCCATGGTGAAGCCCATCGCGCTGTCGATGTTTAATCTGAATCCGGCAGAGTATGATGAATTTATTCAGGAAGTGGAGCACCGGCTGATGGAAGAGACCGATTATAAGTTGGAGCTGCAGCGCTCGATGGATTTATCCAAAGCCTGTGCGCATATTCCCAATCTCATATTTCCAACCTATTATCCTGAGCTGTCCTCATCGCGGGTGCTAACCATGGATTGGATTGAAGGGGAGCCGTTGGGAGAGGTGCTAAAGAAGGGCACCGACCGCAACACTGCCCAGCGCATAGGGCAGGCGATGTGGGATTTCTACCACTATCAGATGCATGTTTTAAAAGCGGTACATGCCGACCCGCATCCCGGGAATTTTATACTTACCCGTGAAGGCAAACTCGGAGTGATTGATTTCGGTTGTGTGAAGGTGATTCCCGAAGAATTTTACGATGTGTATTTCCAACTACTGGATAACGATTTGTTATCCGATGATAAACGAAGAGATGCAGTTTTTCGCAAGCTGCGATTTATTTATCCGGATGACAGCGCTTACGAAAAGAAGTTTTTTACCGACCTTTTCTGTGAATTAGTAGAAATGCTGGCGAGGCCATTTCGGACCGACCGCTTCAACTTTGCCGATAATGCCTATTTTGAATCTTTGTTTGCACTCGGTGAGCGCCTGGCTAACATGAAGGAACTGCGCCAATCGAAAAAAGCGCGCGGCGTGCGTGATGCCCTGTACATTAACCGAACTTACTTTGGTTTGTACAATATGCTTCACGACCTCGGTGCAGAAATTGTACACAACGTGAAATCCGTGCATAATTAGCTAAGAGCTTAAGGCTTGCAGCCTGTAGCTTTTTCTAATCGGTTCATCCGTCGGAAAAAAGGAAAAAAATTAGTAAGCCAAAAACCCTTCCACCAGGCTCGTAACTCGCAGCCTTTAACTTACTGCCTGTAGCTTGTAGCCTGCAGCTTGTAGCTTTTTTTACCCATCTCGTACAGCCAGAAGCTTGAAGCTTTCGCTTTTAACACATCAGGCAATAAGCAGAGCTCCCTATGGGTGTAAAAACTTGCAGGTTGTGAACCAAAACCGATAATATTGCGCCCGTGTTCACCGGTTATAAGCAGGTATTAGAATACCTCTTCAGTACGCTGCCCATGTACCAGCGCGTGGGCGCTATTGCGTATAAAAAAGACCTTACCAATACGCGGGCATTGTGTGAAGTACTGGGTAATCCACATCATAAGTTTAAATCCGTTCATGTTGGCGGCACCAACGGCAAAGGTTCCAGTTCACACATGCTTGCGGCCATCCTGCAATCGGCTGGTTACAAAACAGGCCTATACACATCTCCGCATCTTAAATCCTTCACCGAGCGCATTCGAATTAACGGTAAGGAAATTGCAGAGGCGTATGTCGTTAGCTGGGTCAATCGCATGCAGCCAGTTCTCGAACGCGTGAAGCCATCATTTTTCGAAACTACCGTGGCCATGGCATTCGATTATTTTGCAACCGAACAGGTTGATGTTGCTGTAATTGAGGTAGGGCTTGGCGGCAGGCTCGATTCAACAAATGTTATCAGCCCGGTGGTTTCGCTCATTACCAACATCGGGTTCGACCATATGGATATGTTGGGAGATACGCTTGATAAAATTGCTTTTGAGAAAGCGGGAATAATCAAACAAAATACACCTGCGGTAATCGGCAAACACCATGGCGAAACTGATGAAGTCTTTAAACACAAAGCTGCACAGCAACAAGCTCCGGTTTTTTTTGCCGAAGATGAATATTATGCCGAGGGACCGGTAAACTGCCTCTCGTTGTATAAAAACAAAAATGTATTGTTCACCGGTATCAACCTGTCGCTGAAAGGAGCGTATCAGAAAAAAAACATTCCCGGTGTAATGAAAACTATCGATGTTTTGCGGGAACAGGGATTTCAAATCAGCGATGAAGCGATAATTCAGGGATTGGAAAAGACCACTGAACTTACCGGTCTTAAAGGACGTTGGCAGACCATCAGTGAAAAGCCGCTGGTTATTTGTGATACGGCGCATAACGAAGACGGCATACGCGAAGTGGTACAGCTGATAGCCCAACAGCCCTTTAGCCGTTTGTTCATCGTTTTGGGAATGGTTGCCGATAAACAACACGACAAGATTCTGCAACTTTTACCGCGACAAGCACATTATATTTTTTGTGAAGCCAATATCCCACGTGCATTACCTGCCGAACAATTAGCCCAAAAGGCTTCGATGCACGGACTTACAGGTGAGGTAGTCAAAAATGTCAATGAGGCGCTGGCCCATGCCCGCAGTCTGGCGCACATTGATGATTTTATTTTCATTGGCGGAAGTACCTTTGTAGTGGCCGAACTGAACGAACTGTAGAATGAAAAAAAAGCAGGAACGCTTTCGCATTATTGAAGAACGGGCCAACGTGATTGAGCCGACCAAACCCTTGTACCAGAACATCAAAGGGAAGTGGCATGAGTTTTTTGGCAACAGCAATCCGATAACCGTAGAGCTGGCCTGTGGTAGGGGTGAGTACACCGTAAATCTTGCCCGTCTTTTTCCGCAGCGTAACTACATTGGTGTGGATATCAAAGGCGAGCGCATCTGGAAAGGCAGCACCTGGGCTTTGGAGCAGGGATTAACCAATGCGGCTTTTTTGCGAACGCATATTCTTACCCTTGAAAACTTTTTTGCACCCGGGGAAATCAATGAAATCTGGTTAACCTTTCCGGACCCGCGCCCGCGCAAACGCGATATCAAACGCAGGCTTACCAGTCCAAGGTTCATGCAGTTTTACCGTAACCTTATTACTCCGGGTGGTTACGTGCGGTTAAAAACCGATAACACCATTTTATTTGATTACACGCTGGAAGAATTAGCCAAACGAACCGACATTGACGACTTCGCCTTTACCCATGACTTGTATAACTCCGGGCTCCGGCCTGAATGTTTTGACATCAAAACCCGATATGAGGAGGAATTTGCGGCCAAGGGTGAAACCATAAAGTACCTTCGTTTCCGGTTCATATAATTTAACACTTTGATTCGAAAGATTTACGAACAACTTTTTCTTTTTCCATTTTAAATCCTGTAACACGGTTGAGAACCGCTTTGGAATTTGATAAAAGCTGGTTGACCAGGCCGGTAATCATAAGCTTTGAACATAAACGCGCGGCTTAATCAACGAACTAACAATTCCGTAACATGGCCGATAAAAGCCCGTAATCTTGCCGTATTACTTTTGCACTGTAAAGCTTCTTAGAGTGGTTTAGGTTTTCCTGAAGGCTTTAGGGTCTTCAGGATTACTTTTAAATATGGGATCGAGAAAAAAGCGCAGGCCTCAAATCGTCATCTTATCCGATGTTCATCTGGGTACCTATGGCTGTCACGCCGAAGAATTGTTGCGCTACCTGAAATCTATTAAACCGGAGAAACTCATTCTCAATGGCGACATTATCGACATGTGGCAGTTCAGCAAGCGTTATTGGCCTAAGTCGCATATGCAGGTTATTAAGCACATTACGGGCCTGCTGGCCAAAGGAACCAAAGTGATTTACCTTACCGGTAACCACGATGAAATGCTGCGAAAGTTTGCCGGATTCAGAATCGGTTCACTTCAGATTGACAACAAATTGGTTCTTAAGCTCAATGGAGAGAAAGCGTGGATATTCCATGGCGATGTGTTCGATGTTACCATGAAGTATTCCAAATGGCTCGCACGCCTTGGCGCTATCGGTTATGACATGCTCATTCTCATCAACACGTTTGTTAACTGGTGCTTAAAGAAAATAGGTCGCGAGCGCATATCGCTTTCAAAGCGCGTAAAAGACAGTGTAAAGACGGCGGTTAAATTTATCAACGACTTCGAACAAACTGCCGCGGGTATAGCCATTGAAAACGGTTATCACTATGTTATCTGCGGGCATATTCACCAGCCCGAAATCCGAACCATTCATACCGAAAAAGGCTCGGTAACTTACCTGAATTCGGGCGACTGGGTTGAAAACCTTACGGCATTGGAATACGATGGCGAAAAATGGTCGCTCTATCGCTATGCCGATGATCCGGTGGCCCAGACCGTTAAGTTACCCAAGCGGTTACGCGAAAAACTGGACAATGAAGAAATTTTCCGTGATCTTGTAAACGAATTTCTCAGTCCGCGCAAGTGAAGATTCTCTATGCCATTCAGGGAACAGGCAATGGCCACCTGGCCAGGGCCGAGGACGTTGTACCTGCGCTACGCAAACACGGACAGGTTGACCTTTTTGTAAGCGGAGTCCAGGCCGATATCGCGTTGCCCTTCCCGGTAAAATACCGGTCAAAAGGCTTAAGCTTCTATTTTGGAAAGAAGGGCGGTGTGGATATCATGAAAACTTTTATGCAGAATTCATCCAAAGATGTGCTGCGCGAGATTCGGAACTTTCCGGTTGAAGCATATGATTTGGTGATCAATGATTTTGAACCGATATCAGCATGGGCTGCCAGGAAAAAGAAAATACCCTGTATATCGCTGAGCCATCAGGCTGCGTTGTTGAGTAAAAAAGTTCCCAAACCTAAACATTACGATCCGGTTGGCGAGTGGATACTCCATCATTATGCCCCGGGCGATGATGCCGTAGGATTCCATTTTGCACGGTTCGATAAAAACATTTTTACGCCCGTAATTCGCAAAAGAATACGTGAGGCTTTGGTTAAACCAGCCGACCACTACACTGTTTATCTTCCTGCTTATGATGACCGTAAACTGGTTCTCCTGTTACTCAAGATACCTTTAATCAAATGGCATGTGTTCTCCAAACACGCCCGCAAACCGTACCACATCGGTCGGGTATCGGTTTACCCGGTTAATAACGAGGAGTTCGTAGCCAGCATGGTAAGCGCCAAAGGCATATTGTGCGGTGCAGGCTTTGAAACCCCGGCCGAAGCGCTCTACCTCGGAAAAAAGCTGATGGTTGTCCCCATGAAGTCGCAGTACGAACAGCATTACAATGCCGAAGCCCTGCGTACACTGGGTGTTCCGGTTTTAAAAAATATAAAAAAGAAACGCCTGCCGGCTATTCAGGAATGGGTGGAAAGCAACGAGGTACATGAGTTTCGGTTTGACAATATCACTGACGAAGCCGTTGAACAGGCAGTGCGCAAAGGTGAAAAAGCTTTTTAATGCTTTTCAACAAGCATTCCATTTCAAGACTAATTTTTTGGATAAAGGGGATAATATTTCTGAGTTACATTTGGTTGTACATCTCGAAGCTCGCAGCTCATGGCTCGTGGCTTTTACTTTGTAGCCTGAAGCCTGCAGCTTTTTGCTTATTAATCTTCAACTCAAAGCAATCGGAGCAGCCAGGCACGCATCAGGAATGGCAAAGGCATTAACCAGCGGTACGGCATCCTGACGAACCTCCCAGCACAGTTGATTGAGCAGTTTGCGGATGGCTTTTGTTTTGACACCTTCCATATAGCCTTGCTCCAGGTACCAGCCTTTGTGTTTATCGAGCAGATTCAGCGCAAAGATGCGATACAATTGTTTTAATACCGTTTTACATCCATCGTCTTCCGCCTGCTCGACGGCTTCAAGGAATTGTTCCAGTATGATGCGCTCAATGTAGGCAAAACCTGCCTGTACCAAATGATGCTGACAAACGTTAAACGCATCGAATGAATCCATACCCGAATCTATATGACGCTTCAGCCGGCGGGCAGCGGATATCAGGATGTCGCGTTCGCGGTAGCGAAATGCATTCAGGTGAAATTCCGGGTCAAGTAGATGCGTTTCATCCGTATTGCGAACGATGAGCGGGTTCATTTCGGTGATGGCCGTTGCTGCCTGGCCTGCCAGGTAGTTCAGCAATCCGAAAGCATTCATGCTGCTGAACTCCTGTTTAAACTCCGTAAGCCGGCTTTTGGCCACCAGTTGCATAAGTACGGTGTTGTCGCCTTCAAAGGTTGTGTAGATGTCGGTGTCGTTTTTCAATGTGCCAAGGCGATTTTCAAACAGGTAGCCTTTGCCGCCGCAGGCTTCGCGGCATTCCTGAATGGTTGCCGTGGTATTCCAGGTGCCCCATGCTTTAAGTCCGGCAGCCAGTGCCTCAATCTCCTGCATTTCTTTTTCCGTCCGGTTGATGAACCGCTTTGTGAGATATTGCAATGCAAAGTGAAGTGCATAAGCATTAGCCAGCAAGGGTATGAGCCTTCGCTGATGTGTCCGGTAATTCAGTATGGGGACTTCAGGAGCGCCTTCCGGTCCGAACTGCGTACGCTTATCACCATACCGGATGGCAATGGTTAAAGCCGATTTACTTGCTGCATTACCCGAACGGGGTATGCCAATGCGGCCACCTACCAGTGTACCCAGCATGGTAAAAAACCTGCGGTTATCGCTGGTAATCGGACTTTCAAATTCACCTTTATCGTTTACTTTAGCAAAGCGGTCAAGCATGTTGTCTTTGGGTATCAGTACATGTTCGAAACGGATGATGCCGTTGTCCACACCATTCAGACCCAGCTTGCGTCCACAGTCTTTTATTGTTATGCCCGGGAGCACATTTCCGTTTTCATCGCGCAAGGGAACGATGAAAGCATTAACACCGTAATCGGTTCCATTGATAATCAGTTTGGCAAATACAGTGGCCATGCGTCCATGAAGGGCCGCGTTGCCGATGTATTCCTTTTGTGCCAAAGGGTTGGGGGTGTGGATGATGAACGTGCGGTCGGCATGGTTGTAAGTTGCCGTGGTTTCGATGCCGCGCACATTCGACCCGTGTCCGGTTTCGGTCATGGCGAAGCACCCCGGAAGGGTAAGGGTTCCGATGTCCTTCAGATATTTTTTATGATGTTTTTCCGTGCCAAGAAAATATACGCTCATACCCCACAGCCCGAACTGCACACCGAATTTTACCACCAGACTCAAATCGTGGTAGCTGAGGGTTTCCATTACGGTGAAATAGGCAGCCATGTCGTTCTGGCCACCGTATTCTTTCGGATAGGCTATGGCGCCAAGCCCTTCGCGTGCAAGGATTTTAGCCCAGCTCAGTATCTGCTCACGGTATTCATTCAGGTTATCCGTTTCGATATACGCAAATTCGGGTGAAGAAATAATTTGCTTAACGCGATGAATAAGCGGGGCATCCGCTCCTTCGAGTAATTGCGTCATTCGCTGCACGTCAAAAGTTTCACGCGTGCGCAACTGCTGTGTGATGGAATGCCGGAACTCCGGATGAAAGGCATAGGTAGCTTCACGACCGATAAAGCCCAGTTCATCTTCGATGCCTTCCAGCGCCCTGATAACATCTGCATCGGGATTTTTACCGGCATAAAACGCCACGGTTTTTCTTCCTATTTCCGCCAGCGAGTCGGCAGGAGAGAGGGGAACTTTATGAACGGTTTCAAGCCATTGCTTCAGCTCGTTAGGGGTTGGCGGATTCTGCGGATTAATCTGTCGGAATAAAAAATCTTTTTCACTTTCAGACAGCCATTTTTGCCGGCTGATGCGGTGTTGAAGCACATTTAATTCATCATCCGATAACACGTTATCCGACCAAACCACGTAAAACAAAGGAAGGAATACGAAAAGATTGGGATTTTCTTTCAGCCAGTTTGATTGAACCATAATTGGAGAAATTATTCAATGAGTGAAGCTTTCTTTGCGACCATTATGTTTAACAACTTATCTGCCGCGCAGTTTATCCTTACACCTTCGGCTCGCTGCCACTTTCTTTTTAGCCACATGGAATGGCTTTTTAACAAAGTTAGAAAAAATGTAACAGGTCAACGGTGCTTAATGAGTTCATCATCCATCAGTTACCTGAGAGGTAAACATAAATCAAGGCCACCGGCCGCAACAGCGGCCGGTGGCCTGACACCTGTCTAACCTATCTGAATACTTTAATGAGGAATAATGCGGAAACTTTTATAGCCGGTATGGGATAGATGAAGGGTTTTATTACCCTGAAACTCAATCCTGAAACTTCCATTTGGTTTGGTCACGGTGCCCTGTGTTGTTCCTTCAACAATTACGTTTACGTTTGGCAGAGGTGATCCGTCTCTACCAAAAACAAAGCCTTCGACAATGGTACGGTCGGCAGAACGCCTGGTTTTGAAGTCAACTTTCATATTTTCACCTTCCGAAATTGGCGGTTCCATTCCGACAACGGTGTTTCCGTTAGTGATAGTGATGGGAATAATTAATCTGGACCGTACCGGTGTTCCGCGTTGTGTTCCGGGATTCCATTTCACATTGACCGACTTCACCGCTTCGAGTGCTAATCTGTCCAATTCCGCATCAATTCCACGCATTATCCTGTGATTGCTGGTGGTGCCATCGGGTTCTACTACAAACTCAATGAGAATTTTTCCTTCAACGCGATTCTGTGTCGCCTGGCGCGTAACCTTGATTGATTCAGCCAACTTCTGATAGAATGCCTTCATGCCGCCTTCCGGAGTTGCGGGTTGTTCAACAACCATGAAAATTTCTCCACTTTGTGAGGCTGCCGGTACGGGCGTATCCGGTCGGTTGATATTGTTGCCCGGCGTATTATCCAACTTGAAAGTAATGGGCACGACAAACCTGGTACGCATCGGCACACCTTTATTTCGTCCCGGGTTCCAGCGTATGTTGATGGATTGCAAGGCACGCAGTGCTTCTTCATCGCATCCGGCCCCGATTCCTTTAACCACCCGGTGGTTACTTAAAGTGCCATCCTTTTCCACAACAAACTCAATGAAAACTCTCCCCTGAATATTCATTTGTACTGCAGCAGCCGGGTATTTCATTTCCTGCTTTATGGCTTCATAAAAGGCTGTCATGCCGCCTTGTGGCGAGGCTGGTTCTTCGACTACCAGATAGATATCGCCTTCCATAACGGTTGTTCCGGCAACTTTTGAAAGTGTACCATCAGCCCGAACAATCATCTCCACCCGGTGGGCATCACCAATATTGCCATCTTTCACCACGTTCATGAAAAGAATATCGTTTGCTTCAATTTCTTTTACTTTCTCAGCAGTTAACGATTCGGCTTCAATGTATATAACTTTAACGCCGGGATTTTCGGCCAGTATGCGCTCGACATGCGGCTTAAGATGATCGGGAAAATCGCCTGCAATGGTCGTGGTTTTTGATGCCTCCTGAATTTCTTCCATCACCTGGTCGCGGCAGGAGATGATGGTAAATAGTGCAGTGGCAAACAGAAAAGTGCTGAAAACTTTCCACTTGCGGATGTTTTGTTTCATGGTCCGTATCATGGCTATTCGTTTTAAAGTGAGTGAGTTGTTGAAGTGATTACCGAGATGGTACCCGGCCGACTGTAAGGCAGCGCGTGCCAGCAGTTCGCAGTAAGTGTCCTTATCACCGGCCGCAGCTTCATCGGCTTCAAATTCGTGTACCATCATGATTTCTTTTTTGTAAGCCGGCAACACCGGGTTAAACCAAAAGAATACCCGCACAATTTCAATCAGGAGTATGTCGAGCGAATGAAGTTTTTTACGGTGAACCTCTTCATGACGAACAATTTTTTCTTTGTCTTTTTCAGACAGGCCGGAAGATGAGCTGATGAAGATGCGGTTGAAAAATGAAAATGCGAGGAATGAAGAAGAAGGTATTTCAATTACCCGTTGGTCAGAATAAACACGCATCAACCGAAAAACGGTGACAAGCTGGTAGATAAGTCGAAGGGCCAGCAGTGCACATACAATAAGATACGCAGAAATGATCAGGTCAGTAGTACTCCAGGCGGAAGATTGGGTTGTCGTTATCGTTACCTCCGGTTCATCAATCCGGATTACCGGCAATGCCTCACTTAAACTGGGCACGGTTTTCAGATCAGTGAGTTTGATGAGGGGAAAAAGCAACGAAAGCACCATGCCGGCCAGCAGATATAACCTCCGGTAACTGAACTGTGTCTCGTTTTTCAGCAGCAGCTGGTAAAAAGCAAAAAACAATACGATTCCGAGATTCGCTTCCAACAGGTAGTTCAGCAGATGCGTGTTCATAAATTTTTACCGGTTTTGAGTTCTTTCAACAGATCATTCAATTCCTTTTCTGAAAGTTTTTTCTCTTTCACGAAGAAAGACACCAGGTTGCGTATGGAACCCTCGAAGTAGTCGTTTACGACTTCATTGAGGTAGAAACGGGTGTAATTTTCACGCGATATAAGCGGAAAGTATTCATGCGTTTTCCCATAGGCTTTATGCCCGACAAACCCCTTTTGCTCCAATATGCGGATGATGGTGCTAACCGTAGTGTAGGCCGGTTTGGGAGGAGGGAGATGTTCAATGATGTCTTTCACAAAAGCGCGCTCCAGCTTCCACAATACCTGCATCACCTGATCCTCTGCTTTGGTCAGTTCCCTGATTTTTCTCATTTACTATAAATTTAGATGTAAAACTAAATATTTAGTTGATAATTCCAAATTTTTTATGAAATTTTTTCCGCAAAACTAAGAATAAGAAAGGCGGAGGGACTATCTTTAAAAAGCAAGTGTAAAACAATAACTGATGATATTGGCGCCCATGCGAAGCGCCTCCTGCCGTTTGGCTTCCGGGTCGTTGTGAATGCGCTGGTCCTCCCAGCCGTTGCCCAGATCGGTTTCATAGGAATAAAAAAGAACCAGTCGGCCTTCGTAAATCAGGCCAAAACCCTGTGGTGGTTTTCCATCGTGTTCGTGAATTTTCGGTAGGCCATTGGGAAATTTGAATTTCTGATGGTAGATGGGATGGTCAAACGGGAGTTCAATCAGTTCCAGCTCCGGGAAAATTTTTTTCAGTTCCGGGCGGATATATTTGTCCATGCCGTAATTATCGTCAATATGCAGGAAGCCGCCTGAGATGAGATAATTGCGTAGATTCTGTGCTTCTGATGGAGTAAATACTACGTTGCCGTGGCCGGTCATAAACACGTAAGGGTATAGGAAGATGTCTTTGCTTCCTGCCTCAACAATATCTTCTTCCGGTGCAATGTTTGTTCCCAGTTCGCGGTTGCAAAACGCGATGAGGTTAGGCAACGCGGTCTTTGCCGCATACCAGTCGCCTCCACCACCATACTTCAGCTTGGCAATTTTTATCTGCGGCTGGGCATATAGACCCAACCCGGACAAAACAAAACAACTGATAGACAATATGTATTTCATTTTCTTGTCCGGGCAAGGTTAATACCTATGGTAACACCGGCCCGAAGTCCGAAAATTACTTCATTTTCATCAATCACATCAATGGTGTTAACCGAAGGACCAAAGAAACCATCAACAGTAATTTTGTTCTTAAAAATCGCTTGTTTACCCAGCACCAGTCCGCCACCCAGAATGCCGCCACCTTCCAGCTGGTAGTACCGCAAAAACGGCGCTAAATATACTCCCTGCGGTGCAGGCGTTTCGGAAATATAGTACCGGAATTCAGGCGTTATGACAAAGCCGCCCGCACCCATGATGAAGCTAACGGTAAGTTGCAGGCTTTTTTCGGGAGTCAGGACATTTTCATAGGCCAGGGTAATTGTTTCAACAACCGGACTGAGGATATTCAGTTTTAGAACTTTTGCCCGCCTGAAATCAGGTATATCAGACTGACTTTGCCCTGCGACTTTCATGGTAAAAAGCAGCGGGATGAATAGAATCCACTTAACACCATGTTTCATGCTGATAAAAATAACAAAACCTGCCTAAAAGCAGGTTTTGTCTGGTAAAACAAGGTTAATTTTTTAAAATTTTACTCCAAAGCAAACTCCGAAACGCAAACCAAATCCGTCAAAGAAACCCACATCGAAATCAGATTCGTCACCGGAATCGGCTTCTACTTTTCCTGAATAGTAAGCCGGCCCAAGGAAAGCATCTAAAGCAATTTTTTCTTTGAAGATCCATTGTTTACCGAGTATCAGGCCACCGCCAATTGCTGAAAATTTTCCTGTGCCGGAGGTATCGGTATTTTCAACAGTAAACGATTGGTACCTGACAAAAGGAGCTGCATAAACGCCTTCCGGTGCTTCAGTTTCGGATAAATAAAAGCGATACTCTGGCGTAATGCCAAATCCGTTGAATATGGTGACGTCAGCTTTGTATCCGGTGTAAAAAAATCCGATCTGAATACTTCCGTTTTTGGAAATAGCGTGTTCATACGACAAGTTGGCTGTTTTAAAAATCGGGCTCAAGATGTTTAACTTAAGTACCTGAGCTTTGAGGGTTGTTACAAGGAGTAAACCCGAAAGAAGGATGATGAATTTTTTCATAGGCATGGAATTTGTTTGGAAAAATACTTGGTCTAAGTTATCATTTTTCTGATTAAAGTCAGTGACCACCATTAAACCTTATGATTTTTTCCATGTCCAATAATCAAAATCAAATTAACCGATGAATAATATGAATAACGTTCGCTTAAAAAGCACCCTTCCCATTTTTGCATTGATATTGCTTTTTGGTCTGGTTTCCTGCCAGGTGGAAGAAAAGCCGCTGCAGGAGGAAGCTGCTTATGTGGCTGAAGATGTCGTTTCAGATTTTGCGCTGGAAGATGCCGATGACCTTACTTCCCTGGCTCTTCTTGCCGACGCAGCACCGGGAGGTGGCAGGATGGCCGATGGCCCGCGTAACATCACAATTAATGACCCGCGTTGCCAGTGCGAAAACCTGAATGTTACTATTGAACTTGCATCCAATTCCACTCCCGCTCATCCGGTAGGTACAATTGTCATTGATTTTGGGTCAGGTTGCACCGATTTAATCGGGAATGTCCGGAAAGGAAAAATCATCATCAATTTTTCCGGCCGACGTTTTATGCCCGGCTCATCGGTAGTTACGACATTCAATGGGTATTCATTTAATGACATTGGAATTAGCGGTGTGCGTACGCTCACCACATTGAATGAAAGCACGGAAACTTCTCCGAAATTTAAAATTGAACTGGAAGACGGTCAGGCCGAATGGCCCGATGGTACAGTTGCCACCCGTGAACATTGCCTGGTAAGGCAATGGATTCGCGCTGCCAATCCGGTAAATGACCAGTTGGTTGTTACCCAATGCAGCGGAGTTACCAACGCTGCGTCGGGCACCAATCGCAGAGGCCGTGCGTACACCATGAAAATTATTCAGCCTCTGATTTACAAACGCGGATGTCCTGTGGCGGTTTCAGGAACAAAAGAATTCACGGATGTAACCAGTGGCAAAGTAATTACCGTGGATTATGGTGATGGCAGTTGCGACCGGACGGTAACGATATCGGTAAACGGACAAACCCGCAGCTTTGAGATAAACCGAAGAGGCTGAGGCCCATGCTGATTCCAATCTGATACAGTAGAGTTTAACGCGAATGGTTTTGGTTATTGCTTGAGGAACGTCCCGCACGAATGCGAGACGTTTTTTATTTTTTAATGCACCGGTCGGCCGTAATTCATTTATTTTGCATAAAAGCCAACCTATGAAACAATATCATGACCTGATGCGCGATATTCTGGATAACGGAACCCGAAAGACAGATCGTACAGGGACAGGTACCTTGTCCGTTTTCGGACGCCAGATGCGTTTCAATCTTGAAGAAGGTTTTCCGCTGGTTACCACAAAGAAACTTCACATCAGATCTATTATCGTTGAACTGTTATGGTTTTTGCGTGGAGATACGAATATTAAATTTCTTCATGATCACAACGTAACCATCTGGGACGAGTGGGCCGATGCCGAAGGCAATCTTGGACCTGTTTACGGTTACCAATGGCGGTCATGGCCAACACCCGATGGACGATCCATTGATCAGATCAGTCAGGTAATCGAGCAAATACGCACCAAACCCGATTCACGCAGGCACATTGTTACTGCATGGAATCCGGCCGATGTGGAAAAGATGGCACTACCCCCGTGCCATGCCTTGTTTCAGTTTTATGTGGCCGACGGAAAGCTTTCCTGTCAGTTGTATCAGCGATCGGCTGATTTTTTTCTGGGCGTTCCTTTTAACATTGCAAGCTACGCCTTGCTTACGCACATGGTAGCCCAGCAAACCGGCTATAAACCCGGTGAGTTTATCTGGACGGGAGGGGATGTTCATCTGTACACCAACCATATCGAACAGGCGCGATTGCAATTAAGCCGCCAACCGTATCCTTTGCCGCAGCTGCGTATTTTGCGTAAACCACCCTCTATATTCGACTACACCCTTGAGGATTTTGAAATCCTGAATTATCAGGCGCATCCTGCTATCAAAGCGCCAATAGCCGTATAGCGAAACTTTATCCGATAGTGGTGTAACGCAATCTCCGTTTGTGCGACAAATGGAGGCGTTTGTAGTATGCACGAAAAGAGCAGCGTGTTTGATATGATTGGTCCGGTTATGATCGGACCCTCGAGCTCCCACACCGCGGGTGTGGTGCGTATCGGTCGAACCGCCATGAAATTACTGGGTGGTATTCCGGAGCACGCTGAAATTACATTTTACAATTCTTTTGCCCGCACTTATGAAGGTCATGGAAGTGATCGGGCCGTAATTGGCGGACTGCTCGATTTTAAAACGGATGATAAGCGCATCAAAGATGCATTAAGCCTTGCTAAAGAGGCAGGCTTATCGTACACATTTAAGTCGGTAGCCAATGCCTCAACCTTTCATCCTAACACGATTCGGATCCGGTTAAAGCGGGGCGATAAATCGCTTGAAGTACTGGGTGAGAGCCGGGGAGGAGGACTCATCAACATAGCCGAAGTAAACGGATTTAAAGCTGATTTCAGTGCCAGTTTGCATACCCTGATCATTTACGCTGATGATGTGAAAGGAAGCGTGGCCTTTATTGCCAGCGTGTTGGCCCATGATGATTGTAACATTGCTACCATGTCGGTTACCCGAAAAGGTAAGCACGATCTGGCCTGTCTGGTTTTTGAAATGGATTCCGGAATTAAACCGGTGTCGTTGGAATATCTGCGCAGCCTTACCTGGGTGCGTGAAGTAGTGTATCTGCCCAATATAGATTAATGCCTATGATAAAGAAAATTTTCCCGGTTTTTCTGTTAATCGGTGCGAGTGCCTGGGCACAGGAGGCACGTAAGGTTTGGACTTTGCGTGAACTTATCGATCATGCCGTAAGCAGTAATCTTACCGTTAAAAGAAGTATGTACGGTGTTCGCGGAGGCGAAGTGAACTACCTTCAGTCGAAGATGGCCATGCTTCCTAACCTCAATGCATCGGGCAACTATGGTTTTAACTGGGGCCGTACCATTGACCCGGTAACTAACCTGTTCGTTGAAGAGCGGATTAATTCCATTAATGCCAGTGTTACAAGCTCATGGCTGCTATGGAACGGATTTCGCCTTTTTTATGCCATGAAGCAAAATGAGGCCGAGCTGGAGGCGCTTAATCACGATTTAGTCAGGGCGCGCAACGACGTCATTCTGAATGTCATTACGCTCTATCTCAATGTGGTGTTTAATAAGGAGTTGAAGCGTGTTGCCGAGCTGCAGGTGGCTTCTACCCGTGAGCAACTCGAGCGCACGCGTAAACTGGCTGCAGCCGGATCGGTACCTATGGGTAACGTGCTGAGCCTTGAAGCCCAGCTGGCCACAAACGAACTGAACGTAGTACAGCGCGAGAATGCATACAACCTCTCCCTGCTTCAGCTAAAGCAGGCGCTTCAGTTGCCTGCGTCGCAGCCGCTGGACGTGGCCGATGTGCCGGCAGGAGTGGATGCCGAGCCTTCGATTAACAAAACAGCGGATGAGATTTTTGAAATCGCCATGTTACAAATGCCCGAAATCCAGGCTGCGCGTTCGCGGCAACGCAGTGCGATGTTTGCGCTCCGGTCGGCACGGGGCAATTATTATCCTCGCTTAAGTTTAAATGGTAACATAACAACCCTGTACTCCAGCGCCCGAAAGGAGAGAATTCTGGAGGGAACGACTGTGGTTCCAACTCAAATCGGTTACTTACAGAGCAACCCTGCGGAACTGGTTTTTTCAGATGTTGTGGTACCGCAGTATTCTGTACGTGAAGTAGGATATCAGGATCAGTTTCGCAATAACCTGGGTAAAGGGTTAGGTATCAATTTATCCATCCCCATCTTCAACGGATTTGCTACCCGTTCTGCCGTACAGCGTGCGGCCATCAGCCGCGAACTGGCCGACATTAGCTATATCGAGAACGAAAACCGGTTGCGACAGTCTGTTGAATCAGCCTACAACGATGCTGTTGCGGCCGCAAAAACCTATGAATCAGCAAAAAAACAGGTACAGGCACGCGATGAGGCCTATCGCATGACCAAACAACGATTTGAACTGGGGGCTGCCAATTATGTAGAATACCAGGTAGCCGAAAATGATCTGTATCAGGCGCAGTCAGACCTGTTGCGCGCGCGCTACGATTTCATATTCCGTAAGAAGGTACTTGATTTTTACCAGGGACTTCCGCTGGAATTTTAAAAACTAATCACTGAATTTTTTGAACTGAAAATCGCATGGCTAAAACAAGAAAAAAAACCAACAATAAGTTATTGTATTATTTAATTGGTACGGTCGTGGTGTTGCTGCTATTCCTGATTGCAGGAAGACAGGCAGGATGGATTGGTAAACCACGGGATATTGAAGTAGAACTGGCCAAGGCATCGCGTGTTACCATCGTTGAAAAGGTCAGCGCCTCGGGGACAGTACAACCGGTTACCGAGGTTAAACTGGCGCCAGAAGTTTCGGGTGAGATACGTGAGTTGTTGGTAGAAGATGGTGATTCGGTTGTGCGCGGACAGCTTTTGGTAAAAATCCGTCCGGATACCTGGTTGTCGCAACTGGAGCGGGCTGAAGCCTCTTTAAATCAGCAACGCGCTAATCTGGTGGCAGCCGAGGCATCGCTGGCCCGTGCCGAGGCAACGTACATTCGGGCCAGGCAGGAGTATGAACGTCAGCAAAAGCTATGGAATGAGAAAGTAATCTCAGAAGCCGAATGGCAGGTTGCAGAGCAAAATTTCAAAGTAGCCGAGAACGATTTAAAGTCGGCCCGTCAGCAGGTTGAGGCGGCTAAGTTTATCGTACGGAGCAGTGAAGCAACTGTGCGCGAAGCCCGCGAAAATGTACGGTTAACCAGCGTGGTTGCGCCTATGGATGGCATCGTTTCAAAACTGAGTGTGAAGAAAGGTGAACGGGTTGTGGGAACTGCTCAGATGCAGGGTACGGAGATGATGCGCATTGCCGATTTAAGTAAAATGGAGGTTCGTGTTAATGTGAATGAAAACGATATTGTGCGCGTGCATATTGGCGATTCGGCTGTTATTGATGTGGATGCTTATGCCAACACAGGTAAAAAGTTTAAAGGGATTGTTACCCACATAGCCAACACGGCAAAGGATAAAGTATCAGCTGATGCGATAACAGAATTTGAAGTCCGGATACTTGTTCTTCCGGATTCGTATAAAGATCTGGTAAAAGATGGCAAAAAATATCCTTTTCGTCCCGGCATGACAGCCAGTGTAGAAATACTCACGAATCGGAAAGAAAATGTGTTGGCTGTTCCGTTGGCAGCTGTTACCACCCGTTCAGAAGAAATGAAATTCAACCAGGGTACGCCGGCTGCCCCTGCCTCCACGACTCAACCCGCAAAAAAAGAAGAAAATAAAGTGGTTGTTTTTGCTCATGAAAACGGGACAGCCAAAATGGTTGAAGTTAAAACCGGCATTAGCGATTACGATTTCATTGAAATTACTTCCGGAATCACCGACAGCACCGAGGTAGTAACCGGACCTTTCCTGGTGGTTTCCAAACGGCTGAAAGACGGTGATAAAATCCGAAAAGCGGTTCCGAAAAAGGACAGTAAAAAGGAAGTTAAAGCGGAATGATTCGTAGAGTAATCACAATTTAAAATAATCACTTCTCCAAACAACTTTTAAATTTTTAACTTTCAACGTTCAAGTAGAAACCCGTAATTCTGAACCAAAATATGGTTGCCCATCCCTGGCATGAGCTTTCTGTAGGTAAAAACCCTCCTGCACAGGTGAATGCCGTTATTGAAATACCGCGCGGCTCTCGGGCTAAATACGAAGTGGATAAGGAAAGCGGTTTAATAAAGCTCGATCGGGTAATTTATGCCTCCATGTATTACCCCTTGAATTACGGCTTCATACCCCAAACCCTGGGAGAGGATAAGGACCCTTTGGATATCGTAGTTTTGACTCAGGTATCGGTTGTTCCGTTGTGCATCATCCCTGCACGGGTTATCGGCGTTATGCGAATGATTGACCGCGGAGAAAATGATGAAAAGATTATTGCCGTGGCTGAAGATGATGCAAGCGTAAACCACATCCACGATATTAATCAGTTAGAGGGATATCTGCAGTCGGAATTGCGGCATTTTTTTGAAAACTATAAAACCCTGGAAAACAAAAAGGTAGTGGTAAACGATTTTCTGTCGAAAGAGGAGGCCTTTCAGGTTATTGAGTCCGCCCGGGCTGCTTATCGGCAAACTTTTGCATGAACCCCGTAACATGGTAATTGGCTTCGATGCAAAACGTTTGTTTCAGAATTTCACCGGGCTGGGTAACTACAGCCGGTTTGTAGTAAATGCACTTCAAAAGTCTTTTCCCCAACACGATTACGTTCTCTTTACTCCCAAAATAGTTAACCGCCCGGATGTGCAACCCTTCTTAAATGGAGAATATTCGGTTGTAATGCCGACTGGTGCCTGGCGCGCTCTTCCTTCCTTGTGGCGAACGGCCGGATTATCGTTTACCGAGGAGGTAAAGAGACTCAACATTTACCA
Source organism: Cyclobacteriaceae bacterium (assembly GCA_025055435.1). Lineage (GTDB taxonomy): Bacteria > Bacteroidota > Bacteroidia > Cytophagales > Cyclobacteriaceae > UBA2336. The sequence continues at coordinate 27,449 of JANWWN010000011.1, read as the reverse complement.
TGGGTTAAGTCATGAGTTACCTCATCTGCTTCCTGCGCGGGTCAAAAAGGTGCTCACTGTGCACGATCTCATTTTCTATCGGTTTCCTGAATATTATAATCCGGTTGACGTGCGCATTTATAAGTGGAAACTGAAAAGCGCCTGCAAGCGAGCTGACCGCATCATTGCCATTAGCCGCCAGACTGCGGATGATATTTCTTCTTTTCTTAAAGTTCCTGACCATAAAATTTCCGTGGTCTATCAGGGTTGCCATGAGCAGTTCAGGTTGCGCAAGTCGGACGCTGAAATCGAACAGGTAAAACGCAAATACCGTTTGCCCAAACAGTACTTATTGGTTGTTGGCACAATTGAGCAGCGTAAAAATGCAATGGTAACCGTTCAGGCCCTGGCCAGACTTCCGCAAAGCTTACAACTGCCGCTGGTGCTTATTGGCAGAAAAACGAAGTATGCGCATACGGTGGCTGAACAGGCAGAAAAACTCGGTGTATCCGATTTGGTACTGCAGTTGGATCAGGTTGCTTTTTCCGATCTACCGGCTCTTTATCAATCGGCTCAAGTATTTTTGTATCCATCGGTTTTCGAAGGTTTTGGTATTCCGATTATTGAAGCGATTTGGTCGGGTGTCCCGGTCATCACTTCAACCGGATCATGCTTTTCCGAAGCCGGAGGGCCTTATACCCTGTATGTTTCACCTCACGATCCGGGGGCCTGGAGTGATGCGATTGAAAAGGTTTTGAGTGATGAAGACTTGAGAAAGGAAATGGTGGAAGGATCGCTCGGCCATGTGCAGCGGTTTAGGCCGGAAACAATTGCCCGTGAATTGATGCGCGTATATTCCGAAGAAATTTAATACTCGGCAAGTATGAAGGTTTGTGGTTTTTCTTTTGTCAGAAACGGTGTAAAGTTTGATTACCCTTTTGTAGAGGCAATACAGTCCGTTCTTCCACTGTGCGATAAGTTTATTGTTGCTGTTGGTAATTCAGATGATAATACCCTGGAGGTTGTAAAGAATATGAACAAGGAAAAAATTGAAATACTCCAAACTGTGTGGGATGAAAGTCTTAGGACAGGCGGACGGGTATTTGCTGATGAAACCAACAAAGCTTTTCGGGCTATTCCGGAAGAATATGACTGGGCATTTTACATTCAGGGGGATGAGGTACTCCACGAAAAATATATCCCTGTTGTCAGGGAAGAAATGAAAAGGTGGCTGCCTCATGAAGAGGTTGAAGGGTTGTTGTTTAATTATCTTCACTTTTTTGGCTCCTACGATTATGTCGGATTAAAGCATTCCTGGTACCGGAGGGAGATACGGATCATAAGAAACCGGAAAGATATTTTTTCCTATCGCGATGCACAGGGCTTCAGAAAACTGCCCAACAACAAGCTAAGAGTGAAACTGATTGATGCATGGATTTATCATTACGGATACGTGAGGGAGCCACAGGCCATGCGCGATAAACGACTGTCCAGTGCCCAACTGTACGGTTCGACAACGCCTGCAAATGAACCGGAGATATTTCGTTATGAAGCGTTCAAGGAACCCTTAAAGCGCTTCGATGGAACACACCCTGCCGTAATGCAGGAAAGAATACGAAGGAAGAACTGGGATTTCCAACCCGATTTAACGATTAAATATGCCTCACTAAAGGACAAGTTTAAACGACTTGTTGCCAAAGTCACCGGATGGATTCCATTTGAGTATCGGAACTACAGGCTGCTCAGGTAAGATTACTGCAAATAGCCTGTGATTGTAAACTGTAAATTTTAATTTCGGTTAGCTAAAGAAATTCAGATTTTCGTATTGACTAAATACTTCGAAATGCCGTTTGTACAGCGAACCGACTTATTCCGGATGGCCTCTTCCAGAATATCATGATTTTTTTGCTCCATCTTACGGCAGCTTTCCGGATGGTAAAGATGGTAACCGTATGCTTCCATTTTTACCTTCAGGCATTTAATGCCCGCATTTTGCATGCGCACCATAAACTCGGAATCTTCACGTCCCCATCCGATAAAATCCTCATTGAATCCGTTTATTTTAATCACATCATCGCGCCAATATGCCTGATTACAGCCGCGAACCTTTTGCCACGATGTTACCGGGTAAGAAATGTATCCTGATAGGAAAGGAATATACAATGCGTTAAACCGGCTGCTTTTTATACCCAAACTAAATACCGAGATATCGTACTGGTGGGTTGAGATAACGCGATGGGTTAGTTTATCGCCCAGCATCACGCGCGAACCCTGAATAAAGTAGCCGGGTCTTGCATGTTTACGGTGCGATTTGATAAAGTGCCGCGGCAAAACAATATCTCCGTCAATCATTACAATGTATTCAAAGCGGGCCATGGCTATGGCGCGGTTGCGGATAGCAGCTAACCGAAATCCCAAATCTTCATGCCAGCAATGAATAAGCGGAACGGGACTGATCGGCCGGAATTGCTCAACAACTTTTCGGGTTTCTTCACCGGAACCGTCGTCGGCAACAATAATTTCATCAGGTAAATCCATTTGATCGAGTGCACTTTTTATCACTACCGCAAGTGCATCGGGCCGGTTGTAGGTGGTGATGATCAGTGAGATTTGAGGTTTTTTCATGATACAGCTTCAAATGGCTCGGAATAGGATTTATGATCGCATCTTAGACAGGCAATCTTTCGGTTTGGTTGGTTTCAGAGCTAGAAAATATAGCCCAGCAATTCCATCATCCAGGCAATGCCCACGTGTACAATAATTCCGCCCCAGATACTCCGCGTTTCCATGGCGATTACACCCAGAATGTAACCTCCGAAAACAGAACTTATCGCCTCAGGCATGGGCTTACCAAAATGCAAAAAGCAATACAGCACGGCCATTGTTAGTACAGATGAACGACCAAGATAGGGTACCAGTGCCAGAATCAAAAAGCCACGATAAAAAAATTCCACACCTACGAAGTTTAATCCGTAAGCCAGCTCGTACAGTAGGGCCATTAACCACTCGGGAAGGTGCCAGTATGATGCGGCAGCGGTCTTTTCATACATCGGGTACTGCGCCTGAAATCCCGGCAGGGTTGAAGCGAACAGCAGGAGCGGAAGCATGATGAGTAACATAACAAAATAAGGTCCTGCATCAAATTGTCGGGGTATTAAACCATAATAATGTTTGTCCTTATCGGAATGGGTCAATGTGTACCCTATCAAGAGTGGCAGTATCAGGATAATAATTCCGGAAACGTTATGTGCGATTTTGATTAGCCAATACTGAATCATCGGATTTGCTGATGAGGTTATCAGTATGTTAACAAATGGTAATGAACGGTCAAGGCTAAGCAAAAACAAGGCAGGAAGAATGATTTTATAAAACCCCGCATGCTGAAGTGCCCGATGGCGCCCTGCTGTAAAAAGTATCAGAACGGGTATGAAATAAGCAAAGACATGCCAGCCAAAGTAAGCAAGGAGGCGCGGCAGATCAGGTAACGTGTCGAGGAAAGTGTCTTCAAAGTCAAAGCGGTAATTAAAGGTGATGGAAATAGCCAGAAACAAAGTTATGGTTGCATAGGCTTTGGCGTGAAAGTCCTGTTTAACGTGCTCAGTAAGATAATGCCAGATTTTGCGCATCACCAGTTTTTAAGCACCTGATAAACCTTATGGATGGGAAGGCCCATGACGTTAAAATAGGAACCCGTGATTTTCTCAATGCCAATCATTCCGATAAAGTCCTGGGCTCCGTACGAACCGGCTTTGTCGAATGGTTTAAATGTATCCACGTAGTAATGAATCTCATCTGAAGTTAGTTGGCCGAAGGTTACTTCAGTTGTATCGTCAAAGCTTACTTCCCTATCTGCCGAAAGTATGCATACGCCGGTCATTACTAAGTGCGTGCGGCCACTGAGTTGTTGAAGCATATCGATGGCTTCCTTCCGGCTTTTGGGTTTGTTTAAAATTTTATCATCAAGCAACACAACCGTATCTGCAGTAAGCACCACTTCATCGTGAATTTTCATCCGGAAACTTTCGGCTTTTTTTGCAGCAAGGTAACGGGCAACCTGTGTAACAGGTAATTCGACTGGAAATGATTCATCAGTATCCGGATTTTCAACGATGAAGGAGAAACCGGCTTCGCGCATCAGGTACTGCCTGCGTGGTGAGCTTGAAGCAAGTATCAGCTTAATACCTTGTAACATGATGATGACGGAAAATTAATGAAAAGGATCAAAGCCTGGTGTGCGGAATTCGTCTTCCCTGATGGAACTGAAAACAAATCCGCTGATGGTTTTCGGATAAAAATAGGTTGACTTTTGCGGCATGGTGTATCCGCTGTAACAAACTTGTTTTATTTGTTCGATGGTAACCTCGTTAGTAATTACGGCCATCTGGGCTTCAGACTTTATAATTTTCTGTAAGCAATCCGAAAAGCTGCGGTCGTAGCCAATATAAGGCGTGGTGCGTTGTTCTCGTCCCGGTATTCCGAGCGCTTTTTCTAAAACAAAGTAATGCATAACCGTGAGGTCAAGGTGGAGCACTTCCGGTGGAAAGGGCCATTTCATTTCACGGAGCGCTTCGGGTTTTAACCGGATTTTGTAGGCATTATCCCTGAAGAGCAAACCGAAGGCCCAGCGCTTTCCTGCAATAATCTCCGGAATGGTGTCAGCCTCTTCCAGTTGCCGGATGGTAAAATAAGGTTCCAGCCGTTCCAAAATAACTTTCTCATCGAAACCCGGAAAATTTCGTACCAGGCGATGGGTTGGCAGAATACATAGGTCGTTGCCGTGCATGTTGGTAAGGTACATCAGGTGGTAATTGTAACCTTCCTTGCCGGTATGAATGGTGTTGGCTGCCGCTCTTTTTTTCTTTACCGCGATGGAAGCTTCGTACCGGTGGTGACCGTCAGCCAATATGATGGTTTTTTTCTGTAATACCTGAATAAATTTTCGTATAGCAGAGGCATCATGGATTACGGCCAATACATCGCGAACACCCTGATAGTCTTCCGTTTCATAAACCGGTGATTGAATAGCTTCATCCATAAAAGACTCAAGTTCACATGCGGTATCTTCGTACATGCCGTGTGTGGCGCTGCTGTGAAATTCGGTTGCATCGAGTAGTTCGGTTCGATCGTTCACCGCTCCGGGTATCGTGTTTTCGTGCCGCAGAATTACTTTTTCTTCCCAATCGTAAGTCCGGATATGGCAAATGAAGCCTTTCCTGCAAAATTCTTTCGGATTTCCCGGCAAACGAAAATACTGGTAGTACACATAAATGCCCGGAAGGCTGTCTTGTACCAATACGCCTTCTTTTTTCCATACCTCAAGCAAATGAGCAGCATCAATGGCGCTGCCACGCGGAACGGACAGGTGGATGGAGTTAAAAGGGTGCTGATAAAGTACCTGACGTTGCTTTTCCGATACCACATCGAACAAGGGCGCAATGAGGAGCTCGATTTCCTGAGCCAGTAATGGATTGTAACGCCAGGCGCGGAGCGGTAAAATTTCAGCCATGTAAGGTAGTTGATACTGCAGAAAAACTGCAATGCTAAGGATTTAATGCGGCTGCAACAACACAACCGCTGACAGGACAAACTTGAAAGTGCGCATTTTTCGCTATTTTTGCCGCAATTTTAAACTGTTCAATCTTCATGATCGACTTATTTGAGAAGCTCAAGATGGAAGCCGGCCCGCTGGCCAAATATTCCCATCTGCCGGATGATTATTTCTTTTTCCCTAAACTGGAGGGCGATATTGGCCCACATATGAAGTTCAATGGCCGTACCGTGTTGAACTGGAGCCTGAATAATTACCTGGGTTTGGCCAATCATCCGGAGGTACGCAAAACCGACGCGGAAGCGGCAGCACAATTTGGATTAGGTCACCCGATGGGAGCCCGTATGATGTCGGGCAATTCGGTGCACCATATCGAACTTGAAAAGCAGCTTGCTGAATTTATCGGAAAAGAGGACGTAATGCTGCTGAACTACGGATACCAGGGTGTGGTGTCGATTATTGATGCGCTGGTTGACCGCAAAGACGTAATTGTTTACGATGCGGAGTCGCATGCCTGCATTATTGATGGAGTGCGCCTGCATATGGGCAAGCGCTTTGTGTATGCGCATAACGATATGGAAAGCCTGGAGAAACAACTGCAGCGTGCCACAAAACTGGCCAACGAAACCGGAGGCGGCATTCTGGTTATTACCGAAGGTGTTTTTGGCATGAGTGGCCGTCAGGGTGATTTGAAGGGCGTAGTTGAGCTGAAGAAAAAATACAACTTTCGCTTGTTTGTTGACGATGCGCATGGTTTCGGAACCATGGGTAAAACCGGTGCGGGAACAGGTGAAGAGCAAGGTGTTCAGGACGGCATCGACCTGTACTTTTCAACGTTTGCCAAGTCCATGGCCAGCATCGGGGCTTTTGTAGGTGGCGATGCACGCATCATCAAATACCTGCGTTATTCGGTTCGCTCGCAAATTTATGCCAAGAGCCTGCCTATGCCGTTGGTTATCGGCGCGATAAAGCGACTTGAACTTTTACGTACGCAGCCGCAACTAAGGGAAAAATTATGGCAGATAGTTCGTGCCATGCAAAACGGTCTTCGCGAACGCGGCTTTAACATCGGACAGACCTCTTCGCCTGTTACTCCCGTGCTCTTTAAAGGTGGTGTAGGCGAGGCTGCCAACATGGCTATGGATCTGCGTGAAAACTTCAATATTTTCTGTTCCGTAGTTATCTATCCTGTTGTGCCTAAGGATGTTATCATGTTCAGGATAATTCCTACAGCGGCCCATTCATTGGAGGATGTGGAGCGGACGCTCAACGCATTTTCGGCATTGAAATCCAAACTTGACAGCGGCTTTTACCGCAACGAGGAGCTGGTTGCCGTTACCAAGGTTTTATAAAAAAAATGCCGTTTTTCGTTGATTTTGTGGGTTTTTAGCTAAATTGGCATATTGAAAAAATTGTTAACCCCTTAAATATCAGGACAATGCAAAAATTTCAGGAACTTAAAAACCTCATTGCTTCGCTGGAAGCCGATGCTGACAAATTTTACAACAAAGGCAACAGTGCAGCAGGAACCCGCCTGAGAAAAGGAATGCAGGAGCTGAAAAACATGGCTCAGCAAATCCGTATCGAAGTTCAGGAGCTGAAAAGCAAAGGTTAATACTGCGCGCCTCAGGTCGCGGTAGAAAAGGGTAGCCTGCTACCCTTTTTTCTTTTTCATATCAGCCCATGTGCGGGCTATGCGCTCGCGCAGTGAAGCCGAAGCAGGAACCAGCGGTAAACGAACCATATTGCCGCAGATGCCCATCTCAGCCAGCAGTTGTTTAATGCCCACCGGATTTCCTTCTTCGTACATCAGTTGGTTGATGTCCATCAAACTGAACATATGTTGAGAGGCTTTGTCATACTTCGAAGCAAAAGCCGCCTCCTTTGCTTTACGGAATATTTCAGGAAAAGCATTGGCGAGTACCGATATTACCCCGCGTGCACCCATACTGTACAACACGACCGTAAGTAAATCCTCGCCCGATATCAGCATAAAATTTTTGGGTTTGTAGCGGGCAATTTTCATGCACTGCTCGATGTTTCCCGATGCTTCCTTGATGCCGATGATGTTGGGATGCATGGCCAGTTTCAGCGTTGTTTCGGCAGTGATATTTGATGAGGTCCTTCCCGGAACGTTATATAAGATAACCGGCACCGGACTGGCATTGGCTACCGCCTGAAAGTGCCCGATGATTCCTGCCTGAGAAGGCTTGTTGTAATACGGGCTTACCGAGAGAAGGGCATCCACTCCGGTGAAATCGGTTTCCTTAATGGTTTCCAATACAGCGCGGGTGTTGTTACCTCCGATGCCATACACAATGGGCAAACCAGCGGAGTTGTTTTCTTTAACAAATTGAAGTATCCTCTTTTTTTCGTCTGTGCTTACCGTAACCGATTCGCCTGTGGTACCCATCACCACATAGTAGTCAACTCCTTTAGCCGTATGACGGAGCAGTTTCTTCAGAGCCGGAAAATCAATTTCACCATTTGGCTGAAAAGGTGTAACCAAAGCCACACCGGTGCCTTCCAGTTTTTTCATGTCACTTGAGCTTTTGTGTGTATTGATGAATGTGTTCAATTAAAGCCGATGTGCTTTTAACGCCGTTCACCATAAGTTCGAAATAGGGTTGCAACTGTTCACTGTAAATGCCAGCCCGACACCGGGCTTTGCTCCGTGCAAGCAGGTAGCAGATGTAGTCATTCGGATTTTTATCCAGACAAAACAGATAATCGAACGCGGTATCGGCAAAACGAAGGGCATGATCTGATTTGATACTTCCACAGAAGGAAACTTCCTGCGGAGTAAAGAAGTCGAACAGAAACTCGTAGTTTTCTTTTTTGGGCGGAAGAAATGCAAAGGCCTGAACTTTCTTTCCTTCCTGCTCCAGCTTATGGATAAACTGCTTAATATGGTCGTGCTTGTTGCGGTCTTCAATGGTAAACAGTAAGCCTATGCGCTCGGCTTTTTTAAATGGTATGCTGCTGCGCTGAGTTTTGTTTTTCCGGAGCTGGTTTTTTGTTCGCAGTTTGAGGAAGTTCAGTTTCATGGTTCAGATGGCTTCACCGTTTAGCAGCCTTTCTAGTTCTTCTTCGGAAATTATCCGAATGCCCAGTTGACGGGCTTTTTCCAGTTTGGCAGGGCCCATGTTTTCGCCGGCCACTAAATAATCCAATTTTCCCGAAACTCCCGAAAGAACACGGCCTCCGTTTCGGATAATCAATTCTTTCAGCTCATCGCGACCGTATTTTTTAAACACACCCGAGATGACAAACGATTTGTTGTTCAGTACCGTGCTTTCGGGTACGAAGCTATTTTTGTCCAGCGCAAAGTTTAGTCCTGCTTTGCGCAGACGTTCAATTTCATTTTGATTTTCCGGGTTACGGAAAAACCGGATTATGCTTTGGGCAATTTTTTCGCCAACCTCCGGAGCATTTACCAGTTCTTCATACGAAGCCGCAGCCAATGCTTCGAGCGATTTGAAATGACGGGCCAGCTTTTCGGCTACTGTTTTTCCGACGTACCGGATACCCAAAGCGAACAACACATTTTCAAAAGGTGCCTTTTTACTTTCTTCAATACCTTCCAGCACATTTTTGGCGGATTTTTCCTTAAAGCCTTCGAGCTGCAGCAAATCGGCAAGTTTCAGTTCGTATAAATCCGCAGGAGTTTTCACCATACCCCTGCGGTAAAGTTGTTCAATTGTTTTTTCACCGAGTGCGTTAATATCCATGGCTTTCCGCTGGATAAAATGCTCGATGCGACCCATGATTTGGGGTGGGCAACCTGTTGTATTAGGACAATAGTGCGCTGCTTCACCTTCTTCGCGAATCAATTTTGTGCCGCACTCCGGGCAGTGCGTGATGTATTGTATAGGCTTTGCGTAGGGGGAGCGTTTGCTCAGGTCAACACCAGTAACTTTCGGAATAATCTCACCGCCTTTTTCCACAAACACATAGTCGCCTTCATGCAGGTTGAGTCGTGCAATTTCATTAGCGTTATGTAGCGAGGCCCGCTTTACTGTGGTCCCCGAAAGGAAAACCGGTTGTAATTCGGCCACGGGAGTAATGGCTCCGGTGCGGCCTACCTGATAGGTTATACCATTGAGCTTTGTGCTTACCGACTGAGGTTTGTATTTAAAAGCAATAGCCCAGCGCGGACTTTTGGCGGTCAGGCCCAGTTCTTCCTGCTGGTCAATGCGGTTTACTTTGATTACCACGCCATCGGTTTCAACCGGCAGGTTAAAGCGTTTGTCCTCCCATTCCTTAATGTAAGTCAACACCTCATTGAGATTTTTGCATTTACGCCAGGTAGGCGATACGTTGAATTTCCAACGGGCAAGCTTTTTTAATCCTTCTTCGTGCGTTTGTATCCCGGTTTCTTCTCCTAACAGGTAGTAAGCATAACAATCGAGCCTGCGTCGGGCAACGATCGAAGAATCCTGCATTTTTAATGTTCCTGATGTGGTATTCCGGGCGTTGGCGTAGGTTTCTTCACCGATATCTTCACGTTCTTTGTTCAGCTGTTCAAATACATCTTTCGGCATGAATATTTCTCCGCGAACTTCAAACCATGCCGGTACGTCTGTACCTTTTACGCGCAACGGGATGCTACGGATGGTTTTTACATTGGTGGTAACGTCATCACCCCGAACACCATCACCACGGGTTACGCCCCGAACGAGCAACCCGTTTTCATAAATCAGGCTGATTGAAACGCCATCGAACTTTAGTTCGCAGACGTACTCGTAGGGTTGACCGCCCAGTCCTTTTGCCACGCGGTTATCAAATTCCCTGACCTCTTCTTCGCTATACGTATTGCTCAGCGAAAGCATGGGATAGCGGTGATCTACCTGTGGAAAATCTTTGGTCACGGTGCCGCCCACGCGTTGCGAGGGTGAGTCGGGCAGGCGGAACTGAGGAAATTGGTTTTCCAGTTTAACCAGCTTTTCGAGCAACTGGTCAAATTCGTAGTCGCTAATCTCGGTGCGGTGCTGCTGGTAGTACAGGTCGTTGTGGTAGTTAATCAGCTCCGTTAGGCGTTCAATTTCCTTTTTTGCCTGCTCAGCCGTCATGAAAAGGGTTGTTGGGCAGCAAAAATAAAGTTTTGACGATTACCGGGTAGGGTCGGTGTATCCTTTTAATTCGCTGCTCAAATCGAGCTTGTTGTTTTTCCGATCGATATCGGCAGTTTGTTGCGCGGCATCAATTTCCATCGCAACGATGTCGGAGAGTGGTTTGTTGATTTCAATTGTATATGTTGGGTTAACCCAAGGCCAGGGAGTAAGCGCGAACCATCCGGAGGTTGGCAGCTTTTTACTTCCAATCATTTCATTTAGCGGCAGGTAGTACACTTCGCGCGCACCGTTGCGGTAGGTAACAGTAAGTTCGACCGGCATGGGCAGTTCACCCAGGCGTTCAAGGACAACAAAGGTTTTGCCATTTTGTTGAAGCACCTGTTTGATTCCATAATCAATGCGTTTGGTGGTGTTGATCCAATAGCGCATGAACCAGCTCAGGCTTAGGCCCGAGGTCTTTTCCATCACGCGGATGAAGTCGTTAGGTTCGGGATGCCGAAATTTCCATGTGTTGTAGTAGTTGCGCATGGCGCGGTAAAATGTTTCATCTCCCATGATGTACTTTAGTTGATTAAGCAACATACTGCCCATGCTATAGGCAGCGGTGCTATAGGCGCGATTCGTAGTGAAGTGGTCGGAGTGCTGGCTGGCCGGCTCCTGCAAACCGCTGCGCACCAGCGCAAAATAGCTTGCATAGGTTGAGGTATGCGGATTTTCGGTGTTGGAAAATTTGGCAAGCGATTCATCCTGTGTAAAGGAGGTAAAACCTTCGTCCATCCACGGATAGAGTGACTCATTACTTGCCAGAACAGCCTGATACCAGCTGTGGGAAATTTCGTGTATGGCGGTACTTACCAGGCCGTTGAAGTTTCCTTCACCCAATATCAGCGTACACATCGGGTATTCCATGCCTCCGTCTCCGCCCTGAATTACCGAATAGGCAGGGTATGGATATTTTCCAAACGTACGGTTCATGAACTGGAAATGTTTAACTACATACTCCTCAAGTCGCTTCCAGTTATCGGCTGTCTTTTCGTTTTTTTGATAGAAGAAGTGAACTTCCGGACCATCGGGAACCTGCGCGATGGTATGGGTGTAGTCCGGATCGGCTGCCCATGCAAAGTCAATTACATCTTTTGCAAGGAAATGCCAGGTCAGTTCACCTGTCGGGCGGTTAACCTTTGAGCCGGGTTTTTCATAACCATGTCCAACCTGTAGCGGGTTTTGCAGCAGACCGGTTCCTGCCACCACATACGTTGGGTCGAGGGTAATTTTTACATCGAAGTCGCCCCATACGCCATGAAATTCACGGGCAACATATTGGTAAGCGTGCCAACCCTGGTGGTCGTACTCGGCTATTTTCGGATACCACTGCGTCATGGAGTAAGCTATTCCTTCGCGGTTGTTGCGGCCGGTTCGTCTTATCTGCACAGGCACCTGCGCTTCAAATTGCATGTCGAATGTGGTTTTGGTTTTTGGAAGCAAAGCTTTGTTCAACTCGACTTCCAGAATGGTTCCGTTTACTTTGAAGCGAACCTCCTTGCCATCCTGCGTTAATTTTAAAATGCGCTGGTATCCGATCTCATCATCCTTAAGTTTTGCGATGCGGTCAGTTACACGTCCATCAGGGTCGGCAATGGTTCGTGAGCGCACGTCCATCATCGAACCTGGTTGAAAGGCGTTATAGTATAAATGATAATAAACTTTGCTGAGGGTGTCGGGCGAATTGTTGGTGTAAACCAGTTTTTGGGTTCCGGTTAATTTATGGGTTTTAACATCAAGCCGGACATTCATTTGATATTCAACCCGTTGTTGCCAGCGATAGTCCTGTGAGTAGATAACGATGTGGATAAACGTGAAAAGCAGAGGCATGTAAAGGCGCTTCATACAGGTAAATTTTTAAATGACCTATTAACCGTTGAAAGGCCGCAAAGTATAGAAAGGTGCACATTTAATCAATTGCTTTTTCGCTTCATCGGAACCTGACAGGAAACACCGGCCATGAAGAAGCTGCTCTCTGAAAGGCTACGGGCAACCGTCTCACTTATTTAGTTCGGTTATCCGTTACTGATAAGGTCAGCGAGTTTTTCAAACTGCTCTTTAGAGTGAGCCGGAAAATTTGCAAAACGCAAAGTCGAGGCTTTGAGTGGTCCGTATCCTTCGCCAGGGAGCAGTCCCTTTTCAGATAATTTAGTGTACAACTTGTCTGTCAGATTACTGGTCTCGGCCACAATAACGGTAGGTGAACGTAAAGCTGGTGTTTTTACAAACGGCCGGATAGATTGGTGTTGCTCCAGCGCATGATATAAAACAGCAGCCTTATATTCGGTTTCTTTACGAATTGCAGTGATGCCTCTTCGCAGCATATCAGCTGTTACTTTTTCCAAAAGGTAAATACCCAGCACATTTGGTGTTTCGGGTGTTTGGTGTTTACGTGCATGTTGAAGAAGGGAAGTCAGACTGTGATATGTTCCGGTAGACTGACCTGTGCTACGCAGTTGTTCCTCCTTTTCGATACAGCGTTCATTGACTATCCAAACACCCAGGCCGGCGGGCAGCCCGAAGCCTTTTTGAACGGAGAAAAACAATGTATCAATCGTGGTAAAATCAAATTGCGGGTAAGGTAGTGACGACACGGCATCTACTGCGATAATGCTTTGCGGGTGTTGAAGGCGCAACGCTTTAATTATTTCATGCGGTGTTGTTACACCTGTACTGGTTTCGTTATGGGTTATGGCGATAAGTTCGGTAGGGGGCACGTCAGGCGCCTGAGTGAATCCATCTCCGTAAGCTTTTTCATACAACACGGCATGGCGTTTTAACTGGAGGGCAGTTTCGTAAAAGCGTTTGCCGAATGCACCGGTCGAAAGGTGCACGGAATGTTCAGCTGTAAGATTTTGAATGATGCGTTCCCATATCTCGGTTGCCGATGAACAGAAAAAGATGCTAAAGTTGTCAGGCAGATTAAGCAGTTCACGCAGATTTTCCGAAGCGCCGGCAAAAATTTTTTCGAATGCTGCGCTGCGATGAGACATGGAGGGAATTCCTTCGCGCAGTGCCTGACGCAGGTGGTCGGGCACGGTGAAGTACAATTGTGAGGGACCCGGTGCAAAGCTTACAAGGTGTTTCATCGTGCACAAAAGTAGCGGTTGCGGGTAATTAAAAAATTCATCAAAAGCAATATTGACGAACGATAAGGTTTTTTCTACGTTTGTTTCAGAAAATCCCACCCGGATTTGGGACACGTTTGCTGAACCTAACAAGTATGACCATACCGAGTGAAGCACGTGTCCAAAATCAGGCCTCATCCCGCCACCGGCGGGACCTCGTTCTTCGGAGCAGGATAACAGTGGAAGGTTGCGGATGCGATGCAGCTCAAAACCTGTCTTTACGGGGTTCACGAAACAACCTCGCCAAATCCGGTGGGTTTTTTAACACTTTCTCCTTAGAAAAAATTTTCTGAAATGGTTTGGCTTAATAGAGCACGCGGAATTTAATGGTGTGTTCGATACCGCGGAGTTCCCGAATTACTTCCTTGTTGTACTCCTTATCAATATCAGTAATTACGTAGCCTATTTGTTCATTGGTTTTCAGATATTGTCCCACGATGTTGATATTATGACTAGCTAATACCTGGTTAATACGTGCGAGTATGCCGGGTACATTTTCGTGAATATGAATAAGGCGATGGGCATTTTCGAGTGTGGGTAGTGCCAGGTTGGGAAAGTTTACACTGCTGGAAGTACTTCCGGTGTTAATGTAATCCTGAATGCGTGCCGGCACGAATTGCCCGATATTTTCCTGGGCTTCGCGTGTACTGCCGCCAATGTGCGGAGTGAGGATGGTATTCGGTAGTCCGCGTAATTCGGATATAAACTCCTCATTATTATTTACGGGCTCATAGGGAAATACATCGATGGCGCAGCCGGCAACCTTTCCGGTTTCTATGGCTTTTTTCAGCGCATGGATGTCAACAATGTGCCCGCGGCTCAGGTTCAGCAGAATCACACCGTTTCGCATCCAGGAAAACTCGCGTTCGCCAATCAGGTGAGTATTGCTTTCGCGGCCATCAACGTGGAGCGAAACAATATCGCTGAGCTCCAGCAGTTCCTTCAGCGATTTGCATTTTGTAGCGTTACCCAATGCCAGCTTTTCTTCAATGTCGTAGTAATAAACTTTCATGCCCAGGGCTTCAGCCAGCACCGATAGCTGCGAACCAATACTGCCATAGCCTACAATTCCCAAACGTTTGCCCCGAACTTCGTAACTTCCTTCAGCCGACTTATCCCAAATGCCCCGATGCATTTTGTTGGACTTGTCAAATAATTTGCGCATCAGAACAATCATTTCGGCAACGGCCATTTCCACCACCGACCGGGTGTTGCTGTAGGGAGCATTGAATACAGCTACACCTTTTCGGGTTGCAGCTTTCAGGTCAATCTGGTTAGTTCCGATGCAAAACGCGCCAATCACCATCAACCGGTTGGCGTGTTGCAAAACCCGTTCGGTAATTTGTGTTTTCGACCGGATACCGAGTACGCTTACATTCCTGATTCGCTCACACAACTCTTCTTCTGTCAGTGCGGTGGGTAGTGTTTCAACGGTAAAACCATCGGCCCGTAAAATCTGTGCAGCTACCGGGTGAATGTTCTCCAATAATAAAACATGGATTCTGTTTTTAGGGTAGGAAATAGCCGTATTCAGTTTATTGAGATAGAGAAACTCATCGAAGCTGGGCGTTATATGGTCGGCTTTTTCCATAATGGCATTTCGCTCCACGTTTTCGGTAAAAGCAAAAAATTTATTAGCCAGCCCTGCGGCTTTAATTTCATAGTCGGTATATCCATCGCCAATCACATAGATGTCGCCCGGCAGGTTAAGTCGCTTCAGCTGTTCTACTTTTCCGTGGTTATCCGATAACGGATTACTTGTATCAAAGCCGGTTACGTTACCCTGGTCATCAAAAAAGAACCGGTTGGCTAAAATGTTTTCAGGCTTTATGCCAAATTCCATTACCACCGGGTCAATAAAGATGTGAAAGCCGTTGGAGATAACATAGATGTTGTCGGCATACTTGTGAAAAAACTCGCGGTTTCGTTTGAACGATTCGGAGACCTGGTATTTGAGCCTAACGGCCAGTTGTTCGAGGTGCTTTTTGTTTGGCTTCAGCAAAGCGATGCGCTTTTCGAGGGCCTGGCGGAAGGAGAGGTGTCCTTCCATCGCCTGGTTGGTAATTTCGGTAATTTGCTTTTTGATGGATTCCTTTTCCGGCTGCCCGTCATAGATGATGTCGGCCAAGAGGTCTAATGCTTCGACTTTAGTAAAAGTGCTATCGAAATCGATTACGATAAACTTGTTGAAATCCATCTGCAAACAAGATGAATCGCAAATGTAGAAAAATGGTTGGTTAGTCCATGGTTGATTGGTCCATGGTTAATAGTCAATGGGTTTATTGGATGAGCTCATTTCAGATTATCTTCCACGAACCATTTAATGTATTCTTTAATTTGGTTGCGTACTTGACGGAACTGTTGCATGATTTCCTCGTCTGTGCCGTTGGCTCTGGCGGGGTCGGGAAAGTTGTGGTGCAGTTGCTTTACCCGTGCGGGAAAGTACGGACAGTTCTCACGGGCATTATCGCATACTGTTAGCACATAGTCAAATTCAAGATGAGCATACTCATCAACCGTATTCGAAGTATGCATGCTGATATCAATACCATCTTCTTTCATTATGGCAATGGCACGCGGATTAACTCCGTGCGCTTCAATGCCAGCGCTGTATACTTCGGCTTTATTTCCTGCAAAGTGTTTTAAATAACCTTCGGCCATCTGGCTGCGGCAGGAGTTACCGGTGCACAGAACAAGTATCCTGGGCTTCACTTTTTTCGGGCTAGGACTTTCTGCACTGCACTGACAATATTTTCGGGGGCCAGACCATATTTTTTAAGCAGTTGTGCCGGTGTTCCGCTTTCTCCAAATGAGTCGTTAACCGCAACCATTTCAATCGGTGCAGGATGGAAGCGGCACAATATCTGCGCCACACTTTCTCCAAGTCCGCCATTAATCTGATGTTCCTCACAAGTCACGGCGCAGCGGGTCTTTTCTACGGATTTCAGAATGGCCTCCCGGTCAATCGGCTTGATTGTATGAATGTTGATTACTTCGGCACGAATACCCTGTTCGGCAAGTATGGCTTCCGCTTCAATGGCCTGCCATACCATGTGTCCACAGGCAAAGATGCTTACATCGCTTCCTTCAATCATCACATCGGCTTTACCGATAACAAATTGGCGATCGGGGGCGGTAAACACTGGCCAGGAGGGACGTCCGAATCGTAAATATGCCGGCCCGTGATGATTGACCAGGGCGAGTGTGGCAGCTTTGGTCTGGTTGTAGTCGCATGGAACAATCACAGTCATTCCCGGCAGCATCTTCATCATGCCGATGTCTTCCAGTATTTGATGCGTGGCTCCATCTTCACCCAATGTAAGACCAGCATGCGAGGCACATATTTTTACATTTTTATGCGAATAGGCGATAGACTGCCTGATTTGGTCGTACACCCTCCCGGTAGAAAAGTTGGCAAAGGTACCGGTAAACGGAATTTTACCGCCAATGGTTAAACCTGCTGCTATGCCCATCATATTGGCTTCGGCTATGCCTACCTGAAAAAAGCGATGTGGAAATTCCTTCTTAAAGGCATCCATTTTCAGTGAACCGGTAAGGTCGGCACACAAGGCTACCAC
The DNA here is from genome assembly GCA_025055435.1 of Cyclobacteriaceae bacterium. Lineage (GTDB taxonomy): Bacteria > Bacteroidota > Bacteroidia > Cytophagales > Cyclobacteriaceae > UBA2336. The sequence goes on along the minus strand of JANWWN010000011.1, from coordinate 10,099 downwards.
ATTTTCGTTTTGGCGACCCGCCTCCAGCAGGCCGGCACCGAATCCGGAACGGGTGTCTTTTTTCTCTGTAAAACTGTATTTGGTTTTGGCGGAACTTGTGGTTGCAGTACTCATTGCAGGCAATTATACAACAGCTTTTTAAATGACGAAAATCTGCGGGCCGATAAACAACTTAGGGTTTACCGTGTACGCTCTGGCTTTTTATGCTTTCTAAAGAAATTTGCCCACAACGTTCCCATTAAACCAATAAGAAATCCAGCTGCGGTGGCAACATCTACCCATTCCGGGTTGGCGTTCAGTCCCGTGAGTTTCAAAATCAGAAAATGAATATACGAAGGTGATTGGTCGTGTAAACCCATCGCTTCCCTTATCTGCCAATGCCAGTCGGTGCACAGGCAATAACCCCATCCATACCATAAACCCAATACGAACCAGGAAAAAGCAGTGATACCTATGGTAAACAGGTGTAGTCTGCGTAATCGCGGAAAAAGCCACCCAGTCAAATTAAAAAGCGTGAATAATGTATGAAATACAAAAAAGAAAGCATTAAGAAACGGGAGCATTGAATCGGATTATTGAAAAATTAATGAATACTCTCTTTCCGGAAAAATACATCGGTTCCGATGAAATATACCGTATGGTTAAGATACGTCGCTGAACAGGCAATTTAACCGCATATCCCTATCTTTTTTGGGTAAGTGCTTTCAATGTTTACCTTTCGACCGCTTGAATCAAAATACTATGAAAAGACTGCTACTGGTTTTATTACTGGCTCTGGCTATGCCGCTTGCTGCGCAGGAGACTTTCCCGCGCAATGATGTGAAAGACCCCCGAGCCGGCTTGTTTGCCTTTACCAATGCCACCGTTGTGGTAGATGCGCAAACTACATTGAACAATGCCACCCTGTTGGTTAGGGATGGCAAGATTGAACAAGTGGGCACAAACATCAGCGTGCCGCGCGGGTATGCGGTGTATGACCTGAAGGGTAAATACATTTATCCTGCCTTTATTGACTTGTCATCCTACTACGGCTTACCCGAAGTACAACGGCCCAGAGGAGGCGGCTTTTCCGGGGTTGAACAAATCCAATCGAATACCAAAGGTGCTTACAATGCCAACCAGGCCATTCGTTCGCATTATAACGCGGCCGATGAATTTACCATTAACAACAAATCGGCGGATGAATTGCGTAAAGCCGGTTTTGGTGCCGTTCTTTCTCACAAGCCCGATGGTATTGCCCGCGGTACCGGTGCTTTTGTAACCCTGGGGGAGACATCGGATAATCAGGTGATGTTGCGTCAGAAGGCAGCTGCATTGTACTCTTTTGATAAAGGTTCTTCCACCCAAAACTATCCTTCATCGCTGATGGGATGTATTGCCCTTTTGCGGCAAACCTATCTGGATGCCGAGTGGTTTGGCAGCCATAATCCACGGCCTTTTGCCGATAATTCGTTGGAAGCCTGGATTCAGAATCAAAAGCTGCCGCAGATTTTTGAAGCCAACAGTTGGATGAACATTTTGCGTGCGGATAAAGTAGGCGATGAATTTGGCGTGCAGTACATCATCAAGGGTGGCGGTGATGAATACAAGCGCATCAATGAAATCAAATCAACGCGGGCTACACTGATTGTCCCGGTAAACTTCCCCGATGCCTACGACGTGGAAGACCCGCTTGATGCTGCCCGTGTTTCATTAGCTGAAATGAAACATTGGGAGCTGGCTCCTACCAACCTGGCTGCTTTAGAAAAAGCAGGTATTCCTTTTGTCATAACAGCCAATGGTTTGCGAAGAGTCGCTGATTTTATTCCCAACATCCGTAAAGCCATGGAATACGGCCTGAGTGAAGGAGCAGCCCTGAAAGCGCTTACTGCCACACCGGCTCAATTAATTGGCATGGATAATCAGATTGGCAGTCTTAAAAAAGGGATGATTGCCAACTTCCTGATTACCTCAGGTAAAATTTTTGACGAAAAAACCATCATTTACGAAAACTGGATCCAGGGTAAGCCATACAGCATTAAACCTCTGGATACAAAGGACTTCAGTGGTAACTATCAGCTTTCCGTAGGCGAAACCAACTACGTGCTCGAAGTGAGTGGAGAGGCAGGCGCACACAAAGCCAAAGTAAAATTAAATGACACCACTTCCGTGGATGCAACCGCCACCTTTAAGGAAAATCTGATTACGTTAAGCTTCAAACCCAGTCCTAAAGAATCAGGTACCATTCGCCTGTCAGGCTGGACAGAAAACAACGGTTGGAAAGGCAAAGGTCAGTTGGTCAACGGTCAGTGGGTGAACTGGTCAGCTACCCGCACCGGTGACGTAAAATCAAATACTGCCGGACGTGCGGGTGCCCAGGATAAAAAGACTCCGGAAGTAGGTAAGGTCATTTATCCTTTCATAGCGCATGGCTATCCTTCATTGCCCGTTGCCGAAACCATGATCATCAGGAATGCAACGGTATGGACGAATGAGGCCGAAGGCATTTTACAGAACACGGATGTGTTGATAAAAGATGGAAAAATCGCCCGCATCGGAAAAAATCTGTCCGAACCGGGAGCAAAAATTATTGACGGAACCGGTAAGCACCTTACACCCGGTATCATTGATGAACACTCACACATTGCCACCGCAAGTGTGAACGACGTGGCAACCAATTCGGGTATGGTGCGCATTGGCGATAATATTGACGCTGAAAACATTAACGTTTACCGGGCCCTGGCAGGAGGTGTAGTGGCTGTTCAGATATTACACGGATCGGCCAATCCTATAGGCGGGCAATCGGCACTTGTAAAACTTCGCTGGGGCGAAGCACCGGAAAATTATAAGATTCAGGGAGCGGATCGTTTCATCAAGTTTGCACTGGGTGAAAATGTGAAGCGGACCGCCAATGCCAATTCCATACGCTATCCGCAAACCCGCATGGGAGTAGAGCAAGTGTACATGGATGCTTTTACCAGCGCATTGGAATACAAGAAGAAATGGGATGCATACAACAGCTTGCCGGCAAAAGAAAAAGCAACGGCCATTAAACCGCGCAGGGATCTGGCCGAAGAGGCGATGCTCGACATCATCAATAAAAAACTCTTCATCACGTGCCATTCTTATGTGCAAAGTGAAATCAATATGCTGATGAAGGTTGCCGAAAAGTTTAATTTCCGGGTTAACACGTTCACGCATATTCTTGAGGGTTATAAGGTGGCCGATAAGATGGCACAACACGGTGTGGCTGCTTCTTCATTTGCCGACTGGTGGAATTATAAGTGGGAAGTGCGTTATGCCATACCTTACAATGCTGCGATTCTTACCCGGGCCGGCGTACTTACGGCAATCAATTCGGATGATGCGGAAATGGGAAGACGCCTGAATCAGGAGGCAGCCAAGACCGTGAAATACGGTGGTTTGAGTGAAGAGGAGGCACTGAAAACCGTGACGCTTAATCCAGCCAAAATGCTTCACCTGGATAATCAGATGGGAAGCATAAAAGTAGGTAAGTCAGCTGATGTGGTGTTGTGGACCGACCATCCTTTGAGCGTGTATGCCAAAGCGGAAAAAACAATCATCGATGGCAAGGTGTACTTCGATATCGAAAAGGACGCACAAAATCGTAAAGAGCAGGAAGCGGAGCGTGCACGCCTGATTCAGAAAATGAAGGATGCGAAACGCGCAGGCGCTCCTACGCAACGCGGTGAGGGCCGTTCGCAGGTAATGTTCCACTGCGAAGATGTATTGGGAGTGGAATTCGATGATCATGATCATTAATCTTAAAAACCGAAAATCAGTTATGAAAACATTCGTATATATTACGCTGCTTTTTCTACTGGGTGTTGCTTATGCACAGACGCCTGTTCCTGCGCCCCCACAATCAAAACCCATCGCGCTGACCGGGGCAACAGCACATTTGGGTAACGGACAGGTAATCAATAACGCCGTTGTTGCATTTGATAAAGGAAAGCTTACCATTGTGGCTCCGGCTTCTTCTAACCCGAACCTGTCTGGTTATGAAGTAATCAATGTAAGCGGAAAGCACATCTACCCGGGTTTTATTCTTCCCAATTCCCAGGTTGGTTTGCAGGAGGTTACTTCCATCCGTGCCATGAACGATTTTCAGGAGCGCGGAGAAATGAATCCCAATGTTCGCGCTTTAATTGCTTATAATACGGACAGTGAATTTATACCGACTTTCCGTTTCAACGGAGTTTTGTTGGCCGAAGCCACACCCACCGGTGGTACCATCTCGGGTACATCATCGGTAATGGAGATGGAAGGTTGGAACTGGGAAGATGCAGCGCACAGCATTGATATAGGCATACACATGAACTGGCCATCTATGATGCGCCGGCAATTTGACTTTAACACCTTTACCTTCAGTGAGCAGGCAAATAACGAATACGACAAACAGGTTACCGAACTTCATCAGTTCTTTACCGAAGCCAAGGCGTATGGTCAGCAGGCGGCCCGCGAAACCAACCTTAAATTCGAAGCTATGCAAGGTCTTTTCGATGGCCGTAAAATTTTATTCATACATGCGGGCTCGCCCAAAGAAATCGTTGAAAGTGTGCGTTTTGCCCAGCGTCAGGGTGTGCAAAAAATTACATTGATTACCGGAACCAGCGCTGTGTGGGTAGCTGATTTCTTAAAAGAAAACAACATACCTGTGATTATCCAGGACACGCATAATTTGCCCGATCGCATCGATGATGACATCGATTTACCGTTCCGGGCTCCGTACCTCTTACACCAGGCCGGCGTACAGGTGTCCTTATTTTGTGCCGGAGCACTTCACAACGGGCGAAACCTTCCATTCTTTGCCGGCACGGCCGTGGCTTACGGCATGGATAAAGAGGAAGCGCTCAAAACTATTACACTCAATACGGCTAAAGCGCTGGGCATTGACAAGCGTGTCGGCTCATTGGAAGTAGGGAAGGATGCTACATTATTCGTTAGCGAAGGTGATGCGCTGGATTACCGCACCAATAACCTGCTGATGGCTTTCATTAGCGGTAAAAGAATTACACTTTCCGGCAACCAGCAGGAACTGTACGAACGGTATTCGCGGAAGTACGGGCAGATGAAATGATTTGTTAATATGATTATGAAAAAAGCTTCTCAATCCTGAGAAGCTTTTTTCATTTCAATAAAAGGTGATGAGTGAATATGAATTTGAATGGCCTTTCTTCCGAGGTAAATACCGATTGCGAGTGTAACAAACGACCAAATCCAAATGCCTGGCAGGAAGGAGATAAACAAAAAGTAATCGTACAAACCGTGAAGTAATACCGCACTAAGCAAACCCAGCAGGGCATACCGCGTTTCAAAGTGGTGGATAAATTTGGCGCGACCCATCCAGTAACCCATCATTACCGAGAACATGGCATGAGCCGGAATAGCAGAAAACATTCGAATAATGGCCGTGTCGAAGCCGCCTTCCCATACATAGAGAACATTTTCTGCGGTTGCAAAGCCCATGCCGATCATTACGGCATATATAATTCCGTCTAAAGGTTCATTAAAATTTTTATTGGGATATATAAAGAATCGCAGAAAAAGAAACTTACTTAATTCTTCGATAAAGGCAACAACAGCAAATGCATGGATAGCCTGGGCGGTAAGGTCGTGGTCATCAACCGGAATGAGCTTATCTACCGGCCAGGCAATAAGCAAGTTCAGGAAAAAACTGACAGCACCTAAAAAGAAGCTGATAATAACCAACCCTATCGGTTCGGGTTCATGTTTGTCATGAAGATAAAGATAAACGGCAATTAACAAACCCGGAAGCAACGCAAGTGATATAAGGAAGAACAATTGCATGGCAGAAATCTTATTTAAGAAGTTTTAACGAAACCATCCATTCCTGGAAAGTGTCCTTATTAAGGAGGTCGGCAGCCCGTGCATAGCCCACTGAAAAAGTGGATTCAAGTAAAGAAAAAATCACCAGCTTAATATCCAGTTGAGCGCCGGCATTAATAAACCGACTTTTTCCAAATTCAGGTTCGGAGGTAGTCAGTAAGGAAGAAAAGAGAGAAAACTGCATCCAGTTTGAATAAAAATTCAAAGTTCCTGCATGGCGGAAGCGAATCGGGGGGAGCACCAGTTCGGCCATGCCTTTGGCGAAACTTTTGGCTATGATGAAACGACTGGCATCAAACCCAACACCTGGAAACGAAAATATATTTCGGTATCTGCGGGCAGCCTGATAATCGATAATGTTGTTTCCAAATGCGGCAAACCCAAAGCGGGTAAACGGATTAAACGCATCATTCAGCGAACTGCCGGCAGCAGTCCGCAACCAGAGCGACAGGTGATTAACAGGTAGTTGAAAACCTACATCCCATGACCCGACTAGTGTGGCATAGTACTTTCCGTTGGATGTTGCCGAGAGTGTCCGGAAGGTCCAGCGAAATCCTTTTTCCGGATCTACGGCACCTATCGAACTGCGTAAATTGCTGTACACCAATGAAGCATCCAGGTTAATGAACAGGCTATCGGTGAATTCCTGTGTGTCGATTTGCTGGAAGAAAGGTGATTTCTGCAATCCATAAAAAAATCCTGTACCAACTGTCAGATCAAGTTTTCGAGGCATATCCCAGATTAAAGGACGGGTGTATTCAAGTCTTCCCATCGTTCCCCTGCGTGAAACCCGTGTCGGGCCAAATAAATCGTAGAAACTGGCCGGATTATGATGAAGACTGAAATTATAACGCCCGATCTTTCCAGTTAACGATAAGTGCAATCGTTCATCATCTTCCAGTATTAAATTCGTTGTGTCGGCTTCGCTGGCCAGTTTATTCTGCCAGCTTCGCGGAGTATAGGATACGGTAAACTCAAATTCCCTGAAGTTAAGCGGGTCGGCCAGGTTGAAAGTATATCCGGCTCCAATAAAATTTTTATAGCCCGTAATGATAGGATAGGCTGAATTTAATGCAATGTGTTTACCCGGCCTGTACTGACCTTGTTCCCGGGTAAGTGCTTCAATGTTTATATCGGTTGAAGAGGCCATGGGTAATTCCCATGTTTTCAGTATGGGATGTTTTTCAATCGTCTTATTGCCAAGGAACTCGATGGTTCCGATTTCTTCTACAGGCTGATTTGGAATAAATACGGGTTGAAATCCATTGGCCGTAAAATTAAAAGCCAGTAATTTCTCATCATTAATCTGGAGTGGCCTGAACAAACCCGTAATGGCATTACTCATCGGCACAATCTCTTTAGTTTGAAGATCAACCCGGTAAATATTGCTTACGCCTGAATAATAGGAGCTGCCGATCAGATAACGGCCATCATCCGTGAATCGGAAGCTTTGGGGTGAAGAAATTTCAAAATTGAAGATGGTATCCATCGAAACTTTGTTAACCTCAAGACTGTCAAGCCGGAATAACAGTAAGGACTGATTGCCGCGATAATCAGATACGGCGGCACTAAGCAGCTTGCCGTCAGGAGAGATGTCAATATCGAATATATCATGACCGTATGGTAGTGTGTACCGTTGACGCCACGCGCTGTAGGGCCTACCGGACTTGTCGGGTGTTTGCGGTATTTGGACGATTGTGGAGTAGCCGTTTAGATGTTTAATGCCCCAAATGGATTGATCTTTCTGATTATATGCAAGGTCTCCGGTTCGGAAATCCCGTTGAAGCCGTGTTACTTTTTTGGTTTGAAGATCGTAGCACATCAGATCACGCCAGGCATCATTGTCGGTTGTGAAATATAATTTATCATGCTTATCAAATGTAAGTGATGATACATAAAACAAGGCAGCTCCTTTGATGTCATGCAACCGGTTAAGCTTTCCGGTTTTTAAATCCAACGCGGCCAGATGGGGCACCTGACCGGGATAGTTAACAGCGATGTAAACTACATTTCGTTTTTTATCGTAATGTGGCAGCGAGACCGAGCCAATGGTTTGATGGGATATAACTTCCATCGGTGTTACCGGATATTCTTTAATGCGCTGGATGTTTTCCTGCTGCCATTTTTTTTCGAAATCAATCCACTCATTCCAGGATTGATTAAGCGGTTTACCAAAAACGTTTTTAAACTGGGCTGACCACGCCCTACGGCTGCCATCTCTTCGGCTCACCCATTCTATGATTTTTTCAGGTCCATACTGATAGGATAGATAACCCATAAAGCGAGTTCCATACAAGTAAGAATTGGTTTTGCCTTGGAAGTCGGTTGTCGTGCCTTCGGCTTCTAAACCCTGAGCTGTATAAATCCTTGCCTTATCCAAAACACGGGTACGGAAAACCATCTCATCATAACTTCCCATGGCAAGTCCTACACCTCCGCTCATCCATGTTTCAACATAGGAAGCTATGCCTTCGTGATACCAGCGCGGTGAGTACCTCCGCGGGCTTGTCAGGTAACTGTAAAAACCCGAAAGCGGATTTTCTTTCGTGGGGGCAACTTTGCCGAAAAATATTTTCTGAAAAAATCGGTCAGAACTGCTGCTGTTGTCCAGTGCTATTACATGAACCAACTCGTGGTTCATCATACTGAATACCCGTTCGCCTGCCGGACTGGTTTCAAACGTATAGCTGAAAGGCGACAGCCCCATGGTAATTACATTTCGCGGTACAGCCGTTGCGCCTCCGTTTCCAAAATCTCCAAAATCCTGGATAAGCACGGTTATTTTCTCTGAAGGAGTATAATCGAACAGCTTTTTGTGAAAATTCAGGGCATTGTGAAAGCATCGACCGGCATGGGGTAAAATGTATTTGTGGCCGAAGTCATATGTAATTAACCGTAGATCCTGGGTTTCGATTTTGTTTAGTTGTGCCTTGCCTGCAATGCTATGCAGCAAGAGGAAGATCATTGCATATATCCGCATACTTCAGACATAGGTTGGTTAGGAAAAATAAAACAAAAAGCCGTCATTTTCATAATGACGGCTTGCGATTAAACTGATGAAACGTTTATCGTTTAGTTATCAGCTGCTGTTGCCATCTTTTCCAGATCGGCAAACTGCGAAGACTTCATCAGTTCAGTAAAGGTTTCATTTTTCATCAGGTCGGCAAAGGCCGGATTTTTAGCCAGTTCGGCAAACTGGGCATTTTTAGCTAAATCAGCAAAGGCAGGCGATTTAGCCAGTTCAAGGAATTGAGAAGATTTCATCAAATCAGCAAACTGAGCATTCTTGGCCAGGTCAACAAAAGCGGGATTTTTGGCCAGATCAATGAACTGCGCATTCTTCGCTAAGTCGGCAAAGGCTGCGTTCTTAGCCAGATCGGCAAACGCCGGATTTTTCGCCAGATCTATAAATTGGGCATTTTTAGCTAAAGCGGTGAAGGCAGGATTTTTAGCCAGTTCCTGGAAACTTGAGCTTTTGGCCAATTCAGCGAAATCAGGATTTTTTGCTAACTCAGCAAACTGTCCGCGCTTAGCAAGGTCCATCATGGCCGGGTTCTTGGCCAGGTCATCAAATGCCGGATTTTTTGCAACCTCCATGAATGCCGCTGATTTCATCAGGTCAGCAAACTGGCTGCTTTTAGCTAACTCAGTAAATGAACTGCTTTTCATCAGGTCCATGAACGATGCGTTCTTGGCCAGTTCGGCAAATTCAGCGCTCTTGGCTAAATCCAGGAAAGACGAATTCTTGGCCAGTTCAGTAAACGCATCATTTTTCATGAGCTCCATGAATTCAGCGCTGCGTGCCAGTTCAAGGAATTCGGGATTTTTGGCCAGCTCCGTAAAAGTTGGTGACTTCATCAATTCTCTGAAGTTACGGTCACTCATCAGCTGCTGAAACTGGTCGTTCTGCAACAGTTGTTGAACCTCAGCTCCCTGCAAATCAACCGATGCAGTGTTTCCACTTCTATACTTTTCTGCTTTTTTCACACCGGTAATACCGGAGCCTTCTGCATCTTCCGGTGAAAAATTCAATTTTCCACTGGCGATGAAGTAGGCAAAGGCGCCCACGGCCAAAAGGGCAATTACTCCCACTACGGTTTTTTGGGTCTTAGTCATAGAAACAGGGTTTAGTTAAACAAATTACTAAAATTAAATGAACTTTTTTACCAAACGTGGGGCGTTTGGGCCTTTATTTTACTTTTGATACGAATGTAACCCGGGTTTTTCCGGGATTTTCGAAATCCTGTTC
>JANWWN010000010.1 GCA_025055435.1 Cyclobacteriaceae bacterium | reverse complement strand
CCGCATTCAATGATGTAAACGTTACAGAATTATTTGTTATTGACCAATGGCGGTTAACACTTCGATTTGGTTCAATGTTCGAACCCAAAATATCAGGATGATCATTGGCTATTGCCGATACAGTAAAATTCCCGGCTCCTGTTACACCGGAAAAACTTATATTCAGAGGTGAATAAGTAGTGCCAGTGCCCACCTCAAAGTTTACTACCGGAGAACCAGTATTAATTGGTTTTCGTAGATTTCCTTCAACAAAACCGTTGGTTGGTGTAACGACTACTGATGAATTAGTACATATGACTACATTTGTTCCGGTAATCAGATTACCATTTGTAAATGTCAAACCGGTAGATACGTTGGCATTTACCCCATCGAGTGTAACCCCATTCGGGTTATCCACTTCAAGATTGGAAAATGTTGTTACTGCAGACCCTGTAATCCGTTGATTGGTTCCGGTCGTAAAAACAACGCGGCTGGTGGCATTGGTAGTTAAAACTCCTCCGCCTCCGTTGAAGGTCCAGGTCCCATCATCTCCGTTAATGGTTATGGTTCGGCTGCTGTAATTCAACTGTCCGTTTTGGAAAATAAAGTTGGATGTAGTAAGGTTATTGGCCAGTGTCGAAGCGCCGCTTGACGTATAATTAAAAGTACCACCAACGGTTAGGGGTGCATTATTATTGAATGTACCCTGATTCCTGATAATAAAATTCCTTGCTATGTTGGAAACCCCAGACATGTTAACAGCCGAACCGGTGGCACCAGAGATTTCTAAATTTTGATACGGATAAATTGTACTACTTGCTGCCGTTTGCGCCCCTCCCCGATTCAATTCAATTGTAGTTCCGGAACCCAGCGAATGACCCGTACCGGTTAAAGCAGGCACAGTTCCCGCCGAGGATAAAATAAGCCGGCTGGTGCCGGTCATAATCAGGTTACCCGGGCCAAGTAAATCGTTACCGCCCGTAACATTGACTACCGTTGTTCCGGTAATAGTGAAGTCTCCGTTTACCGTTGTAGTACCATTGATCGTTTTTGTAAATCCGTTAAATGCATTGATATGATGATATACTGTGGGATAGATCGTTTGATTTACTGCACCGGAATATTCTACAATGTTATTGGGCGCTGAAAAGTCCACACTGCTGAATGCTCCGGTTACATCCACCACGTTACCATCACCGGTCATGATTAGATGTCCGCTGCTACCGTTACCATTGATGAACGTAGAACCGCTTTCAACTGATAAATTCTGACCGCCCGTTCGGGTCAACCTCAGGGTGCCGGTATTTATCACCGTGCTTGCGTTCTGCAGACGTAAACGCGTCATCCCGATTTCAGCATTACCCGAATACGTAAACGTGCCACCATTTGTAACATCATATCTCCCGTTTCCTCCCGTAGGTACAGGCCAAACACCGTTGTTGATAATCGAACAATTAACGATAGGGTCTTCACCGACTGTATTATCCCAAGTTCCTCCCAGATTTACCGTGATGGTGTTGTTAAATCTTTTGGTCCCGACATTCGATTCAGTAAACTCCAGATATCCGTTGGCAAGTATTGTAGTGGTTCCGTTAATGGTTAGTGTAATCCGGCCCAGCTGTGCACGTAAACCAGGTGATGAAGGAAATACGGTTAAGTTACCATTTGCTATGATACTTGAAGTGGCATTACCGCCTATACTCGCACCATTATACAATGTGAGATTATTAATAGTATAAGTTTCTCCGGAAGTGGCATTCCATGAACCTGTGGAATTAATAACTACATCCCCGAGATTCTTTGTGCCTGTTGCGCTGGTCGGTATAAAGGTTCCGCTAATGGTAAATGTTCTTGGCGCACTTTGATTTACCTGAATACCTCCGATGGAGCCTGTTTGACCGGCAGGAATGCTGAAATTTCCATTCAGATTTAATACGCGGCTGTTGTTATTTCCGGAAACCTGGCTGTTCCCATTCATGGTCATCACACCATTAACATTTAAAGTTCGCGTATTTGTATTAAAATTTAGATTTGCTGTGCCATTCAATGTAAGGTTATTACAAGCAGAATTGACGTTGACATTAATGGTATGGCCCGTTGCAATAACAACATTATCATCCGCATCGGGTACATTATCAGCATCAAAGCCTGAAACCGACCATACGGATAAACCGCCATCCCAGTTGCCTGAAGCTATGGAAGTAAATGTTGCCTGGGAAAATGTGAATTGGAAAAAACCGATAATTAAGGCAACCGTAAAGAGTGTACGCATATTTTAGAATTTAAGCCAACATTCCGGATTCAAATATATAGGTAATAACCCAAATTTCTCTCTCCGGCATTTATGTAATAGACTGATTGTCTGTAACCTCGGGAACTTAATGATTAAGTTCTTTTTTAACTCCGTAAAACGGCACGAGATAGCCATTTTCTTACATAACATGCGTTAGGCTTTTGATTTTACGTAGTTTTGCCGCCCAATGAAAATCTTTAATTCCATAATTGAAACCATCGGAAACACGCCGATGGTCAGACTGAATAAAATCTTTAAGAACCTGCCGGGAACCTACCTGGCCAAGGTTGAGTATTTCAATCCCGGCAACTCCACCAAGGACCGCATGGCCTTAAAAATGGTTGAGGATGCCGAAAAAGCTGGTCTTTTAAAGCCAGGTGGCACCATCATCGAAGGAACCTCTGGGAATACCGGTATGGGCCTGGCGCTCACTGCAGCGGCCAAGGGTTATAAGTGCATCTTTACCATGGCTGATAAGCAATCGCAGGAAAAAATCAATATTCTTCGGGCCGTAGGTGCGGAGGTTGTTATCTGCCCCACGAACGTAGAACCGGATGACCCGCGTTCCTATTATTCCGTTGCCCGCAAGCTTAGTCAGGAAATACCCAACTCCATCTATCCCAATCAATACGATAACCCATCCAACGCACAGGCTCACTACGAAACCACAGGCCCGGAAATATGGCAACAAACTGAAGGGAAAATAACCCACTATGTAGCTACTGTAGGAACCGGCGGCTCCATGTGCGGAACGGCTCGTTTCCTTAAGGAGCAAAATAAAAACATTGTTACAGTAGGAATTGACACATACGGATCGGTCTTTAAAAAATACAAGGAGACGGGAATCTTTGATGAAAATGAAATTTATCCTTACCTCACCGAAGGTTTTGGTGAAGATATCCTGCCGAAAAACGTTGACTTCGACCTCATCGATTTGTTTATTAAAGTAACCGATAAAGATGGTGCTTTGATGGCACGCAAACTGGCTCGTGAAGAAGGCTTGTTTGTTGGGTGGTCAAGCGGTTCAGCCGTTCATGGTGCTTTGGAATATGCGCGCGAACATCTAACCGAAAAGGGTGTTATGGTTATCCTCCTTCCTGACCACGGCACCCGTTATCTCGCCAAAATTTACAATGACCAGTGGATGAAAGATCACGGCTTTCTCGAAACATCATTTGCTACCACTGCACGTCAGCTTATCGAAGCACGAAATGGTAAAGACACCTTGTTCACCGTGTCGGTTAGTGATAAAGTAAGCGAAGCTATCCTTTTAATGAACCGCGAAGGTATTGATCAGATACCGGTAACCGACCAGGGCCACTTTGTAGGGAGCATCAGTTCCTCGGGTTTACTGGAGAAAATCATGGATGACCCGCATATTGCCCGGAAAACTGTGGGTGAGGTGATGGATAAACCGATGTTGTTTGTTGCTCCCGACAGCACCCTGGATGTATTGTCATCCTTACTCAACAAAGAAAACAAGGCTGTACTGGTTCGGGATGAAAAGCAGCAGGTTCACATCATTACCCAACACGATGTTCTCAAAGCCATAACCAACTGAATTCAGAAGTGGGATTGATTAAAGTTATCTGTAAATATCTATATGCCTTTGCTCTGGTTTCAATCGCAGCAGCAGGTCAGGGGCAACTACCCGATAGCCTGGCACGGTTTAACAACCGGAAGCACGATTCACTTTACATAATCGAACTAAACAAATTAGCTACTGATTACCTGAAAATTAATCCGCATGCCTCGCGCAAAATTGCCCTGCATACGGCTGAAGTTGCCCAGGCAATTAATTATAAACGTGGCTATGCCCGTGCATTGAATGTTATCGGGAACTCCTTTTGGTACGAAGGCGTGTACGACCTGGCTCAGAATTATTACCTGCTGGCTGCACGTCAATACCAGACTATAGGTGATAGTATCGGGCTTGGGCAAACCTATAACAACCTGGGTGAAGTACACAAGCGGATGGGCGAACATACCAAAGCACTTGATTTTTTGTTTAAGGCTATAAAACTTAAAAGAAGAGATTCAGCTACCTATGCCATAACCTGGTACAATATCGGTGAACTGTATAACCAATCCGGAAAGTTTGCTGAAGCTAAAAAATATTTTAACCAGGCACTTACACAAGCCTTGAAGGATAATAACCAACGGGTTACCGGCTATGCCTACTGGGGCTTTGCCATTTCAGCATTGCATGAAAAGAATTATCAGGAAGCATTGGATTATTTTAACCGGGCAGAAAGGTTATTTCGTATGCTAAATGAAACGCGCCTGCTTTGTCAGATGTATCAGGATATGGCTGAAGTGTTTATCCAACTAAAAGATTATCAAAAAGCAGAGGATTATCTGGATAAAGCAAGTCAGCTATCAGCTCTCATACGCGTGCCCGATTTGATGGTATCCAACTATTTCAAATATGCCCGTTTGGATTCTGCACGTGGCAATTACCGCGAAGCGCTGCGTTACATGTATAAATACAACCAGCTTAAAGACAGTGTTTTTAATTTGGTTAAGTCGGAGCAAATGGCGCGGCTTCAAATGGCTTACGAAACCGAGAATCGTGAACGGGAAAACCAAAAATTGCGGGCGAGTAATGCATTAAATCAGGCTCAGATCCGCTTGCAGCGATTTGTTATTGCTTCGATTGCCTTAGGACTTATCATAACCCTTTCGCTCAGCTGGGTATTATTACGCCAACGTAAGCGCATTCTGAGAGTCAATCAGATGATTCGCGAAAAATCAGCCGAAATTGAACGACAAAAGAATGAGCTGGAACAACAGGCCCAGGCCGTGGCGCGGCTTAATCAGGAACTCACCGAACTAAACAAGTCATTGGAACGTCGCATCGAGGAGCGCACCCGTCAACTTTCTCTTCAGAATCAAAAACTCATTGAATACGCCTACTTCAATGCACATAAATTGCGCGCGCCCGTATCCACCATTCTGGGACTGATTAATCTGTTGGACCATGGCGTGGAAAAAGATACCCACGTCATTTTGCAACATCTGCGTACCTGTGGCGAACAACTGGATGCCGTTACTCGTCAAATCAGTAAAAATCTGGAAAGCGGAATAAGCGAATAACCCGCATTGATTAGTGCTCCAGAATTTCTATCTCCACCCGTACATTACTTTCGGCAAGGGTATGCAGCTTATCTACCACCGGACGTTTCCCTCCCCAGGCTTTTATCTGCATACGCGAGGCTTCAATTCCATTGGCTAACAGATATTCCCGAATTACTTCTGCACGTTCCTGAGAAAGTTTTTTGGCAGAGCCATAACCCTCGCGTGTATCCGACAGGCTGAAGAAATTATCCGACTTTGGATTACGCGAAATAATTTTTCCGGGAGCATTACCATTGGTATGGCCATGTATTCTTATTTTATACCGCGGGTTTTCCTTCAGCATGTCCAGTAAACTGTTTACTTCCCATCTTGATTCCGGTCGCATAACAGCCGCATCTTTAAAAAAGTAAACGTTATACATAACAGCTATGTCACCTTTTTGGAGGCGGACCATCTCAAAGGGAATAATCAGATTTCCTTCTTCATCCGTCTTTAAATCATTTTCATTAGGAGAAGTGAAGTTGAAAGAACGTTGTGCTTTCCGGTAACCGAACACTTCTGCAATTAAAAGCACTTCACCGGATTTATTACCGGGATGAAACATGCGAACCGGCTTGTTTGCCTCGAACGAACCCACTTTGCGCGATCGCTCCATATCAATGGCCAGCACATCGCCATTTATCTCATCACGGTTATCAGCCCGGTACAACGAAAAAACCATTTTACGTTGATCGGGCGCAGCGTTTTCCGTGGTAACTGATGGAACGAAAGATGAAGACGCGATAACTTCATTTTGCGGGGAGGAGGACACCTTTTCAATCGTGTTTGCGTTTTGATGCTCCCGCTGCGCGGATAAAACATCGGATATAACAATGCTTTCGGTAGTTTGCTGAGTCAAGGGATTAATATCTTCTGCGCCATGGTTACCCACCGCAGCTCCCAGAATGCCTTTAAACACCCAGGTATCGTTGTAAGGCGAATCCTTTCGGATGCGTAGTGCGGTTTGAATCGCCTCATTCCGGTCATCGGTCAGTAAAACATATACGTAATACAGGTTACGCTCCGGATTAATTTCATAACGTGCAGTCAGGTTATGCTGAGCCGCATGAAGAATGAATCGTTCTGCATTTTTCTTAATTGCAAAAGCTCCGATCACAACATAATGATGGGATTGCGGAGTGGTTGCCCCATACGACTTCCATACAAAAAAGGTAAGCAATACCGCTGAGAAGAGGGTTTTCATACCAAGTAATTTAAAATCAACACAAAAGTATTTTAAATCTTACTAAAAAATTGAAGCAATTTAATCTAAAACCTTACATAACAGATATTTATCGGGAAGAAATTACCCTAAACCAACAGGAAAGTTCCTGCCCTTGGTTATCAAATACCTGCAAAAAGTGGGTTCCGGGGCCCGGATTGACCGGGATTTGGTGATTTTTACGGGTAATGCCCAGGAATTCTCCATCCAGATGCCAGTAAATCTCCGCCTCGGCGTGCCGGTGGGCTAATTCAAATACAGCCATCCCCGGTTCTCCGTTTAACTGCCGGGGGATAAGCAATCTTGCCCCCTGCTTAGGATACACCCACTCCATTTGCGCAATGCTTTGGGCCGGTTGGCAGTCGTGCCGGTAAGGTGGCAGGGTGCGGTAAAGCAATTTTCTCTTTGCGAAGTAGTGCTCCTGAAGTGCAGGCAACACAAACCAGGGCACAGTTACGATTTGCGCGGCATCGGCACAGGCGGTGTGAACGCGGTATTTCATATCTTTTGACAAATGGACCCATTTATGAAAAGTGCAAGCCACTGTTTCTAGTCCGCGTTGGTTTATCCAAAGTGTATCGGCCTGAGTGCAGGCATCCGACATTCGCATGCCGCTGCTTTTACACACGGCTACCTGTTGCATTTCGCTGTACGGTTTACCAAACCAGCTCGAACCGGGTAAAGTTGAAAAAACATCGAACATAACAGGAGCAGCAGCCTCCACGCCGGTAAGTCCGGGGCGACCCTCGCCTCCGGCATTACCAACCCACACGCCTACTACATAACGCGGTGTTATACCTATAGCCCATGCATCCCGAAAGCCATAACTAGTTCCGGTTTTCCAGGCGATCTTCCGGGTACTGGAAAAACTTCTCCAGCCCCGCTCCTCGCCTGGACGGTTTAGCTCGGTGAGTACCTCGAAGGTTTGATAAATCGATGCAGCAGAAAGATACCCTTTCGGTCCCCTGCGGGAATTTTCTTTTTGTTCAACCGGTATATAGTAAAGAGGGTGATAATCAGATGCATTGTATCTTTTATCGGGTTCGGTATTTAAAGCCATGTTAAGAACACGGGCCATAGAGGCATACATGCCGGTTAAATCCCACAACGTTCCTTCAGCTCCGCCAACAATAAGTGACAGGCCGTACCGGTTGGGCGATGAAGCGAGAGTAGTCATCCCCAGCTGTTTGAGCAGATTATGAAATTTTTCGTAACGGTATTCGCGAAGCATGAGCACTGCCGGAATATTTAATGAACGAACCAGAACTTCGCCGGCCGGAACAGCACCATCGTAGGTTTGCGAAAAATTTTTTGGTGCAAACCCGTTTATCATTACCGGAATATCCGGTAAAAGGGTTCCCGGTAGTATTTTTCCTTCATCCAGCATGGCAGCGTAAAGAAAAGGCTTCAATATGCTGCCCGTGCTTCGCGGTGAACGTATAATATCAACCTGAGGACTGTGCTGCGTAGCATCATGAGCAACGGCGTTACCTACATAAGCCAGCACTTCACCCGAGTTTACCTCGGCAATCAACACGGCAACGTTATGAATTTTATTTACCTGCAATCGCTGTGCATGGTCGGTTGCAATCTGCATGGCCCTGTGCTGAAGTGATCCGTCTAAAGTTGACCGGATGCGATAGGTTGACGGATTTTCAGCTTTGGATCGGTCTAGCAGATGGCGAGCAATATTCGGAAGCTCGGAAGGTTTTTCAGGAAGTGGCTCCTCGAGTGCCAGCTGAAGCTCCATTTCGTCCATTACTCCGGCAGCATGCAGTTTATGCAGGAGTTTGTTTCGTTTATTAATAAGTGCCTCGCGATTTTTTCCCGGATGGATGAGGGATGGCGCATTAGGTAATACTGCCAGCGTAGCCGCCTCAGCCCAGGACAGATGCTCCGGACTTCTACCGAAGTAACGCCAGGCGGCTGCTTCAAGTCCTACCACATTTCCACCGAAAGGCGCGTGAGCGGAATACAGTGCAAGGATCTCATCTTTCGAATAAGATAATTCCAGACGCGTGGCCAGGATGATCTCAATCAGCTTCTCAATGTAAGTGCGCGATTGGTTACGCGATAAGCGGATAACCTGCATGGTTAGCGTACTCCCACCGCTGATGATTTTTCCGGCCTGCATGTTTTGACGCATTGCACGTCCAAGGGCAAGAAGATCAACACCGAAGTGTTCAAAAAACCTTTTATCCTCAAATGCGATCAGCGCTTTAATGAATTTATCAGGTACTTCTTTAACCGGCGGAAAACGCCATTGTCCATCACGCGCTACAGTTGCAGAAAGTAAATTCCCGTTTCGGTCTTCCAAAACATAGGAGTAGGGCGTGGTAAAAAGATTTTTCGGAAGTGCAAAATAATATCCCGCTGTACTGCCAATCAGGAGTAAAGCGAGGCCGATTAGTTTTTTTCTTCTGCGCATCGTATTCACGGCACACGACAGGCATGGCGGTTAGCTAGTTTCCACCGCCCGCCCTGCTTTACATAAACCTCAGTAAAGAGCAAACGTAAAGCAAATGAAGTTCCGTTGTTCACTCCTTCAAACCATCCTTTACCGGTAACAATCGCTGCCTGATTATAAAGCCGCACGTTCAGCTCCTCCACATCTACTTTCTTATAGACCAGTTTACCCGATTTCAGGTTATCAATCACATCACTGCGACTTTCAATCCAGGCATTCGAGTGGATGTATTGGAGGTTGTCGTCCATCAGGGCCCTGATGGAGTCATACTGATGGTTAATAAACCAGTCAAACTTACTCCGTGCAAGACGACTGATTTCGGATACAGCCGACTGAGCATACGACTCCGGGAAAAAAAGCAAGCCGCTGCATACCAGCAAAAATCGCATAGGCTTAAGGCAACATAGGTTTAACAACATCTACTACATATCCTTTTTTGCGTGCATATACAGTCTGATCGTACATAGCTTCGCAAACCACTGCGGGCAGATAGTAAGTTCCTGCATAGGAGGCTGTTAACAGCACGCGGAAATTTTTCCGTTCACCGGCGTTCAAATCGAAATGGGTGTAAACCCGGTCATCACGAATATCCTGATAATTGGGCCGGTCTCCTCCAGCCCGGCTTTCTGCTTCATCAAGACGCAGGTTGGTAATTTCCCAGCCGGACGGAAATACCTGCGAAAGCGCAATATTTTTTAAAGCATTTCGCCTGAGGTTACCTATCGTTACAGACGCAACAAACTGAGTTCCCTGTTCAAGCCGGGTGATATCCAGCGGCCGTCCCTGCAGGTCCATGTATTCCACGCTGAGGCTCAGGTTGCGTGACTCTTCTGTCTCGTTACCACGAGCCGGTGTACCTAAGCTTATGAGTCGAACAAATAAGGTGGATGAAGAGGTATTTTTTAACTGCAAGGAAGATGCAGCATCGGCTGAAGGCAACATAAGCTCTGCATAGGGCAATTTCGTTTCCACTTCCTTCTCCTTCCCTTTTTCTCCGAATACATAGGTAAACTTCAACTGACTACTTCTTTCGCCGGCCGCAAACTGCGAAACCGACTTAATGCACCAGGCAGTTGCCTGCGTACTCAGGTAATAATCTGAATTACTTAAAACGTCGGATATTTCTTTTACCAGCTCAAACGCTTTGGTTCGATCGTTCAACAGGTTGTACGTTTCCAGGACAATGGCTTTATCGCGTAAATCCGAACCATAACTCCACGCCTGCTCCTGATAGGGGGTAAAGTTAACCGGCTGGTTATCGATAAGATTACGCGCTGCCTCGGGCTGACCGGCTTTTGCATAGGCTGCAGCCAACATCCAACGGGCAACTGGCTGATTAACCTGTTCGCGAAGACGGTTCATGGAACTTAAGTCGGTGTTGCCCGATGCGGTTAACGTGTACAGTCTGTAGGCTTGAATCAGCTCACTGCTGAACGCCTCCTCAGTTTTTCGCCAGGCCTGAGCGCGATTGCGCTGAAACCGTTTCCATTTATTCATCACATCCTGCGGAACGGGATATCCTTTTCGTTCGGCTTCAATCAGAAAATGACCGGCATACGAGGTGGTCCAGCTGTCGGTATCTTCGCCACCGGGCCATAACACAAACCCTCCTTCACGGTTTTGAAAGGACTTCACCCGATCGATGGCAGCCATGATATGGCGTTGCACGGTAGCGCGTTCATCGGCTGTTAATTCTTTTACTTCACTCAGATACAGCTGCGGGAAAGCAGCCGAAACAGTTTGCTCGAGGCAACCATACGGGTACTGAATAAGATATTGCAACCTATGGCCCAGGTTCAGCGGTGGGAGACTGCTAACCTCCAGCGTAACGCGGTTGGTGCCTGGCATGCCCACAGGCTTATATGTTAAGTTCTGGCTTTTACCGGCATCCACCACGGCATCGTACACTTTAGTAACCGGCACGTTCGGATTTCGAATATCAATATGAATCATATCGCTGGCTTTTTCGCTGCCCGATGATGCTGTTACTTCAAAGGTTGCCTTTCCGGTAGCGGCCAGAACCTCCACATCAAAGTCAATCGTCATATCGGCACGACTCATATTAACCGTTTGGATAGGCTGCTTTAGTTGCACCGGCCCCTTTGCCCTTACTTCAACCTTCACCTGCCTGATGTTTTTGTCCGTGGTGAACAAGGTAACAGGTAGTTTGACTTTTTCTTCCGGACCGAGTACCCGCGGAAGTGTAGCCAGTACCATCAAAGGTTTACGTACAGGTACGGTTTTTTCGGCTGAGCCATAGGCTCCGGCATATCCGCCCACTACCATTATGCGTACTGAGCCGACATAGTTGGGCATGCGGAAGCGGTGCTCCTGCTTACCACCTCGCAGCGTTACCGGTTTAAAATACTTTACCACCGGCCGAAAGCGGTTGGTTTCCGAATCCTCTTTTGCGCGCAGAGATAACTCCCCATCGCCACCAATAGCCAACAGTCGTTCTATCTGACCACCAAATGACCCGATTACCTCATTGTACATGTCCCATGTTCTTACACCCAACGCTTCACGCGCATAAAAGCGACTCCACAGGTCAGGAGTTTTAAAGCGGGTTATATCGAGCAGGCCTTCATCAACTACGGCCAAAGTGTACGTCATGGTGCGATTGGCTTTTTCAGATACACGAATGACTACCTCCTGCCCCGGTTCCAGTTCATTGCTCATTTCGATTACCGGTTCCAATCGTGTTTTCGGGTCTTCCACCATTACGGGCACCACACCATAGAGACGTATGGGCGAATCGTTGACAGTCTGACTGTGAGGCTGTACCAACGTAATGTGCACATAGATGTTGGGCGACATATCGGAAGTGATGTTGAACTGAAAAGGTGTGTCACCCTGCCTGGTCTCAACCCAGTGGGTTTCTAACACCCGACTGCCGTTTTCAATACTTACCAAAGCGCGACCGGGAGCACTTCCGGGAATAACCACTGTAGCTTTCTCTCCAATCTGGTACTGTGGCTTATCCGTTGAAAAACTTAGCATCGTAGCACCATCGGCTCCGGGACGTGCACGTCCGGCCCAACCGGGCCAGTCAATATAAACCACCTGCGAAGCGCTGTGCCCGGAGACTTCATCAGTAACACGAACCAGATAGCGGCCCCAGTCAGGATATTTAACTTTAAATGACCAGGAACCTTTACCGTTTCGCGTCTGAATTACACCGGTGCTTATTTCCCTGGCCTGTGAAAAGGCACGGTAAACCGCGCTGTTATCGGTATTGTCCCACCACCAACTCCATGTTAACTTGTACAACGAAACCCGGATTTGTTCGCGCGAAACCGGGTTACCCTCTGCATCCACAGTAACCACATCCACTTTGTGTGTGGTATCGGTAAGCAGCATGTTTCGCGCCTTGTCTCCCTCAGGCAACCGCAAACCAACATAACTGGTGTAAGGAAATACCGGAATAGTAAACTGGTCAACCGAAAAGTTACCGCTCTCTTCGTAAACCCTTCCACGGAATACTGCGCTGATTAAGGCAGGCGGGTTGCTGCTGATTTCCAGTTGCGACTGAAACGATGCTTTGCCTTCGCTATCGGTAAATCCGTCGAATATCTGTTGAACTTCAGGATAATATGCCTGCGATGGATCGTTGAACTGATATGCGGGATATTTGGGGAACGAAAGCGAGCCCTGGTTAAGCAGCACCTCAAACTGAGCCTGCAGATTACGCCCGGGCGCACCATGCAGCCAGTTTACCATAAGTGTGCCATTGAGGCGGGTATCCGGTGCTTTTATTTTATCTGTTCCGAAGCTGAGATTGATTTTCAAGCGGTTGGGCTTAACCGTTTCAATTTTTAGCGGCTGCCTGAATTCCGCACCTCCTGCCTTAACCCGTGCTGTCCAGGTTCCGGTGGGGGCATCGGCAGCAGTTGCTGTGGCAAACGAGTAAAAACCGTTCTCGCTGGTCGTACGTACCATCCGCTGAACAACCTGACCTGCCGGATTTTGTAATTCCATAATTACCGGGTGCGCAGCCGGAAGTTGTTTGAGTTTATCCTCCAGCACAAACGTCATGTAGATGGAATCGCCCGGGCGCCAAACACCGCGTTCACCATACAAGTAGCCCTTTAATGCTTTTTCAACCTGCTGGCCACTGACATCAAAAGCGCTGAGGGACAGTGAGGCAGCTTCGGATAATTTCAGATAGCCGCGTTGAGCACCTTGTCTGGCAATTAAGGCAAAAGGAGTGGCTGTGGTTTGCACAATAGTTTTGCCGTCAGCGCCTGTGGTTCCTGTACCGATTAATTGCTGCTGGAAGTTGTACAACTCAACAGTTACACCCGACAGCGGCTGGGTGGTTTTTAAATCGGTAACCACTACCACCGTGTTCCCATCTCCTCCACGCTTAGCTATGATGCCCAGGTCGGAAGCCAGAATATTTTTACGGATGTTCCGCGATCCGGAATAGTAGGAAGAATGGCATGGATTATCGCGTTCACGCCAATCGTAATCTTCATAGTCATAAGTCTCATAGGAATCCCAATAGCTGTACTCACCCTCATCATCCCAGTCGGTTTCCTCGAAAGCGTTGATTTTTTCTTCGGTTGCAAGCGGCTCTTTACAGGTATAAGCTGAATAGGATTTTCGGAAGCTGATTTGAACCTGATAGATAGCTCCCGGTTCGGGCCGGATGAGCGAAGCCAGGTCCAGTGTAAAGCGGTTCCAACGACCCAGGTCGGTTACGCCGGCGTTTTCAAGCGAGATGGTTTTCTTTAACACCGGTTTCCCTACCCTGCGCAGCTCCTGATTCCCGCTCATTTCGTTTATCTGCAGAAATTGTAAAATGTTTCTTTCAAAAATGCGGATAACCTGAACATCGACCGATTTGAGATTCACCGCTTCAAACGGGAGAATAAGGCCTTCTGAGTTAGGTAAGATGGTACCGTTGCCGGTAAAACGAACGGCAGGCTTGAGTTCTTCAAAGGTTATGGTATATGTGGATGAATTACTTAGCCGGTGGTTAAACACATTGCGAATGCCGGCTTCTATCGTTAGGGTAGTCGTACCCGTTTGACGGGTTGACGGATACAGACGAACGGTGTTTTGCTCAATCTGATATTCCGGTGATCCGGCTCCGGAAAGCCAAATAAGCCCGAAAAGATTTTGCGACTCATTTAACGGATCGGAGAAACGAATAACAACATGTTGGGAAGTGCCCTGTGCAACGTAAACCTGGGTGACTTTAAAATCGGAGAGTGAAGGTATTTCCACTTCACGTTCCAGTTTTGTGTTTACTCCTGCCGCAGTGCCGTCAAGCTGAATCAGCACTTTGCCCGCGGTTTCCTTTCGCGCAACTTCTTCTATGGTAAAATGGTGTTGCCTGCCCTCGGCCGAATGTTGCCATGTTATGGTAAGTTCTTTGCCGTCTTGTGTGGCGCGCAGCGATTTTTCAACACCACTGCTCTCCGCATAGTCGGCTGTTTCCACCTGACCTTCGATTTTTAACCGCGCAATTTCAGTTTTAACATAAGGCACCACGTTTTCAACCGTCAAATCGATGTACTGAGACATGATTTGAAAATTCCAGATGAAAAAGGCCAGGTCGTCCGGAACGGTCATGATCCGGTTAAGCCGGAAGCGTCCCTCTACCTGCTTACCTGAAGGCCATCGTCCATCGGGCACAAACTCAATCGTGCGCCTGTCGAGCCAACGTGCCTTGCCGTTCATTTTAGGAACAAATTCAAACAGCGTGCGCGATTCGGTTTGCCCTACCGCTGTGGAGTCAACCACATCATGGGCAAAAACAATTCGTACGGTTGAACCGGATGAGAGCACACCTCCGGAATAGGAAGAAATAAATTCGGCAAAGGCCGGATTTACCATGGACAGGCTTTGTTTACCCTGACCGGGTATTACGTAGAACCAGATTACCACAACTGCCACAACCGTTACCAGCACTGCAGCAAGCTTAACGAGCAAGGGGCGTTTCATAGAAAAGAATTTTGGCCAATCAATTTCAGCATTTTTTTCTCTTCATTGAATTTCCGGTTGAAAAAATTAGCAGTAATAATTTTTCCCAGATTTACCGATTTGTGTTCGTAGTTTTACAGCGTCGTTAATTCATCATGCCATGAACGATTTCCTGAAGGAAGTATACTGGGGTAATACGGTTAAAGAATACCTGATTGCTTTGGGCATTATACTGGGCGGAATGGTTCTGCTGCGCCTGTTCCGCAAAACGCTGTTAAACCATCTCAAAAAGTGGTCGGCAAAGACGGATAATAAATTTGACGACTACCTGGTGATGGGGCTGGAGCGCTTCGGCCTTCCCATCCTGAATTTTGTAATTATATACTGGGGCATCCATTACCTCCACCTTTCCGAAAAAATTTCGCGCCTGGTAACCACCGTCACCACGGTGGTCATTACCTACTTCGTTGTCCGGATTATTCTGACAGTCATCCGTAAGCTGCTGGAGTCCTACGTGCTGAAACAGGAAAACGGTGAGGCCAAACTCAAACAGATTACCGGCATTATGATCGTGATTAACGTAGCTGTTTGGGTAACTGCCTTTGTGTTTCTGTTCGACAACCTGGGTTATAATGTTACTGCGATTATAACCGGTTTGGGAATCGGCGGTATTGCAATAGCGCTGGCTGCACAAAACATTCTGGGCGACTTATTTAATTACTTCGTAATTTTCTTTGACCGTCCCTTTGAAGTAGGCGATTTCATAGTAGTGGATGATAAACGCGGAACGGTTGATTACATCGGAATAAAAACAACGCGAATAAAAAGTATATCCGGGGAGCAGATTATCATATCGAATTCCAATCTTACCGGTGCGCGGCTGCATAACTTCAAACGCATGGAGCAACGACGTGCCATTTTCACTATAAGCGTAGTGTACGGTACACCCTTGGAGAAACTGAAAAAAATTCCGCAAATCATCACAGATATCATCGTTAAGGAGCCTCTTACCAATCCCGACCGCGTTCACTTTGCAGCCTATGGTCCATACAGCCTGAATTTTGAAGTGGTGTTCTTTGTGCAAAGTCCGGAGTATAACCAGTACATGGATATTGTGCAGGATGTGAATTATAAAATTTACGAAGCCTTTGAAAAGGAGGGCATTGAGTTTGCCTTCCCTACGCAAACACTTTTCGTTCATCAAAAAGACAGTCAGGCTTACCGGCAGGCCACGCCGGCAACATAATTGGTAATGACATCCAGTTCTGCGGCTGTCTCACTGCCTGCAAAACCGGTAATATCCGGAATTTGTATCAAGGCTTCATACTCACACAGAAACGGTCTGGACAATGGCGTGTACGACCAATGCCACTTTTCCTCCTCATACCCCGTACGTCCTGTTGATTTCGAAGTGTAAGGCTGACAAAATCCAAATTGGGCAGCATGCGTGGTAAGCCATTGATATACCTTTCGTCCCTCACCCGATGCAAAGTATTCATTATTCAGGCTGTTTAAGTCGAGGTCTGTTCCCCAATGATGACGTGAAGTGCCCGGCATGGATGAGTATTGCAGAATTTTTCGTGCCCGATCGGCCGGATTACGGATAGCCGACTCATCATTCCATTTTCTTTCCCAGATGATTTTTTGTGTTTCAAAATTCCGCGTAGCCGAAACAATAACCAGTTGCACGCCATCCTTTTTTGCCGCTTCCGCCATGCTGACAAATGCGGCATATGTTTCTTTTCTTAGATACTGGGATCGGGCAGCCCCGGTCGTGTATTGATCATCGGGTTTTACAAAACGGGCATCGGCTGAAGGATCAAACCTGCCCAGCAAATAGTCCTTTTCTGTTGGCTTTTGATCGCGCTGAGGAACCCGGATAATGATCATCCAGGCAATGACTAAAAGGCGGAACATGACCCAATAAAAATTAAATGTTACCCAAATCACATCATTATTTATCAAATAGCTGAATGCCGGTATTAAAAATATCTTTCCGTTGCTACCTTTGATTAAAACTATGCGGGCAAAAATTATTCTCATTCTATTACTAATCGTTACCGGGCTGGCCATTTTCTATCTCTACCCGGTAAAGCGGGTTAATCTTGAAACTCTCTATCCCGATTCCGTTTTCACTCAGCTCAATCAGGTACGTCAGGAGCCGGTTCAACAAATTACCGCAAGCGGACCAACCTGGACTTATCTGGTTACGGGCCGGGGCGATACTACCTTATTGTTCCTGCATGGCATGGGTGGCAGTTACGATATCTGGTTTCAACAGATCAGTCATTTTAAAAACCGATACCGGATAATCAGTGTCGAATATCCGCCGGTACACAGTTTAAAAGATTTGGGTAGCGGAATAGTTGGCATTTTAGATAAAGAAGCCGTACAGCGCGCGGTGGTTATCGGAAGTTCGCTGGGGGGATATCTGGCCCAGTACCTGACAGCAAACTACCCTGACAGGGTGTTGATGGTTTCACTGGGTAATACTTTTCCGCCAAACACGGAGATTAAGGAAAAGAATGCCGGATTGATTCGCCTGCTTCGTATTTTGCCCGAGTGGCTGGTAATCGGTCAGATGCGCAATCGTTATGAGGAAGAAATACTGCCGGCTTCGGGCAATTCACCCACTGCCACGGCATTCCTACTTACCCTGTTGGGCACTAAGGTGAATAAGCAAAATCTGCTGGCGCGTTATCATTGTGTAGTTGATTATTTTGATACACCTGTTCCCGACAGCATACCCGTACAGATTATTGAATCGGATAATGACCCGCTGGTATCATCATCCCTTCGCGAAGCACTGAAGGCACGCTATCCGACTGCACGTGTGGTTACGTTAAATGCCCAGGGCCACTTTCCTTATCTCAGCCACGCCCGCCAGTATAATGCGATATTAGAAAAGTTCATAACGCAAACGAATGATTAACCAACCACGGGTTGCCTATCGCTTACTATCACCGGAAGCAGGAGCATTCATCACCTCTTCCTGCACGCGGATGGACTCCTGGTGAATGAGCTTTAACAAATCGCGCGAGAAACTGTCTGCCAGGCCCATAGCGAGTCCTAACGCCACGCGGGTATGGATAATCTCCTCCCACCGGCTCACCTGTAAAATCGTGATGTTGTTGTCTTTTTTATAGGCCCCTATTTTCCTGGAGATCTTCATGCGCTCTGCCAGGCGCTGCATGATTTCATCATCCAGCTTATCAATCTGGTCGCGGAGTTGTGCCAGCACATTATCGTTACCGGCCTGTGGTACTTCCGGTTGTCGCCTGACTAACCCGGCAACGAGGGTGCGCAGTACGGCCGGCGTTACCTGTTGTTTGGCATCGCTCCAGGCCGCATCGGGGTGTATATGGCTTTCAATCATCAGACCGGCCATATCCAGGTCGAGTGCTTTTTGCGCGATAAAGGGAATCAAATCGCGCGAACCGCAAATATGACTCGGGTCGCAAATAAGAGGAAGCTCCGGAAATCTGGTCTTCAGATCGATGGCAATATCCCACAGCGGTGCATTGCGGAATGGTCCTTTTTCGAAAGAAGAAAAGCCGCGATGTATGGCAGCCAACCGCGTAATGCCTGCCTTATGAATACGTTCGAGGGCGCCAATCCATAATTCCAGATCGGGATTTACCGGATTCTTTACCAACACGGGCACATCCACACCTCGCAGGGCATCGGCTATTTCCTGTACTGAAAACGGATTAACCGTTGTACGTGCACCTACCCATAACACATCGACACCGGCCTTCAGACACAACTCCACATGACGGGCGGTAGCCACTTCGGTGGCAACGGGAAGGCCCGTTTCTTCTTTGGCCTCGATAAGCCAGGCCAGCCCCTCCTCGCCTGCGCCTTCAAAGTGTCCGGGACGGGTGCGCGGCTTCCAGATGCCGGCACGCAATACGTGCACAATTCCGGTGGCGGCCAGCTGGCGAGCAGTAGCCAGTACCTGGTCGCGCGTCTCAGCACTGCACGGTCCGGATATGATAATCGGGCGTGTGGATTTTCCGGTCATATCCAGTAATGGCTGAATGTTCATTTCCTGTTTCATGATACAAGTGTTTTTTCGTTGATGGTATTGGGTATTCCGTTTAAAATTCTTCGTATTTCATTGGCCTGCAGCATGATGTTGTAGAGCTCATGCGTATTACCTTTCATCAAATGATATTGAAACCGCTGAAGGTGCAGGATGTATTCCTGCAGCGCCTGACTTAAATACTCGCGGTTCTGTTCGAAGATAGGCGCCCACATGGCAGGCGAACTCTTGGCCAGCCTGACGGTAGAAGCAAAACCACTGCCGGCCAGCATCGAAATGTGTTTTTCGTTTTGTTCGATATCCAACACGGTTTGTCCGAGCAGGAAGGAACTTACATGCGACAAGTGCGAAACATACGCCAGGTGACGGTCATGTTCATCCGGCTCCATAAAAACCGTTCGCATACCGGCTGATGCAAACAACTGCGTAGCGAGTTGAAGCGCATCTTCATCGGACATTTCTTTTTCGCACACGATATTCACCTTACCCTGAAATAAACTGTTAAAAGCGGCTGTGGGTCCGGAATTTTCCGTTCCGGCAATGGGGTGTGCTGCCACAAAGCGCCCGCGGTTCGGGTGCTGCTTAACCGATTTACAAATGGCGCCTTTTGTTGAACCGGTATCGAACACCATCGTTTGCGGATGGATGCTATCGAGCACCTGGGGCAACATCCGAACGATGGCATTAACCGGTATGGCTAACACCACCACATCGGCCCGGTTTAAACCTTCTGATAAAGGCAGCACTTCATCCACCAAGCCCAGTTGTACAGCCTGTTTACCGTGTTCGGCCGATTCATCTACTCCATAAATTTCCGTGAAGCGTTTGCTTTTACGCATCTCCAGAGCCAACGAGCCGCCAATCAATCCTATTCCTATTACCGTTGCCTTCATCGTGTTAACTTTTTACTGTTATTGATTCCGGATGCAGAACCGCTTGCTGCTTCCACTTCCTGATTCGTTGTATGGCTTCATCTATTTTCTCTTCGGGTGCGCACAACGATATGCGGATATAACCCCGGCCGTTGTCCCCGAAAATGGAACCAGGCGTAATGAATACCCGCGCACCATACAGCAATTCATCAATAAAATCCTTATCGTTGACTCGCTCCGGTAAACGTGCCCACACAAACAAGCCGGCCTGTCCGGCAGACCAGGTGCAATTCAATTCCTTTAGCATCTGATAAATCTTTTGGCTACGCTGGTGATATATCTCATTCTGACGAACAAACCACGAATCATGGATCTGCAAAGCCGCCACTGCTGCGTGCTGAACCGGCAGAAACATTCCCGAATCCATATTGCTTTTTACCCGAAGTATTTGCCGGATAAATTCACTCCTGGCGGTAACCCATCCCAGCCGCCATCCGGCCATGTTGTGCGATTTCGATAAGGAGTTCAATTCCATGCCCACTTCATCAGCACCTGCAACCGAAAACAGACTGATAGGTTCAGCATTTCGGATAAGTGCATAGGCATTATCGTTGACGATTAAAAATTTTTTCTCACGCGCAAGTGCTACTAACTCTTTCAATACTTCACGATTGCAGGTTCGGCCCGTGGGCATGTGCGGAAAGTTAATCCACATCAGTTTAACCCGCGTTAAATCTTGGTTACGCAACGCATCGATATCAACCGGACTCACTGCATCGGATATCGGATATGATTTAACAACAGCGCCTGCCAGTTTAGCAGCCGCGGCGTAGGCAGGATATCCCGGGTCGGGAACAAGCACTTCATCGCCTTCATTTAAAAAAGCAAGACTGATGTGCACAATTCCTTCCTTCGAGCCGATAAGTGGCAAAACTTCGCTTTCCGCATCTGGCCGGTAGCCATAAAAGCGCAAGGTGAAAGCGGCCATGGCTTCGCGCAGTGCCGCAATACCGGTGTAGGACTGATAACCGTGATGCATCGGATTTCGGGCCGAAACGGTAAGTGCATCGATTACCTCGTCAGGTGGTGGTAAATCGGGATTGCCGATGCCCAGATTGATTACCGGATATTCATTCTTGCTGAGTGCCCGCACCTCAGCCAGTTTGCGACTGAAGTAGTACTCGTCAACACCTTCCGTTCTTTTTGCAACAGATATGTGTTTACCGTTTATCATGTATATTCAATTTTTCCTTTTTCGTATTCGCCCAGTATGCTCAGGTTATGTACCCGTCGGATGACCTGACGCAACGCATTTTCGTATTGTCTTCGCTGCGACCATTCCACGTCCACATGAATGGTATATTCCTGCGGCCGGCCAATGAGCGGCACCGATTGTATTTTGGTAAGGTTAATGTTATTGCTTTTTAATACCATGAGCACATCGGCCAGACTGCCGGGCCGGTTAGCTACTTCAAAGCAAATGGATGCCTTGTTGGCTCGTGGCTTTTCTGCTGACTCCTGTTCAAGAATAAGGAAACGCGTAAAGTTTTTATGATGAGTCTCAACGTTGCGTGCTAAAATCTGAAGGCCATAATGTTGTGCGGCAGCTTCGGCCGCCAATGCTGCTGTTGACCTAAGTTTTTTATCGCGTATGTGTTTGGCCGCCAGTGCTGTGTCATCGCTTTCGCGGATTTGTATGCCATTAAGTCGATGAAGGTAGTCGGTACATTGCGCCAGTGCCATTGGATGAGATTCCACCACCCGGATATCTTTCAGTTTCACTCCGCGAAGTGCCATCAGGTGGAAATGGATGGGCAAATACAACTCGCCCGAAATGCGGAACCGATAACGTTGTAACAGGGTATAGTTGGGAAGAATACTGCCGGCAATGGAATTCTCAATCGCTACAACCGCTTTATCGGCTCTGCCGGTTTTCAGATTCTCGAACACCTCCTGAAAAGTCAGGCACTCAACCGGTAGAATATGATTACCAAAATACCTCCGGGCTGCGGCATCATGAAAACTGCCGGCTATACCCTGTATGGCCACTTTGAGTTTGCCGTTTGCTTTTTTATCGGTCCGGTTCATAGTAAAACACCCTAAAACAAAAAGTCCCGGATTTTTGTCCGGGACTTCCTGAGTTGTATTGTTTTGTCAACAACAAGTTACTTCCTCATCCATCCCGGCGAAGGGTGAAAAAAGAAATAATAAAAGTAAAACCACTTGTTGCTGAACATAAAGTCTCTGCCAACGCCCGAAAGAAAGATGATTTTTTGATACAATACAACTCCTTTTAAAAAATTTTTATCCAAATGAACGTTAGGTAATGCCTGAGTGCTACCTTTGTTAATCAAAATATAGTTGCCATGCGACATCTGTATCTTTTGATTTTCCTATTTATGATAGCTGCCTGCTCGGGTTCAGGTAATAAGCAGGAAAAAAAGACTGAAGAGCCCTTCCAGTATCTGTACGATAAGGTGATGGACATTCATGATGAGGTGATGCCGCGTATGGATGAAATTCAAAAAATCAAACGTCAGCTTCAGGAAAAACTAAAGAACAGTAAAGACCTGGCTGAAGAAAAGAGAAAGGAGCTGGAACAAAAGATAGCCCTGCTCGATTCAGCCTCCAGGGCCATGATGAACTGGATGCATGAATATCACCCGGAATACTATGAAGGCGATTCACTTCGTATTTATCTGGAAAATGAAGTAGAGCGTGTTACCCGGGTAAAAGAGCTGATGCTCGATGCAATTAAGAAGGGTTCGGAGGATGGTCAATAGCTAAATGGTCCATGGTTTATTAGTCCATGGTTAATCGGTTATAGAGTCCATGGTATTCAGACATGGTTATTTATGTAAAAGCTGTTTTGCATTGTTTATCTGGCAGCCTCCATCCATCAACGAAGGCATTTCAAATCATCAGTCAATAGCACAGCCAACTGGGCGTTGTTCTTTCGTTACTATGTTTTTACCGGATAATACTGCTTCGATGGCATCGCTTAGCCAGGCATGTTTTATGGCTTCTTCCATCTGCGGGCTGTCGTCAATGGCTCCGCGGTAAACCACAGTAAATTTGCCATTGGCTGGTTTTAGCAAAACGCACTCCGGACTCTTGCGGGCTTGAAGCAAATGCATTACCAGTTGTTGCTTATCGGCCAGATAAGGAACTTCAAATCCCATTTCAGCATGAAGCGATTTCATTTTTTCGACCGACTCATCGGCTTCGGTATAACTGTTAACAAGCAAAAACGGTACGCGCTGCCGGTATTTTTCGGCCATGTGAATGATGCGACTGCGGTAGTGTTCATCAAAAGCACAGTTGTTGCTCGTAAAAATTACCACGACAGCCGGATGTCCGGAATAATCACGCAGGGACACCGGCTTATCGAATCGCACATCGGTTAATGTAAAGTTCTCGATGATTTGTGCCTTAGCACAAGTGCACCAGCCTATGAACGAAATGAAAAGAGTGCACCTGACCATCATCAGCGGGTAAATACAAGCACGTAGTTATCAATTAGCCGGTAAGCCAGCGGAATCCGGGCCTCCGCTCCTTCAATCAAAATATGTCCGATCAACTCACCGCCTTCTTTGTTAAGGTTAAACGGTTCGATACGCAAATGCTCGGAAAACACCACATCGCGTTTACCGTATATCTTCATCAGCGTTTCTTTCCCGCTCCAGATAATAGTATGTTTTACCGGATTGCGCCCGGCGTCCCGCAGTTCCGAAACATGAAAAAGCCGGGGTGCCATTTTAAGCAGGCGGTAGTTTACCAGTTCAAGGTCTATTCCGGCCGGTTTGTCCACATCAACCAGTGAAGCCACGTAAGGAAATGAGTGCGTGAGAGAAACCTGACACGAACTGTTTTTGATAATGGGTTTACCGTGCTCGTTTGAAGTAACTCCCTCAAACGGCTCACCCAGCTCCTGCATTAAATGACGTACCAAAGCACGTCCGGCCACAAATTCAAGCCTGCGGTTGGGATGCCGAAGTTTATCCGGTATACCATCTAAACCGATGGTCTGACTCAACAATTCATTCTCATCTTCCTCAATTTTCCACACACCCAAGGCCCTTCCGTTAGAAGTTTCTTTTTGGATAATTGCCATACACTTCGTGAACTTTGCCCGCCCAAGTTGCAAAAATTAATTTTTACTTCACATTCATGCCTGTTTCGGTTCATCGTTTACTCACTTTAGCAGGTCATCGCGACAGTATTTACGCGCTCGCTCCCGCCGGCCAGTCAGGCGTTTTTTTCAGTGCCGGTGGCGATGGCATGGTGGTACAATGGGATCTGACGCAGCCGGAAGAAGGCAAGATACTTGCGCAGGTGAGTAACCCAGTCTATGCGCTGTACCTGTGGAAAAACATGCTGATTGCCGGACACAACTTTGAAGGCATACATGTACTCGACTGGCAAAACAAAAGAGAAGCCGGCTCGCTAAAATTTACTGACTCAGCCGTGTTTACCCTTCAATCGTGGAATGATATCCTCTTTGCCGGCTCGGGCGATGGTACGCTTACGGCTATCCATATTCCCTCCCTACGCATCATCAAACAGGTAAGGGCATCGGATAAAAGTTTGCGGTGCCTGAGTATCAACTCAGCCACCGGCGAGATGGCCGCAGGTTACAGCGACTGGCACATCCGGATTTTTGATTTGGAAACACTGGAGCAAAAACATGAATTGCACGGGCACAGCAACTCTGTATTCACTGTGCGTTATACGCCATCGAATGCTTATTTGCTTTCTGCCGGCCGCGATGCCCGCATAAAAGCCTGGAGTGTTCATGAAAACTACACCTGCCTGGGCGAGGTGGTTGCTCATATGTATGCGATAAATCACCTGGAATTTAGCCCGGATAAGAAACATTTTGTAACTTGTAGCCTGGATAAATCGATAAAGGTGTGGGAGTTGCCCACGCTTACCCTGCTGAAAGTAATTGACCGGGCGCGTCACGCCGGCCACGGAACTTCGGTTAATCGGTTGCTTTGGTTAAATGACCCGGATTATCTGATTAGCGCCGGAGATGACCGCACGCTTTCGGTATGGCAGATTGAAGTAAAGGATTAAAGTACCGCTCTAAACTTTTTGCGGCCTTAACCATTTTTTATACTAACCCGAGTGCTATGAAAATCACACCGCTTGAAATCCGCCAGCGAACATTCGAAAAGAATTTCCGCGGCTACGACAAAGATGAGGTGAATGCCTTTTTACTTACCCTTTCGCAGGAATGGGAACGGTTGCTGGATGAAACCCGTGAGCTGAAACTAAAGCTCGAAGCCTCCGAAAAAGAGGTGGCCCGCATGCGCGAAGTGGAAAACTCCTTATTTAAAACCTTAAAAACAGCCGAAGATACAGGTACCAGTCTTATTGAGCAGTCGCGGCAGCAGGCCGAGTTGTTAATTCGCGAAGCCCAGTTGAAGGCCGAAACCACACTTAACGAAGCCCGCGCGCAGGCAAAAAAAATAACCGATGCAGCCGAGCTTCGCTCGCGGCAATTACTTGCCGAAATGGATGTGCGTTTGAGGGCGCTGGCTGATAATTATAAAAAGTTGCAGGATGTTCGCGAAAATCTGTTATCGGAGTTAAGGCGCATTGCCGAAGATACCCTCGACCGCTCCGAACGCTTACGAGCTTCCCAACCCCAGTTTGATGCCGATGCCCATATCAATAAAATATCGCTGGCCGAACATCAGGAGTTAACCGCTACACCGTTAGCAGAGGAGCCATTTGATGAACAACCAAAGGCGCCGGAATTGTCGGAAGTAAAACCAAAAGCACACAAAGCCGAAGCCGAAAAGCCACAGCCGGTACTTACATCGTTCTTTGATGAAATAGGATGAACGGTCGCATAACCCTGGAAGGACTGGAGTTTCATGCCTTTCATGGCGTATATCCGCACGAGCGTGAGTCGGGCAACTGGTTTGAGGTAGATATATCGGTAGAAACTGATGTTACAATTGCGGCGCAAACGGACAGCCTGGCCAATGCTGTTAATTACGAGACCCTTTTCCGGCTGGTGAAAAATGAAATGGAAAAACCTTCGCACCTGCTCGAAAAGGTTGCCGGTGATATTATTGAATCCGTTTTTACACTGTTGCCCTCCGTTACCGAAGTGTATTTAAAAATCTCTAAAATCAATCCTCCTATCGGAGGTAAATGCAAACGCGCAAGTGTTGAGATAAGAAAAAAAAGAAACTGAATGGTGCCCTGGTGCATTTGAGCAAGTTTCGGAACTGTTCAGGCCAGGCCTTACCTTTGTATGGTGAATCACCTCTCAACAGAAAATAAAAAACTTTACTCTGCAGCATTACTGCTGGCCATATTCACCATTGTGTATAATCTTGCCGAAGGCCTGTTGGCTACCTGGCTGGGCTACGAGGACGAAACACTTACCCTGTTTGGCTTTGGGGTGGATAGCTTTATCGAAATGATTTCGGGTATCGGCATTATGCACATGGTGTTGCGCATACGAAATGCTCCGGCAACACACCCGGATAATTTTGAGCGCACTGCACTGCGCATTACGGGCACTGCCTTTTACCTGCTTGTAGCCGGACTCATTGCAGGTGCTGTTCTGGTCATTGTAACCGGCCAAAAGCCGGAATCCACTTTTTGGGGCGTAATCATATCCGTGGTGAGTATTTTGGTAATGCTTGCACTTATTCGGGCAAAGCGCAACGTAGGCCGAAAGCTGAACAGTGAAGCCATATTGGCCGATGCCAACTGCACACAGGTATGTGTGTACATGTCGCTTGTGTTGTTAGCAGCCAGCGGACTGTACGAGCTTACCCGTGTTCCTTACTTTGATGCGGCCGGTTCGCTCGGTCTGGCCTGGTTCTCCTTTAAAGAAGGTAAGGAATGTTTTGAAAAAGCATCATCGCAACGCTACTGTGCCTGCAGCCATTAAACACACCAACGTGTTTACCTAACGCTTGTTGTAAAAGTCTATTCATTTACCTTTAACGCGTGGACCCGTTAATCATAGTTGGTATCATGGGGCCGGGTGAGAATGCCCGGCCTGAAGAAAACGAGTGGGCTTACGAGCTGGGTGCGGCCATAGCTGCCAAGGGCTGGGCTGTGCTGACGGGCGGCCGTGAATTCGGTGTCATGGAAGCTGCCCTGAAGGGTGCTTCCGACCACGGCGGATTAACCATCGGCATTCTGCCCTCGGAAACTCCCGCTGGCGCCTCGCGTTATGCCCGTATTAAAATACTTACCGGAATAGGCAGCGCCCGCAACAACATCAACGTACTTACCAGTCATATCCTGATCGTAGTGGGCATGGCGGCAGGTACCGCATCGGAAGTGGCTTTAGCCATCAAAGCAGGAAAAAAAATTATTCTTTACCGGCCTGACGAACTCACACTTTCTTTTTTCAGGAAGATCGGCACGTACCGCATATTGATTGCCATGACGGTACAGGAGGCCATTGAACTGATAGAAAATTTTATAAGTCTCCGGCAGATTCACTGAGATGACCCGAAAATTCTGTTAACTACCGGAGGGTCAATTCGTTGATGATATGCTTTGCTCCACCCAGTTTATCAATGCACCACAAAACGTAGCGCACATCCACACAAATGGTGCGGTTCATATCTTTATCGAAAGCAATTTTATGGCTTAGTGCTTCGTAGTTGCCGTCAAAGGCCAGGCCGATAAGTTCTCCGTTTCCGTTTAAAACAGGCGACCCTGAGTTACCTCCGGTGATGTCGTTATTGGTAATGAAACAAACAACCAGATTATTTAATCGTGCATCTTTATAGATGCCAAAGTCTTTTTTGTTTGCTGCCTCAATCAATTCTTTGGGTAAATCGAACTCATAATCTCCCGGTTTGTACTTTTCCAGTACACCGGTTATTGTACAGGTATAATCATAGATAACCCCATCGCGCGGACGGTACGGTTTCACACTGCCGTAACTCAGGCGCATGGTAAAGTTGGCATCCGGGTACGATACCAGTTGTGGGTTCATCTGCATAATCCCTTTCATGTACAATCGCCCGAGGTCGTTAATGCGGTTATTAAATTCAGCTGCGTATAGTCCGAAACGATTGTTGTAATTTTTGATGAATGAAAAAACATATCGGCAAAGCAGATCGTTTTGCAGCGTGGATGAATCGGGCTTGCTGATAAACTGCTGCCAGCGCGTATCATCTAAAATCATTGTTTTTCTGAATACATCGGAAGCAAAACGGGTGTACGTGCTTTCATCTTGCGGATCACCATAAGCTGTGCGTAGCCACCGGAAAAATTCTTCCGGATGCTGATCCCTTGCGATGTCGGTGTAAAACATGTGGCAGGTAGCTGCCAAAATGCGTTCATCTGAAGCCTTATTTTCGTTTTCCAGGAAAGATGTGCGCGCGCGGTTTACATTTTCCGCTATGCGATTTATTTCTTCCGGATTGGCGGGCTTTCGTGTTAATGCCCGCTCTAAAGCCAGCAGCGAGGCTCCGTAAGCTGCCAACGGTGACCCCAATATACCTTCATTGAGATAGATACGGTGTTTGGCATAGGGCAACCAGGCTGCGTATGCTTTTTCAAACTCAGCCATCAGGTTTTCATATTCCGGCTTGCCTTTGGCCCATTGTTTAAATGTTTCTTCAGCCGCTTTCTTCTGGCCGTACACATCGTACTTGAGGAGTTGTTTTGCTTCTCCGTCAAAAAATTTCCAGTAGTTGGCTATCGAAGCATACGAAGATGCAAGTTGCAGCCTTACGGCAGGGTCTTTTTTCATCTCATCAAACATCAGCCGCAGGCGTACATCGCGCAGGCGGACGATGGCCGGATTTTCCACATCGGTTTTCAGCTTAACGCCATAAGATGTTTCATAGCGGTTTGTGCTGCCCGGATAACCCAACACCATGGTAAAATCATTTTCTTTTACACCTTTAATGGATACCGGCAGGTGATACTTGGGCCGAAGCGGAACATTATCGGGTGAATAGGCAGCCGGTTTTCCGTTTTTATCGGCATACACACGGAACACGGCAAAGTCGCCTGTGTGGCGCGGCCACTCCCAGTTATCCGTATCACCACCAAACTTGCCGATACTTTCGGGCGGAGTGCCTACCAGTCGCACATCGCGGTAGCGTTCATAAACGAACAACAAAAACTGGTTGCCGCGGTAAAAGGGTACAACGCGGGCTTCATATCCGGTTCCTTCGGTGGCATTCTTTACGATGCGCTGTGATACCTCCTGCAGTTTGGCACTCCATGCACTTCCGCTCAGGCCAGCCAGTTCTTTTTCAACCGAAGGCGTAACATCTTCAATGCGTACCAAAAACTGAACCGACAATGACGGCGCAGGTATTTCTTCATTTTTGGATTTTGCCCAAAAGCCATCGCGCAGATAATTTTTTTCCACCGAACTGGCTGCGGCTATGGCACCGTAACCGCAATGATGATTAGTAAATATCAATCCTTCGCGGCTCACTACTTCTCCGGTACAGCCTCCACCAAAAATTACAATGGCATCCTTTAAACTGGCTTTGTTCATGCTGTATATCTGCTCCCTGCTTAACTTCAAGCCTTTCTTCACCATATCGTTATACACTTTATCGCCCAGCAGGTATAAAACCCACATGCCCTCATCAGCACGGACAATAAGGTTAAAGCAAAGCAGGAAAATGACAGTTATGAGTTTCTTCATATGTTTTTAAAATAGTTGCAACAGCGCAAGATAGAAAATTGTAAACATGTACAGTTATTAGTGTAAAGAAGATACAGGCTCAGCAAGATGAACTCCTTTAATTTTTTATCTGATTAATTATCCGGATTATACAATCCGATAAATAACTGCCGTTGCCCGGACCGTACCAATTCATGATTTGTGTTTCATAAGCATCCCGGGTGTAATACTTGTCGGGTGTGATGTAGCCGATATAACCTCCGTTAAAGCTGGTGACCAACAAGTGTAATCCAAGCTCTTGGGCACGTGCATACAACTGAGGCGTGAGCATACCTGAAAAATCGCATGGTGTACCAATAATGACCAGATTTCCGATTTGTAACACTGTAAATGCGGCATTCGGATCACCTAAAAGTCTGCTGGATACCCATGGACGAACCCGCCAGTTGGTTGAAACCCGGATTTGCTGTTGCCCGAGCAACATAGGGATGCGGTGCATGAAAAGCCTTTTTCCGTCTAGAGGTTCTGTAACCGTCTGCCTCACAGAATTGAATAAGGTATTTCCCATGAAAGCAATTTTTTCATCACCATCGGGCATGGGAGCAGGTGCATGACTGCCCACTGCCCCCGCCAGAAACATAGCAAAAGCGTAACCATTCGATTCAAGTTGACGAACCAACTCCCCCGGATAATCAGCCGAAAGGCGCAAATCAGTTGATGAAAGACACGTAGCATGTGCAGGGTAACTGGTTAATGCCACTTTACTGCCATCATCGCGCTCTGCCACAAGCAGGTGAAGCAGCGAGTCAACAGGGCCATCCTGAATCAGCCGGTTTCTGACCGCCTCTTTTACGGGCACCCGAGAGTAACGTAATTTTGCTTTGCGCAGATTAGCCACCGAGTTTAGCAACGCTTCTTTGGTTTGCTCAACAAGAAAATCCATCAGTTGCCCGTCAAATTCTCCGGCATAAATCTCACCCACCAGATGATCATCCCATTGCCCGATGCTGTTGTGGGTATGCGTGGCTCCGAAAAAAACCGACTCAACTGGAAGAGAAGTGCTGCTGAGTTCATGGCGAAGCCGGTGAAACAACAACGGCGGAACAATAAGCATATCAAAACTAACAACCGAAACCTGTGTTGTTTCCTTACGCAAGGTTAAAACACGCACAAATACCGAGTCGCGAACGGATGTAAACCGGGCGCCCTTACGCTTAACATAACCGGCCGTAGCCACCTGCCGCGAAGGCGTGATGGACGCTTTGGCGAAACCCATTCGAATAACCGAAGTATCGGAAGAAGCGAAGAGACTCATGGCGCTGTCAATACGGTGCATCATGCTTTCATAAAACGGCTGCTCACGCGGCAAGTCCGTATTGACCGGCGCCAGTAAGGCGAAAAACAAAGCTGCAAAAAATATGAGCAATGAAAGGAAAATGCGTAATACCAAACTTCTGGCGCGTCTCATGATAATTATCTGAACGGTTTGAAACTTAATCAAAGTTTCGGAAACTTGGCTCGCTTAAAAATCAGAAATCATTTATCATGAAAAATTATCTCCTTCTTATATCGCTTATCACATTCTTTTCCTGCCAACCGGACGGATTTGTGCGTGAAGATGGCCTGGATGCCTTCTCGGTTTCATCGCTCGAAACACACCTGAAAAAAATTGCATCTGATGAATTTCAGGGCCGCCTTCCGTTTTCGGAAGGTGAACGCATTACACTGGCTTACCTGGAAGAGACATTCCGCAACATCGGGCTGGAGCCGGGCAATGGCAACAGCTATCTGCAGGAAGTGCCCATGGTTGAAATCACGGCCACGCCTGCTCCTTCCATGACCGTACAATCGGGTAAAAGAAGTTTTACGCTTGAAGGATTCAAGGATTACGTCATCTGGACAGAGCGCACCGATGAGAAAATTGAACTAAAAAATGACGATCTAATTTTCTGTGGCTTCGGCATTGTAGCGCCCGAATACAACTGGAACGACTTTGCCGGAGCGGACGTAAAAGACAAGGTGATTGTTGTGATGGTCAATGATCCCGGTTTTGGCTCAGATGACAACACCTTATTCAAAGGCAACACCATGACCTACTATGGGCGCTGGACCTATAAATTTGAAGAAGCAGCCCGTCAGGGTGCAAAAGGCGTACTAATTATTCATGATGATGTTCCCGCCGGTTACGGTTTTTGGGTTGTGCAAAACAACTGGAATGCTCCACGCCTGTATCTGGATGAACGCGGAAAAAATATCTATCACTGCGCAACGGTTGGATGGGTGACCCAGTCTGCGGCCAGAAAATTATTTGAAGCAGCGGGCATGAACTGGGCTGAAACGCTTACAGCCGCCCGAAAGCCGGGATTTACCGCAAAACCCATGAATCTGAAAATCTCCACCAGCCTGTCGGTTAAAGCACGCTACGATAAATCGCACAACGTAATCGGAAAAATAACCGGCAGCAAAGCACCCGATGAATACATCATTTACTCAACACACTGGGATCACCTTGGCATCGGAAAGCCCGATGCAGAAGGCGACTCTATTTATAATGGTGCACTCGACAACGCGAGCGGCACAGCCGGTTTACTGGAGTTGGCCAAAGCATTCAAATCCATGAAAGCCAAACCGCACCGCACCCTTGTTTTTCTTGCCGTAACCGCTGAAGAACAGGGACTTTGGGGTTCGGAATACTATGCCCGCAACCCGGTGTACCCGAAAGAAAAAACCGTGGCCAACATCAACATGGATGGTCTTAATCCCTACGGAAAAATGAAAGACATTGTTGTAGTAGGCATGGGCCAGTCCGAACTGGAAGACTATCTCCAAACCGAAGCGGAAGCCATGGGCCGATACCTGTCACCTGAGCCTAATCCGGTAGCCGGTTATTATTTTCGTTCCGACCATTTTTGCTTTGCCCGGATAGGCATACCTGCCCTGTACACCAACACGGGCATTGACCACATTGAAAAAGGAAAAGAATATGGCAAACAATTGCAGGATGAATATGTAGCAAAATATTACCACAAGCCTTCCGATGAATATGATCCAGCCCGATGGAACCTGGAAGGTGCCGTAGATGACCTTAAACTGTTGTTTAATGTAGGTAAGCGACTGGCTTTTGAAAAAACCTGGCCGCAATGGAAGGAAGGGTCGGAGTTTAAAGCTGCCCGATAAAACTACTGCGAAATGTTTCCATGGTAG
The DNA here is from genome assembly GCA_025055435.1 of Cyclobacteriaceae bacterium. GTDB lineage: Bacteria > Bacteroidota > Bacteroidia > Cytophagales > Cyclobacteriaceae > UBA2336. Next base: position 32,813 of record JANWWN010000010.1, on the reverse strand, counting down.
AAAAACTTAATGAATTCCGTCCATGAAAAACGAGGACAGGATTATCCTGCTTCGGCGTTTCACCCAATCTATCGAAGCCAGCCTGGCCAAAAGCAAACTGGATGCTAACGGGATTCCTTGTTTTCTGGCAGATGAAAATCTGGCCAATTTGTATCCTTTGCAGGACCCCCGTTTCGGTGTACGACTGTATGTTTTTGAACAGGATGCAGACCGGGCCCGCGAAATTCTGAATGAAGAAGTTTGGCCCAAGGATGATTAGTCTGCTATCGGTGGTTTACATGAAGAAACGGCTAAATAAGGAATTCCGGATTGATTTGGATTCTTTGCAACAGAAAATTTAAACGATCATTACCTGCTTATTTCCTGTAAACAAATGCTGACTTAACTGCCTTCGCTTCCGGATCTGTCCAGGCCAGTACCGCACCCTGTTTGGATGAAGCAAGTTGCGGAAATCCTGAAGAGCGGCTTTCAGAAGTTTGAGCAACTTTTAAAGTTTTGAGTTTACTTACACGGGTTACATGTGCCAACATGATTTCGGCACCTTCCATCCAGCTTACCAAGGCTGTTTGGTTATCCCACAGAATTACATCCACCCTTCCGATTGGTTTACCTTCGTCAACACGAACGGGTTCATCAAAAGATTTTCCTCCATCGGAAGAAAAACTGACATATACTCCGGGTTCCTCACCTGAAGCCGTAAACCAGGCCACTACCAGGTTATCGCCCTGCGCATCGCAGCGCGGTCCGTTTACCGGACAACCGTGAATCACCCAGTCATCCGGATAAACCGGTTGCGGCTCCGACCAGCTTCCGTTTTCATAACGTGTAATGAAAATATCACGCACTTCATCTTCCGACCGATTGCGATAAATCACCACCGGACCATTTTTGGTTATCGCTGCCGTTGTCTGGCAGCAGTCGCATACCCGATCGTCCAACTCCCATTCCTGAACTTTTTCTCCATTGGTGTTTACAAGCGCAGCGCGCAGTGTCATGCTGCCATGATGATCGTGACCTTCTCCTCCTACTGTTTTACGACCATCCAGCCAGCATAGAAAAAACTGATTACCGTAAGGAACGATTGAAACAAATCCGTGTTCCGTTTGTGTTGTGTCATCGTGAAGTTTTGCGGGCTTTGACCAGGATTTTCCGTTATCCTGAGAAGCCGCAATAAAAACATCGTATGCGAATTTTCCCTCACCTGAACGTGGCAACATATGGGCAAGAAGGTACCCTTTTCCGTTTGATGCAACCACCGGATAGTCGGCCCAGTTCACAAACCAGTTGGTACCCTGTGCTATGAGTTGTGGTTCTTGCCAGGTTTCACCATTCAATCGGGTAATACGCAACAATACGTTTGTATCAGCGCGCTGCTGAAACGACAGCCATGTAACACCAGCTTCATCGGTGAAAAGACAGGGTTGTTCAGCACCTTCAAATACCTGTGAAATTGGCTGTATATCAAATTCCGAAGTTTCCGAAGCGCAGGAAAGAAGTGTCAGGACAGAAAACAAACAGAACCGCATGAATTATAAATCTTTCCGCTCAAAGATGCGAAGCGAAATAAATAACGGCAACAGCATCCATACGAATAATATGGCGGTTGAAAAAAGTATTCCCGCAGCCGATCCGAAAAAGGATTGAAACCGACTTCCGAATATGAAGTGCATCATGGAAATACGTGATTAAAATCACCAAGCCCTTCATTTTTCGTTCTCCATGGTGTTGATTAGCAATTTTTTAAAATTGCATTATGAATTCATTAGCGGTAAATGAATACCACCCGGAGGATAATAAGGCTGAGAAGCTCACTTTATATCACGAAACGCTCATTCAGCTGCATCGTCATCCGGTACTATACCAGTCAGACCTTCAGAAGATTTATCAGCTTATATGCCTGACCACATCGCAGACACTCTCAGTAAACCGGGTGAGCATCTGGAGCCTGAACCGACAAAACCGTTCACTGGTGCGCAGGTTTTTGTATGAGAAAGATGGCATGACTGATGAAATTGTTGAGTTGTTCCAGAAAGATTATCCTGCGTATTTCTCTGCCTTCCAAAGCAAGCCCTTTATTCAGGCCAATGATGCCTGTAATGATCCGGATACTTTTGAGTTTAGCGAAACCTATCTGAAACCACTTGCGATTTATTCCATGCTGGATTGCCCGATATTAATTGACCGCACCATCATTGGAGTAATTTGCTGCGAACATCAGTACAACTATCGCCACTGGCAACCGGAGGACGCATTATTTGTTCAGTCAATTGCAAACCTGCTGGCCATCGTTCATCAGAACTTACGTATTGTACAACTGCTCAAACAAATTCGGAATCAGAATCATCAGGCGTTGGAAAAATCGCGGGAAATCGAGCGACTGAATGAGAAATTATTTGCCGTTAACCAGCAGCTTACGCAGGCTAATGAACACCTGGAGGAAGCCGTCCGGCAGCGCACGATGGAACTTGAAAAACAAAACCTGCAGCTCACCGAGTATGCGTTTATCAATTCGCACCTGCTGCGCGCGCCACTGGCACGCGTGTTGGGTCTTCTGCAACTCATTCAACTGGAAGCGTTACCCGTGCGTGACAAACAACTGGTGGATGCCCTATTTACTTCAGCACACGAACTGGATACAGTGGTGCGCAACATCTCCGAAATGCTGTACTCGGGAAATCCGATTAGCCGGGACGATGTAAAACAAATGATCGAAAGAAATATGCCTTCGGAAAAATGAAATGCAGTGTTGCTATTGATATTTTTCAGCGTGTCAATACGGGAATATTAGCCGCCAATACTTCCAGATCCTTATCGGTAACTTCTTTTTTCTCGTCAGCCATGATGAGGAAGTTTTCGTAAACAATATCAAGCTCGGCTCCTTCGACCTTAAAGCCCAACTGCTCGAGTCGGTGCTTCAATGCGGCACGACCGCTGCGGGCTGTAAGCACAATGGATGAGCAGGGAACTCCCACTTCAGCCGGATTGATGATTTCATAATTTTCGGCATGTTTCAAAAATCCGTCCTGATGGATACCCGATGAATGGGCAAAGGCGTTGGCCCCAACAATAGCCTTGTTAGGCTGAACAGGCATGCGCATCATTTTACTTACCAGCTTGCTGATTCCGTAAATGCGCTCGGTTTTTATACCGGTATGCATGTTGAGGTCTTTATGTTTCTTCAGAATCATTACCACTTCTTCGAGCGAAGTATTTCCGGCCCGCTCACCTATACCGTTGATGGTTACTTCGGCCTGACGGGCTCCGCTGATTAAACCAGATATGGTGTTAGCTGTAGCCAGGCCCAAATCGTTGTGGCAATGAACAGATACCACAGCCTGATGAATATTGGATACATTTTCGAATAAATACGCAATGCGCTTTCCATAAAGATGGGGCAAGCAATAACCGGTAGTGTCGGGAATATTGACCACATCCGCTCCGGCATCAATCACGGCTTCAATCATGCGGGCCAGAAAGGGCAGGTCGGCACGGCCGGCATCCTCGGCATAAAATTCCACTTCAAATCCTTTTGACTTGGCGTACTTTACTGCCCACACGCCCTGCTCCAGCACCTGCTCGCGCGTACTTCTGAATTTGTGTTTAATGTGTATATCGCTTGAACCAATACCGGTATGGATTCGTCCTCTTTTTGCATAGCGCAAGGCTTCGGCCGCTACATCAATGTCTTCCTGCCGGGCGCGTGTCAATCCGCACACCACCGGCTCCTTCACCGCCCGTGAAATTCCGATAACCGACAGAAAATCTCCGGGACTGGAAATGGGAAAGCCGGCTTCAATAATGTCCACTCCCAGCGCTTCCAGTTCGCGGGCTATGGTTATCTTTTCTTCCGTGCTTAACTGGCAACCCGGTACCTGTTCGCCATCGCGAAGCGTGGTGTCGAAGATTTGGATTTTTTCACTCATATCTTTGTATTGTTTATTCGACGTTCCTTGTTGATTGTGATCGTATTTTACCTGGCATTCATTGTTGTGCTGCAGCCTGCATCAAACCTCCACCGCTACTTTCTCCAGACGAACAGCCACTTCATCACCCATTTTATGCGTGTTCAAAATTTTTTCTTTCGGAGTATGGGAATCAGCTATATCAACTGTCCGATAACCATCTTTTAGGGTCATTTCCACAGCCCGAATCACTGCATCAGCTTCCTGTTTAAGTCCAAAAGAAATATCCAGCAAAAGGGCAGCCGATAAAACGGATGCCAGCGGGTTGGCTATACCCTTACCGGTTATGTCATGTGCACTGCCGTGTATGGGTTCGTATAATCCGATGGTATCACCTATTGATGCGGATGCCAGCATGCCCATGGAGCCGGCTATTTCCGAAGCTTCATCGGTAAGAATATCACCAAACAGATTACCGGTAAGTACCACATCGAAGCTACGCGGACTGCGAATCAGTTTCATGGCCGCAGCATCTACAAACAAGTGTTCGAGCTGTACATCCGGATATTGTGCGGCTACCTGCTGAACGGTTTCACGCCACAAGCGCGAACTTTCAAGGACATTTGCCTTATCTACGGAGGTAACTTTTTTTCTTCGGGTCTGTGCGGCCCGAAAGGCGATATGGGCAATCCGCTCTACTTCATGCCGCGAATAGATCATGGTGTCATAAGCGGTCTGGTTGTTGTCTTTTCGCCCTTTTTCACCGAAATACACATCGCCTGTAAGCTCACGGAAAAAAATTATATCAGAACCTTTCAGAATTTCGGGTTTTATGCTTGATGCGTGCAGCAGTTCATCAAAAAGTTTTACCGGACGGATGTTGGCATATAAACCCAGTTCCTTGCGCATGCGCAGCAGGCCTTGTTCGGGGCGCACTTTTAAAGCGGGATCATTATCGTACATCGGATGACCCACGGCACCAAATAAAATGGCATCGGATTGAACTAACAACTTCATTGTTTCATCCGGCAGCGGATTGCCGGTGGTGCGGATGGCCTCATGCCCGATTAGCGCATAATCAAAATCAAAATGATGCCCGAAAATCTGTGCAATTTTTTTCAGAACCTTTACGCCTTCGGCCGTCACTTCACTGCCAATGCCGTCACCGGGCAACACTGCTATATTCTTTTTCATGACTCAGTCAATGATTTTTCAAATGCGGCAATCTCATCACGCAGACTCAGCAGATAGTCAATGTCATCGTAGCCATTCATCAGGCAGACTTTTTTATACGGATTGATATCGAAGGATGAACTGGTGCCATCCGGAAGGACCACCTGCTGATTTTCAAGGTCAATGGTTATCTTACTTGACGGATCCTGTTCAACAATCCGAAAAATTCTTTGCAGAAAATCATCGCTTACCTGTACGGGCAGTAAAGCGTTGTTCAGGGCGTTATTCCGGAAGATGTCGGCAAAGAAGCTGGATAGGATCGCCCGAAAGCCATAGTCATACAGCGCCCATGCGGCATGCTCGCGACTGCTACCGCAGCCAAAATTTTTTCCGGCTACTAAAATCCTGCCGCTGTATTTCGGATTGTTCAGTACAAAACCGGGTTTCGGATTTCCCTGTTCATCAAAACGCCAGTCGCGAAACAGGTTTTCGCCAAAGCCTTCGCGTATAGTGGCTTTAAGGAACCGCGCCGGAATAATCTGGTCGGTGTCAATATTTTCCACCGGTAGCGGCACGGCTGTCGAAACAAGTTTCAGAAACTTCTCCTTCATAATCTTTACGCTTACTCCAAAAACTCCCGCACATCCGTAATACGTCCGGTAATGGCCGCTGCAGCCGCACTCAGCGGGCTGGCCAGAAAGGTTCGGGCACCGGGACCCTGGCGGCCTTCGAAGTTGCGGTTCGATGTGCTGATGCAATACTTTCCGGCCGGTATCTTATCTTCGTTCATGCCCAGGCAGGCCGAACAACCCGGGCCGCGCAGTTCGAATCCGGCTTCTTCAAAAATCCGGTCGAGACCTTCCTCGCGTGCCTGCTTCTCCACCTGCTTCGATCCCGGCACTACCCATACCTCTACATCCGGGGCTTTCTTTTTACCTTTCACCACGCGCGCCACCATGCGCAGATCTTCAATTCGGGCATTGGTGCAACTGCCAATAAATACATAATCCACTTTCTTACCCAGTAAAGTTGTGCCCGGTTCCAGGCCCATATACTGCAGGGATTTGACAAATGAACTTTTTTCACTCAGCGCGTTCAGTTCATCCGGTGTCGGAATACGGTCGGTAATGCGGATGCCCATACCCGGATTAGTGCCATAGGTAATCATGGGTGCGATATCGGATGCCTCAAAGCGCAATACTTTATCATAGCTTGCACCAGCATCCGATTTCAGTTGCTTCCATTTATTGATAAGGCGATTAAGTTCTTCACCTTGCGGCGCGAAGCGTCTTCCGCGGATGTAGTTAAAGGTGGTGTCATCCGGAGCGATAAGTCCGCCACGCGCACCCATTTCAATGCTCATATTGCAGATGGTCATGCGCGCCTCCATCGATAGATTTTCTATGGCTGAACCGGCATATTCCACAAAATAGCCTGTTGCACCGCTGGCCGAAATTTTTGATATGATATACAGAATGATATCTTTCGCCACTACTCCTTTTTGCAACGTGCCATTTACTTCAATGCGCATGGTTTTGGGCCGGTATTGTAAAATGCACTGAGTGGCCAGCACTTGTTCTACCTCGCTGGTGCCGATGCCAAACGCAATGGTGCCAAATGCACCATGGGTGGATGTGTGACTGTCGCCACACACAATGGTCATGCCCGGCAGCGTAAGGCCAAGTTCCGGACCGATGATATGAACGATGCCCTGATAGGGATGGCCCAGGTCGTACAGTTCAATACCAAACTCAGCACAGTTTGCCCGCAGTTTTTCTACCTGGTGTCTGGACAGGGCTTCACGGATGGGCAGGTGCTGATCTTTGGTTGGAACATTGTGATCGGCTGTGGCTGTGGTTCGTTGAGGCCGGAATACCGGAATATTGCGTTTGCGTAAACCGTCAAAAGCCTGCGGACTGGTTACTTCGTGAATAAAATGACGGTCAATAAACAGTACATCCGGGTATCCTTCTTTCTGCTTTACTACATGCGCATCCCAGATTTTATCGAACAAGGTTTTTGAAACGGACATTAAACAACTGTTAGTTAGCTCTTACCTTAAGAAAACGAAACCGCTCCGGCTAATACCGGAGCGGCTCCCTGTAGCTATGATAATCTGTTTTCATCTGCTAATATCTGCTTTAACTAAAAATATCGCCAGAAAAAAAACTGATTTTCAAAAATTTTTTACTGACAAATGTTAGGTAGTGAAAAGCCGCGTCATGTTTCAACAAGCTAAAAGAAAAGCTTTCAACTCATTGTAATGAGGAGATAGGAGTTTACTAACAACAGGTTTACTTTTTAAGATTTCAAGCTGATACGGAAGAGGTATTGACGAACCGATAACGGGTTCAACCACTTCAGTGAACTTAGCCGGATGAGCAGTAGCCAGGAAAACGCCTGTGCTTCCGGGATTATGGTAAAGCAGTTGCCGAAGGCCCAGCCATCCGATGGCACTGTGCGGATCGGCCAGGTACCCATAATCCGAATAAAGGGTTTTTATCGCCTGGCGCGTTGCCTCGTCCGAAAAGGAAAATCCCTTTACTTCACCTGAAATTTTATTCCAGTCGTTTTCGTACAAATGCAACAAACGGGGAAAATTATTGGGGTTACCCACATCCATCGCGTTGCTGATAGTTGACTGAGAAGGACGCGGAAGATAAACCCGCGACCGAAGGTAGGCAGGCACCACATCGTTAACATTGGTAGATGCAGCAAACGCACTCACCGGAATGCCCATTTTTTTGGCTAACACCCCAGCCGACAGATTTCCGAAATTTCCGCTGGGCACCGAAAAAATCACTTGCTTCCTTTCAGGCAGACGCGACCATGCATAGGCATAATAGACAGTTTGGGCAATCCAACGAGCTACATTAATGGAGTTGGCCGATGTAAGAAACAACTCTTCCCGCAGTTCCGGGTCGGAAAAAGCTTCCTTGACCAGACGCTGACAGTCATCAAAATTTCCGTCTATCCGAAGCGCATGAATATTTCCACCCAGGGAGGCCATTTGTTTTTCCTGCAGCACACTGACTTTGCCTGAAGGATAAAGTATAACTACTTGTATACCTGATATACTATAAAATGCATGAGCCACTGCACTGCCGGTATCGCCGGAAGTAGCAACCAAAATCGTAATGTTCCGGTAATGGGAATCAGTAAGCCGGCCAAGCACCTGCGCCAGTAAACGCGCGCCAAAATCCTTAAAAGCAAGTGTCGGACCATGAAATAATTCCAAAGCCCACACATCCGGTTGAATGTTGACAAGCTTACAATCAAAATTGAATGCTTCTTTTACAAGAAGCTCAATTTCCCGGTGATTAAAATCATCATCCAAAAATTTTTCAAGTATTATACCTGCAATTTCACTAAACGATAGTCCGGTAAATGATTCCAGCTTTTCATTATCCAGTCTGGGAATGCTTTCCGGAATAAAAAGAGTTCCATCTTCAGCAATACCCTTAAGCAAAGCTTCGCGAAACGTAACGTGTTTTGACCGGTTTCCCAGGCTACAATATTTCATGGTATCGGGTTAGTCTGATGTTCTGGTAATGATGCTTGCGCCGGGTGCCGGCAGTGCCGAAATGTAGGGTGTGCTGTTCAGCCCTGCTTTCAGAAAAGCATGTTGCATTTCGATAGCAACATTTTCAGCGCATCGCGATCCTTTGCACAGAGCGAATATTGCCGGGCCTGACCCGGAAATGCTGCACCCCAACGCCCCGGCCTGAAGGGCTGCCTCACGTACTGAACCAAAGCCGGGAATGAAAACCGATCGAACAGGTTCGGCCACAACGTCTTTGAGCGAACGGGCAATCAGTTGGTAATCCTGACGGAAAAATCCTGCTATCAGCGCAGCCGTATTAGCCCATTGTGTTACAGCATCGGTTAAGCGCACATGTTGCTTAAGTGCTAAACGGGCTTCGCGCGTGGGTATCTCCGTACGCGGATGCACCACCACACAGTACAAATCGGGAGGTAAAGGGATTTCGATCAAATCAGGTTCGGCAGGGTCGCGCACCAGTACAAAGCCACCCAGCAAAGCCGGCGCAACATTGTCGGCATGAGCTGAGCCGCACGCTACGCGCTCGGCTTCCATGGCAAACGGTATGAGGTCTTTACGTGTAAGTGGATTACCCAGCGCTTCGTTGGCCGCAACCAGCGCAGCTGCAGCACTCGAAGCACTGGAACCCATACCACTGCCGGAAGGAAGTTTTTTATGAAGAATGATTTCTGCTCCGGTGTTTTCTTGTAAATAACGTAAAAGACTTGTTATTGCCACACCGGCTGTGTTTCGATGCACTTCCAAAGGGAGCAGCCCGTTATCTCCGGTAATAGCACAAATGCGTACTTCGCCTGAATTGTTTAGCGTAAGCTCGACCTCATCACCGGGTTGTTCCAGAGCCATGCCAAACACATCAAATCCGCAGGCAACGTTGGCTACGGTTGCCGGTGCAAAAGCTCGTATGGTTTCAGATTGGAATTTACGCGCAGCCATAACTACCGGATATGATTACCTATTCGAATGATGTCGGCAAACACCCCTGCTGCAGTAACTTCAGCACCGGCTCCGGGACCACGAATCACCATAGGCCGTTCGCGGTAACGCGATGTGGTAAACATCAGAATATTATCGCTTCCCGATAAACCGTAAAAAGGATGTTCTTTCGAAACAAACTGCAAACCAACGCGAATGTTGCCATCCTGAAGCACGGCTGTATAGCAAAGTTTGCGATTGGTTTGTTGCGCCTCCCTCCTGAAATTTTCATACCAATGATCGTAATCAGCAAGTTGTTCCATGAACGCATCGGCAGTCAGCTGAGTTAATTGCCGTTCCGGGATAAGACTTTGCACTTCAACCTGTTCGGGTTCCATCGTCAGCCCGCATTCCCTGGCGAGTATCAATATTTTACGGGCTACATCCATACCGCTCAAATCATCGCGTACATCGGGTTCCGTAAAGCCCTTTGCCTTGGCATCGGCCACAATTTCACTGAATTTTTTTCCTTCGGTAAAATTTGAGAAGATATAATTCAGGGTACCGCTCAGCACCGCTTCAATTCGAATTACCGTATCTCCGCTCAGTAATAAATCATTTAATGTACTGATTACCGGTAAACCTGCACTTACGTTCGTTTCATATAAATAATATACACCATGACTGAGTCTGGCTTTAACCAGCTTTTTATAGTTTTCATAAGCACCCGAATTGGCTTTCTTGTTCGGCGTTACCACCGATACCGATGCCTGAAGCAGGGATTCGTATAACCCGGCAACCTGTTCGCTTGCCGTACAATCTACAAATACACTGTTAGGTAAATTGAGCTCAAGTAAGGTTTTCCGAAACATTTCAAGGTTCATTGAATCTCCGGCCTCATGCAGTTTTTGCAATGCTTCTTTCGGATTTATTCCATCGTAATTAAAAAACATTTTACGACTGTTGGCCAATCCAATAAGTCGGATTTCCAAATGATTTGTAGCTATCAGCTGCTCCTGCTGGTTTGCCAGTTGCCGCAACAATGTGCTGCCAATTAAACCGGTTCCGACAAGGAAAACGTTTACCGTTTTATTATCCGACAGGAAGAATGCATCGTGCAGTGCCGCAACCGCTTTAGCAGTATCGGTATTACGGATAACAGCTGAAATGTTTCGTTCGGACGAACCCTGCGCAATCGCCACTACATTAACACCGTTTTTACCTAATGCCGAAAACATACGGCCACTGGTGCCCGGCTGATGCTTCATGCCATCGCCCACCACCGCTATGATGCTGTGATCTTCACCAAGGTAAATATGGTCAATATGTTTATCGCGTAATTCATGACGAAACTCACGCTCCAAAGCCCGAAGTGCCCTCTTTCCCGCGCCGGCTTCAACAGCAAGACAGATGGAATGCTCGGATGAAGCCTGGCTGATGAGTATTACGTTAATACGTTCGCGTGTCAAAGCTTCAAACAATCGCTGGGCAATTCCTACCACACCTACCATACCGCTGCCCTGCACATTCACAAGACTAATACGATCAATGACCGATATACCCTTAATGAGTTTTCCGTTAACTTTTCCCGATCGAATTAATGTACCTGACGAAACCGGGTTAAAGGTATTTTTAATACGAATGGGGATTCCATACTCCATGGCCGGACGCATGGTTGCCGGGAAAATCACTTTTGCTCCGAAGTGCGACAACTCCATTGCTTCCTCGTAGCTCATTTCAGGAATAGTAAATGCTTTTTTCACCAGTTTCGGATTGGCGGTCATGATACCGTCAACATCCGTCCATATCTCAACTACTTCAGCATGCAGCGCTGCCGCGATGATGGAGGCCGTGTAGTCGGAGCCGCTTCTTCCCAGGGTAGTCGTTTCCCCCGTTGCGGAGGATGCAATGAAGCCGGTGATTACCTGCATTTGTTTATGAAGTTTAAAATGCTCACGGATATGATGAAAGCTAACTTCAAAATCGACCTGAGCGGCACCAAATTGATTATCTGTTTGTATCAGCTTTCGGGCATCTGCATATTCAGCGGAGATACCTGCTGAGTTAAAAGCTTCACTGATGATGTATGCGCTCAGCCGCTCACCAAAACTCATGATGTAATCCAGCGATCGCGGTGTGCGTTCCCGTATCAGGTAAACACCGTGCAGTATATCTTCGAGCTCGTTGAGCTGAATGGTGATGTGTGCCAGCACATGGCTTTGACGGCTTACGGTAATCAAATCGCGAATGGCTTGCTGATGTCTCTCTGCCAATCGCCTGAATTCCAGGGTATATTCGGCATCACCCTGCACAGCCATGTCGCTGATGCGGATAAGCTGATCGGTTACTCCGCCGAAAGCTGAAAACACCAAAGCGATTTGGTCTGGTTGATAGTTTCGCTTTACAATTTCAATTACATTACTGATGCGCCCGGGTGTGGCGACACTGGAACCTCCAAACTTCAAAACTTTCATAGACACAATACAGGTTTAAGAAAAATAAAATCTGCTTCCTAAAAAGAAGCCTGAGAATCAACAGGAAATAAGGGTTGAATTTACACGGGTTGCCCCGTGGTGAATGTGCAGGCAGTAGCGGTGGGAACTGTAACCCGATAAGCAGAAAAATCATGAAGAAAAAAAGTTTCGCCTGCCGGTAGGTAACTAAGGTGAATTCTTGAAATTACGGTTACATTACAGCATTTATTCATAAGCCATTACTATAATTAATTTCATATGATGTATTCAAAAAGATTTTCGTGCTGGTTAATAAGTGTATAATTCAACTGATGATTATTCATGCGGTCTATCAGACTGGAAAAATCATTCTTTGATTTTACTTCAATTCCCACCAGCGCGGGCCCGGTTTCTTTATTATGTTTCTGAATAAACTCAAATCGTACAATGTCATCGGTAGGACCAAGGACGTTATTAACGAATTCTTTCAACGCACCGGGTCGTTGAGCGAAGCGGATAATGAAATAATGTTTAAGTCCTTCGTACAACAGCGAGCGTTCTTTGATTTCCTGCATCCGATCGATGTCGTTATTCCCACCACTCAGTACACAAACTACGCGTTTACCCCGAATCCGTTCGCTGTACTGTTCAAGTGCAGCAATACTCAGCACGCCGGCCGGCTCGGCAACGATAGCATCCTCATTATACAACTGCAGGATAACAGAACATACCTTTCCTTCGTGCACCAAAACAATATCGTTCAGTACTTCGCGGCAGATATTAAAAGTAAGGCGTCCCACTTTTTTTACAGCGGCCCCATCAACAAAGCGCTGGATTTTTTCAACTGTTACCGGCCGTCCGGCCCGCAAGGCTTCAGTCATTGACGGGGCCCCTTGCGGCTCGGCCCCAATAATGTGGGTTTGCGGAGAGAAAAGCCTGAAGAAAAGGCCCATGCCGGCACAAAGCCCTCCGCCTCCTATGGGAACAAACAGGTAATCTACATCCGGGAGTTGTTCTAAAATTTCCTGGGCCACGCTGCCCTGGCCTTCAATTATTTTTTCGTGGTCAAAAGGCGGTACAAAAACTTTTTCCAGGAGTCGCGCATGTTGCATTGCATGCTCCTGACACGCGTCAAATGAATCGCCTACCAGAACAATTTCAATGGAATCGCCACCAAACATTTTTACCTGATTGATTTTTTGCCGTGGAGTGATAGCCGGCATATAAATGGTTCCACTGATTCCAAGTTGCCTGCATGAAAAAGCAACACCCTGTGCATGATTACCTGCGCTGGCACATACTATTCCACGATTTCTTTCCGTCTCCGAAAGATTAGAAATGAAATTATAGGCCCCCCTGATTTTGTATGAACGCACCACCTGAAGGTCCTCGCGCTTCAGGTAAACTTCGCACTGATAGTTTTCCGACAACCGCTTATGGTACTGCAACGGTGTTTTGAGTACCACTTTTTCCAGCGTTTTACCGGCAGCAACAACGTCCACTGCGTATTTTTCAGCCACGTCCATGTAGTTATGGATCATTCAATTAATCATACTTTCTTCCACGTTGGCTTTTTCCGGCCGCAGGCTGCGTACCACGGCTCCGGCGCGCCATAATTCGCTGTTGCGCAGTTCGAGCAGTTCTTCGGCCAGCTTTTCGCGGTAATCGGGCTGGCTGCAGCTTTCAATGGTGCGGCGGGCTTCCTTGCCGCTGGCCACGGAGGCGTATAGCTCCCGGAAGATGGGCAGCGTTGCTTCCTTAAATCTTTTTTTCCAATCGAGTGCACCGCGCTGTGCCGTGGTCGAACAATTGGCATACATCCAGTCCATACCGTTTTCGGCTACCAGTGGCATCAGGCTTTGTGTAAGTTCTTCAACCGTTTCGTTGAATGCCTCCGAAGGGGAGTGGCCGTTGGCGCGCAACACTTCGTACTGTGCTTCAAAAATACCCGCGATGGCCCCCATCAACGTTCCCCGCTCACCGGTAAGGTCGGAATACACTTCTTTTTTAAAATCTGTTTCGAACAAATACCCCGAGCCGACACCGATACCTAACGCAATGGCTTTTTCCCTTGCCCTGCCCGAAGCATTCTGGTATACCGCAAAACTGGAGTTGATGCCTTTGCCCTGAAGAAATAATCTGCGTACCGAAGTACCTGAGCCTTTGGGTGCAACGAGAATAACATCCACATCAGCCGGAGGGACGATACCGGTTTGGTCGTTAAAGGTGATGCCGAAGCCGTGTGAGAAGTAAAGCGTTTTACCCGGAGTAAGATGCGGCCTGATAACGGGCCAGGTGGCTATCTGGCCGGCATCGGAAAGCAGATATTGCAAAATGGTGCCCTGTCGGGCGGCATCTTCTATTTCAAATAATGTTTCGCCCGGCACCCAGCCATGCTCAATTGCTTTTTGCCAGGAGCGCGTTCCGCTGCGCTGTCCAACAATCACCCGAAAACCATTATCGCGCAGATTCAGCGCCTGTGCCGGCCCCTGAACGCCATAACCGATAATGGCAATGGTTTCGGTTTGCAACAACCGGAGTGCCTTTTCCATCGGAAATTCCTCGCGGGTTACAACTTCTTCGGTAACTCCGCCAAAATCAATACGTGCCATAGTTATTCACAAGTTGGTTGGTGTTAAACGGATGTAGTAAAAACGATGCGTGTTCATCATATCCTTCCTGATAAACAGCCTCTTCCACTTCAATGAGTTTTTCAAGCTGGTGTTTTACTTTTTCAGCCAAATCGGGTGTGGTATAAACCAGCAGCGTGGCACCACCTTTCCGGAAATCGTGCTCATCTTCGTGCGCTACCAGGCAACGAATGCGTACGCGTCTGCGATTCAGCACATTGATGATGCGATTCAGTATGGAGAAATTATTATCTGCTTTAATCCGGATGGTGTAGTTGCGTTTCATGTTTTTGATGGTTGGGGTTGTTGAATCATATTAACACGGGGTGGCTCCAGCAGGATTTCGGATACGCCGGCTCCGGAGGGTACCATGGGAAATACATTTTCTTCTCTTTGAACCACTACATCCAGCAGGAAGGGCTTTTCGCTTTGCAGCATGCAGGCAATGGCACCAGCCAGTTCATTTGGTTGTGAAACTTTCCGGGCTTCAATACCATATGCCGAGGTTAGTGCGACAAAATCCGGATTAACCAGTTCGGTAAAGGAATAGCGGCTATCGAAAAATAGCTGCTGCCACTGCCGTACCATACCCAGAAAACTGTTGTTGAGAATGACAATCTTTACCGGAATGTTGTGCTGCACCAACGTACCCAGCTCCTGCAGCGTCATTTGAAAACCGCCATCACCTGCCACTGCAATAACGGTTTTATCCGGTCGGGCCAGTTTGGCTCCCATGGCTGCCGGAAGTGCAAAACCCATGGTGCCGGCTCCTCCGGAAGTAATGTAGCTGTACGGCTCGGTGAACCTAAAGTACCGCGATGCAACCATTTGATGCTGGCCTACATCGGTAACCAGGATAGCGTTGCCGCGTGTTTGCTCCGACAGTTCGCGTATAACATCAATCATGTGAAGTTCATTGCGGTCATCTGTTTCTTCATTCAGAACTTTTTCTTTTTCCAGCTTATCGGCTTCGCGAAACATCCGGAACCAGTCATCGTGGTTATTTTGCTTTATCAAAGGAAGTAAAGCCTGAATCGCTTCTTGCGCATCAGCATGAATGGCCACTTCAGCCCGTACGATTTTGTTCAGCTCCGATTTATCGATATCAATGTGAATCACTTTGGCCTGGCGTGCATACTTGCTCACATTCCCTGTAACGCGGTCATCGAAACGCATGCCGATGGCTATCAGTACATCGCAGGCGTTGGTAAGAACATTGGGTCCGTAATTGCCATGCATGCCAAGGTATCCTACATAGCAGGGATGATTTACCGGCACAGCCGAGAGACCTAACAGCGTACAGGCTACGGGTATGTGCGCCTTTTCGGCAAGGGCCATCAAAGGTTCCGACGCATTGCTGAGCAACACGCCCTGTCCACATAACAGATATGGCCGCCGGGCCTGGTTAATCAGCTCGGCTGCCTGCTCAATGAGTGCATGATTCAACAGGGGTTTAGGCCTGTAGGTGCGAATTTGTGTGCAGGTGCGATACTGAAATGGTGGAATTTTTTCCGTTTGAGCGTTCTTGGTCAGGTCAATTACAACCGGGCCGGGCCGTCCGCTGCGGGCGATATAAAATGCCTTAGCTACCTGAGCCGGAATATCTTCTGCCCTGGTTATCTGAACGTTCCACTTGGTTACCGGCAAAGTGGTGTTGATAACGTCCATTTCCTGAAAAGCATCTGTTCCCAGAAGATGTTCGGCCACCTGTCCGGTTATACAGACTACCGGAGTAGAATCGATTAATGCATCGGCAAGACCAGTAACCAGATTGGCCGCACCCGGTCCGCTGGTAACAAGTACCACACCGGTTTTGCGTGATGCGCGTGCATAGCCCTGGGCAGCATGAATAGCGCCCTGTTCGTGCCGAACCAGGATGTGGTTCAGGCTGCGGCCACAGGTAATCAGTGCATCATAAACCGGCATGATGGCACCGCCCGGATAACCAAACAGGACGCTAACGCCCTCGGCAATGAGGCACTGCACCAGTGCTTCCGCACCGGTAACCCATTTATTTTCAGCTATGGTTTTGTCAGGCTTCATCGGTAATACAACCCAGGGTAGCACTTTTTACCTGGCGGGCATATTTGGCAAGCACGCCGTTGGTTACTAAAGGCTCAGGTTTTTTCCATATCGCTCTGCGACGTTGCAATTCTTCCTCGCTTATCAGTACCTGGATGGTTCGCTTATCGGCATCAATTTCAATCGGATCGCCATCGCAAACCAGGGCCAGGTTGCCACCATCGGCCGCTTCAGGAGTTATATGCCCTACAACAAACCCGTGTGTACCGCCCGAAAAGCGGCCATCGGTTATCAGTGCCACGCTGCTTCCAAGGCCGGCCCCTACAATAGCCGAGGTGGGTTTCAGCATTTCGGGCATGCCGGGTGCTCCTTTCGGACCCACATATCGGATAACCACCACATCACCCGATCTGATTTTTCCCTGCTGAAAGCCTTGGGCAAAGTCAGCCTCACTATTAAATACCCTTGCCGTGCCTGTAAATTTTCTTCCTTCCTTCCCACTGATTTTTGCCACAGCCCCCTCTTGTGCCAGGTTGCCGTATAAAATGCGGATATGCCCCTGTGGTGAGACCGGATTATTTACAGGCCTGATGACATCCTGCCTGTCAAAATCGGGTGTAGAAATATTTTTAAGATTTTCAGAGAGGGTTTTTCCGGTAACGGTAAGGCAATCACCATGAAGGAAATTTTGATCCAGTAAATATTTCATCACGGCAGGTAAACCACCTACAGCGTGTACATCTTCCATCAGGTATTTACCGCTCGGTTTTAAATCGGCCAGTACCGGAACCCTGTCGGAGAAATGCTGAAAATCATCTAAGGTTAATTTCACTCCTGCTGTTCTGGCCATGGCAATAAGATGAAGCACAGCATTGGTTGAGCCTCCCAGGGCGATGACCACGGTCAGGGCATTTTCAAAAGCCTTGCGGGTAAGAATGTCACGCGGCTTAATATCTTTTTTTAACAACTCATAAATTGCTTTGCCGGCTGCCCTGCATTCATCCGTCTTTCGGCTGTTCCGGGCCGGAGTGGATGCCGAGTAAGGCAGCGACATACCCAGCGCCTCGATCGCACTGGCCATGGTATTAGCGGTGTACATACCTCCGCAGGCACCGGGTCCGGGACAGGCATTGCGTATAATACCCTGATAGTCTTCATCCGAAATTTTGCCGGCCTGGCGTTCGCCATACGCTTCGAATGCCGACACGATGTTGAGTTTTCTGCCTTTCCAGTTTCCGCTCGCAATGGTGCCACCATACACCATGACTGCCGGACGGTTGAGGCGGGCCATGGCAATAAGCGCCCCGGGCATGTTTTTGTCGCAACCCACTACGGCAATCAGTGCATCGTAATGCTGTGCATTGCACACTGCTTCGATGGAGTCGGCAATGATTTCGCGACTAACCAGCGAGTAACGCATGCCTTCCGTGCCGTTACTGATGCCATCACTTACGCCAATGGTGTGAAAAACCAGTCCAACCAGTTCATTATCCCAAACAGCCGACTTAACATGATGAGCCAGTTCATTCAGGTGCATGTTACACGGGTTGCCGTCAAAGCCTGTGCTTACAATGCCCACCTGCGCTTTCTTCATATCGGCCTCACTCAGGCCAATGCCATAGAGCATGGCCTGCGATGCCGGCAAGGTCGGGTCCTGTGTAACGGTGCGACTGTATTTATTCAGCATGTTTCAGATGATTACATGCGTAAAAGATTTTTCGAGAACCTGCGCCTTGTATGCTTCCTGTATGACCCGACCCAGACTGTCTTTCCAGTCTTTTCGGAAAGTATGCGCATCAATGGATTCAACTCCCACTACTTCGGCGGCCGTTCCGCACAGAAAGGCATTATCGGCTTCGAATACTTCTTCTGGTTTAAAGAATTTTTCATAAACAGGAATGTCTAATTCGCGGCAGATGGAGATGATGGTTGCCCGCGTGATTCCCGGCAGTATGTGGCCGGGCGGTGGTGTATATAAAGCACCATCCTTTTCGAAGAAGAAATTGGCTCCGGGCGCCTCGGCTACATGACCGTTCATGTCGAGCATGAGTGCTTCGTCAAAACCGCGGACCTTTGCATCGCTGGTAGCCAGTATGGAATTAACATAATGACCGGTAATTTTTGCATCGACTTTAACCGATTGCGGATTGGGCCGCTGATAGGGTGAAATACACAAGCGAAGCAGGTTATCGCCCAGGTATTTGCCCCATTCCCAAACGGCAATCATCAGATAAACTTCGCGCGGAGCAGTAAGCGACATGTTTGGGCTGCAATACACGAGCGGGCGGATGTATGCGTCTTTCAGGTTGTTTTCGCGCAACAAACGGTACGTAACCTGAACCAGTTCTTCCGTATCGTATTTAAAAGGAATCCCTACCGACAGGCAACTGTGTCGGAGCCGCTCAAAATGTTCCCATGCCTTAAAAATCTTGGTTCCGTGCACGGTATGATAAGCGCGGATTCCTTCGAAAGCTCCATAACCATAATGTAACGTCTGACTGTACAGGTCAATACCCGCATCTACAGCCCGCATAAATTTTCCGTTCAGATATAAAATGGTTTGTTCGTTATAGTACATAGAAACAATTGTTAGTTTGTTTAAAAGTTTATAAAACAAAACCGCCCCGGCTTTTACCGGGGCGGTTGGTTATGCTATCAACAATATGCCATCAGCATCGCCCCGGTTGTTTACCAATGACGATAATAAGCACCAACAAAGTGTTCAGACTCATTAGTGATAAAACTCCTGTTAGTACTTTATTCATGGCGTTAACTGACACAATTATCAAAACAGTTAAATGAATTATCAAGAAATCAGCAAAAAATTTTTAATAAACAAATGTTAGGTAGCATAACGATCGTTATGCAGGTTGATTATCTTTTTTAACCGGTTTACCCTTACTACCCTTACTATCTGATTTGGTATCGGCTTCATCGAACAGCATTCTGACGGAAGGCGTATAGGTATCATCGAACTGTCCGCTCTTCATACTCCATATAAAGATGAGCAGAAAAACAACAGCCACTGAAACGCTAATACCGATAAGAAGAATGATGATTTTCATGCCCTGCCGGTACGGTTAAAATAACGATTAAAACTATAGTGCACGGAAACGGTGGCAAAAACTACTACGCTGATGCTACTGATGGGCATAAGGATGGCTGCTACCAGCGGGGTAAGTTTACCGACAACGGCAAAAGTCAAGGTTATGGCATTGTAAGTAAACGACAGCACAAAACCTGCCTTAACCAGTTGAACAGCTTTTCGGGCCATGAACACAAAACGATCGAGGTGGCCCAGTTTATCGCCCTGTAATATTCCATCGCATGAGGGTGTAAAAATGCCCGCATCATCGGTTACGGCAACACCTACATCGGCCTGTTTTAACGCACCGGCATCGTTGAGCCCGTCTCCTATCATCAAAACGGTTTTACCTTCGTTCTGCAGTTTTTCAATGTACTGCATTTTGTCATGCGGGCTTTGGTTAAAAAGAAGCGGTGCCGCTTCACCCAACAGGTTGCGCATGCGCAGTCTGTCTGTGTCGTTATCCCCCGATAGTAACGCCACAGGTGAATTCCAGCGGTCGACCGCTTCTTTCAGGTTGTTCCGTAGTGATGCTTCGGATTTAAAATAACCCCGTACTTCGTCATTAATTGAAACATATACTCCGGCAGCCTGGCCGGTTGCAGCCAACGCTCCGGTAAACGCAGCCGATCCGATACGAATTCGTTCTTCATTTACATATCCTTCGATACCCTTGCCGGGTATTTCGCGAAAGCCGGTAACCGGAATCTGTCCGCTGTCAGGCAGATGCGTGGCTATCAAAACACTCATCGGGTGCGTAGAGTAACTACACAGCTGCCTTACAGCCTGTTGTTCGGATGGCGATAACGAACCCACAAATTTCAGCTCTCCGTTTTTGGCCCGGGTAATGGTGCCTGTCTTATCAAACACCCACATATTCACGGCAGCGAGGCGCTCGATTACATCCGCATTTTTCAGGTAAAATCCGTTGTGTCCGAACTTACGCATCATGTTACCCAAGGTGAATGGCACAGCCAGCGCCAATGCACACGGACAGGCTACCACGAGAACCGATGTGACGATAAGCCAAACCCGCGAAGCATCGTAAACATACCAATACACACCGGCGGCAAGGGTGATGAACAAAACTATCCATGTAAAGCGCTGCGCTGCCTTATCGATTAACCTGCGGTAACGGCTTTCTTTTGGCTTTCTGAAAATTTCATGATTCCACAGGCTGGTCAGATGGCTTTGCGAGGTTTTCTTTTCCACGCGCAGCTCAACCGGTTGACCAATTAATCTTCCACCCGCATACACTAGGTTACCTGCTTCAATTTTTACCGGGCGGGATTCGCCTGTCACAAAACTATAATCCACATAAGCTTCTCCGGTTAACACGGTGCTGTCGGCAGGGATGATTTCCATATTGCGGATACGAATCACATCGCCCGGATTCAGCTCGTAGATAACTACCGGTTTCCACATGCCCTGTTCCCTTCGGTACACCGAAAGCGGAAAGAAGGACGAATAATCCCTATCGAATGCGAGGTTCTGATAGGTTTTTTGCTGAAACCACCTTCCGACAAGGAGGAAAAACACCAAACCGGTAAATGAGTCGAGATAACCCGGCCCGTAACCGGTAACGATATCGAACACACTTCGAAAGAATAGCGCGATTAGCCCCAAAGCAATCGGCACATCAATGTTGATTTGCCTTTGGCGAACGCTTATCCATGCCGACCGCAGGTAATCGTTTGCACTGTACAAAAACACAGGCAAAGACAACGCCACGTTGAGCCATGAGAACAACCGGGCCAGTCCGGCTGTGCCGCTTAGCCCCAGGTATTCCGGAAAACTGAACAGCATGACATTGCCAAACGCAAAGCCGGCCACTACCATTTTCAGGGTAAGGGTTTTATCATTACCCATAGTGTTGTCTGCCGGATTTTGCAGCCGGATTACAGGCGCATATCCTACGGATGCCAGTAACGCTGCTACCTGAGCGGGTTGAATTTTTTGCGGATTGAAATCGACCGTAACCGTTTTGCGTCCGAAATGGACCTTCGACTGCAGGATGCCTGCATTAAGCTTATGCAAATTTTCCAACAGCCAGATGCAGGATATGCAATGAATGGCTGGCGTAAAAAATTCCGCTCGGGCAAACTCAGCCGAGTCGAACAGCAAAAATTTTTTTCTTACCGCTGCTTCATTCAGGCTCTCATATTCTCCGGTATCCGGAATATTCTTTAACTGCAAACCCGGCGCTTTCTCCAGGTCATAATAGGTGCACAGGTTATGCTCACTCAGGATTTCATAAACCGACCTGCATCCCACGCAGCAAAACGAATGACCGTCTTTTTCCCATACTTCGTCACACGGCTGTCCGCAATGGAAGCAGGTAACCTCTACATCCTGATGTGTTTCGGGTAAAACAGCTTGCATGGTTACTTCTTCAGCGAATACGTCCAGATAGGACAATCAACATGGTTAACTACTTCTTCGGCAATGCTTCCGGCCAAAACATGAGCAAGCCCCTTTCTGCCGTGCGTACCCATGGCAATCATATCTGCTTTAATGCTGTGGGTAAAATTGATGATACCGGCTTCCTCGTACGGATCGTTGTAAACGTTAACCGTGTAATTCTTAAACATAAAACGTTTGGCAAAAGCCTCCAATCGTTGCGTTGTAATCCGGTCGGGTGTGAAGTTGGTAGGTGTGTTGATCCATACGATATGCAAAGTGGCCTTGAAAAAGTCTTGCAAAGCCTTTACGCGCATCACCAGGCTTTCCTGCTTTTCCGTGTCAAGCGTATTAGGAAACACGATATTTTTAATCGAATCGGCTTCCATATACTTCTTTACGGCAATGACCGGCACGGGCGACCGCCTGACTACTTTTTCGGTGTTACTGCCCACCAGTATTTCGCGTGCACCGGTAGCACCTTTTGTTCCCATTATGACCAGGTCAATTGACTCGTTGGCAATGTAATCTTCCAGCATCCGGAAAGTGCCTCCGAACAGCACGTGGGTACTTACCTTATCAGAAGGTGAGCCGTACTTTGTGGTAAGTTTAGTGAATTCCTTCTCCGCTTTTTCTCGGAGTTCTTTGATGAAAACTTCTTCAAATGACAGGACCGGCATAAAAACCGAGTCGTGCACAACGGGTAATTCAATAACGTGAACCAGGTGTACTTTTCCCTTTGCCTTCCGGCTGATATCGAGCGCAAAGCGGAAGGCATTAATGGCCTGTTCGGAAAAATCGCAGGGAACAAGAATATTTTTCATGATTCGGGGGTTTTGAACGTTATAAAAGTAGAATGTCCAAATTACGCCCTACGTGACGGTTATCAAACAAAAAAATGATTTCGGTCAGTCCGGAAGTGAACCCGCTAAAACCGGAATAAGTTGAGGCCTTGACCGCTACGAAAGCAAAGTACCCACCGCAAACAACACAACAAATATCAACGTGCTGATTGCGAGCTGACGAAGCCAGGGGTCAAGTTCATGAGAAGGCTTTTTCGCCACGGCCATTACATTGCGCAACAATACGGGTACCACCAGCAGGAAGAGCCATTGCAGCACATGCCGGTAGTTCAACATCACATAAACGGCGGCCGAAAGCACCGATACAACGATGAGCACAGCATGGTAGTACTGACCTGCCTTTCTTCCAAACCGAACCGGTATGGATTTTTTTCCTGCCGCGGCATCCGACTCCAGGTCGCGAAGGTTATTTATGTTCAGTACGCCAACAGCGAGCAGGCCGCAACTTAAAGCCGGTAAAAGCATTTCAGCATGGAAAGACCGTGTAAAGAGATACGCCGATCCGTCAACCCCCACGAATCCGAAAAATATCAGGACAGCCAAATCGCCAAGGCCTGTGTAACCATAGGGCTTGCGTCCGGCTGTATAAGTGATGGCTGCCACAATACTGAGCAAACCCAAAGCGAGAAACACCAGCCAGTGAAACAAGTCATTATGAAATGCCGTCCACAGCAGTGCGATTCCGGAAACAAAGCTGAGCAAGGCAAACACGATCACCATAAATCGCATCTGATTTAGTGAAATGATACCCGACTGAACCATGCGTTTGGGCCCCGTGCGAAGATGATGGTCGGCACCGTGAACCGAATCGCCATAATCATTGGCCAGGTTGGAAAGTATCTGAAGGAAAACCGTTGTTACCAGGCATAACAAAAAAAGGTCTGTGCGAAAAGCCTTTCGTTCGGCAGCAAGGACCGCGCCCATGCCTACACACGACAATGAAAGTGGCAAGGTGCGCAGGCGAAATGCTGTAATCCAATGTTTAATCTGCATGTTTTACGAAACCATCCGCAAGGTAGCATCCAGCGAATATTTCCCGGGGCCCGTAAGAAAAATTACGATGAAAGGAATCAAAAATGAAAAAGCATGTTCGCGCGCCATGAAAGGCTCGCCCGTGTGTCCGATCAGCACTGCAAAAAGCATGTTGATGATTGCCGGCAGAAGGGCCAGGCGGGTAAATAAACCCATGAAAACAAAAAGAGGACAAATCAACTCGGCAAAAACAGTTAGTCCCAGCGAAATCTTCGGACCGACATGAAACGGGTCGGGCCAGTATGCCGCTTTTTCTTCAAAATGAACCAGCTTATCGTATCCGTAGTACACCAGAAAGAGGGTAAATAATCGCAACAACAAAACAGCGACATCCACAGAAATTGAAGAATAACCCAGCAAACGTTTTAGCATCGTGCCATAAAGATAGGTACATCTTAGCTAAAACCGGGTCGGCATTTTTCAAAATCTGCCCAGGCACATAGGTTAGGCAGAAATACCGTAATCAGTTATTCAATATTTCCCGAAGCAAGACTTCATCCAGCGGCTGAACTCCGGATTTGAAATACTTTACGGTTACGCCATCTTCCATTACCAGGTACTTGCCAAAATTCCAGTCGGGTTTATTTCCTGTTTTATATTCTAACCAGGTGTATAGCGGATGCTGGTCCTTTCCTTTAACCGAAATTTTTTCAAACAGGTGAAACGTTACCCCGTAATTTTTTTCACAGAATACAGCAATCTCGGCGTTGCTGCCGGGCTCCTGCCACAGAAAATTATTGGCCGGAAACCCCAGCACGGTCACCTTATCCCCATATTGCTCGTGCAGTTTCTGCAAGCCGGCATACTGCGGCGTTTTACCGCATCGGGATGCAGTATTTACAATCAATAACTTCTTCCCCCGAAAGCGGTTGAAATCAATTTCAGTTCCGTCAAGCGACCGCATGGTAAATTCATAAACCGACTCCTGTTGGGGAGCCGATTTTTTGCCAGTGGCATTTAATTTTCCGGATAGAAATGCTGCAAGCGACATGACCGCAACAATAATGAAGAACCAGATTGCTGACTTAGTTAAGTTCATCCAGAATCTGCTGATCCAATGGTTTTACTTTTGAAGGGAAAAATTTTACGGTGCCATCGGTTTTTACCAGGTATTTACAGAAGTTCCAGGTGGGTTCCTGACCTGTTTTTTCTTTTAACCACTTATACAGCGGGTGCTGGTCGTCTCCTTTAACTGAAATTTTCTCAAACATCTGAAACTTTACCCCGTAATTTTTCTGACAAAACTCTGCTATCTCCGAATTGGTACCCGGCTCCTGATTGCCAAAATTATTGGCAGGAAATCCAAGTACCACTACCTTATTACCGTAGTTTTCATGAAGTTTTTCGAGGTCGGCATACTGAGGCGTATAACCGCACTTCGAAGCCACATTGACAATGAGCAGGTTCTTACCCTTATACCGGCTAAAGTCAATCAACTCACCGTCAATTGACTTAATTTTAAAATCATACACCGAAGTAAATTGCATGGCCATCAAAGAGATAAATGCAACAAGTGATTTCATAGGTTTGCAGTTTGAACTTTAACAACCCAAGGTAAGAAAAGGTTTTTCTCCAGGTTCGGCTACTTACAGGACCGGTTGTTTAAAATTTTGGTCATTGGGTTTTCCTTCTTTCCAGGCCAACCACATTTTCCACGTGCATGGTATGCGGAAACATATCCACCGGCTGAACGGCCGTTACTTCATAGTGCTCCGCCAGAATTTTAATATCCCGGGCCTGCGTAGCCGGATTACAACTAACGTAAACAATACGTTGCGGAGCAGCCAGCAGCAACATGCGGCACACATCCTCATGCATTCCTGCACGGGGCGGGTCGGTTATAACTACATCCGGCCTTCCATGCTCATGTAAAAAAGGGCCGCTGAGTAAATCTTTGATATCACCCGAAAAAAAGGAGACATTACGTATTTCATTTATGCGCGCATTGTTGCGGGCATCTTCCACTGCCTCGGTAACGTACTCCAGTCCGACAACTTTTGCGGCTTGTGCGGCCACGTAACAGGCAATGGTACCGGTGCCGGTATATAAATCATAAACCAGCTCTTTTCCGCTGAGCCGGGCCATTTCCCAGGCTGTCCGATATAATACCTCAGCTTGTTTCGGATTAGTTTGATAGAAGGATTTCGGACCAATCTGAAAGTACAGTTTACCCGAACTATCCGGTTTGTCCATCACCTCGGTAATGAAGGGTTTGCCATATCCAACCAGCATGGTCAGGTCATGAAAGGTATCGTTGCGCTTGGCATTGATCGTATAAACCAGCGAGGTGATTTGCGGAAATTTTTCAATCAGGTTGTTCAGGATGATTTCGAGCCAATCCGGTCGGTCCTCAGCCACCTGAATAATCACCATAACCTCGCCTGTGGTGGTGGTTCGGATGGTTACGGTTCGAAGATAACCCGACTGTTTTCGAATATTATAGAAAGAAATGTTATGCCGGATTGCAATTTCTTTTATTGCCAGACGGATGGCATTGCCCGGCTCCGCCTGAAGCCAGCAATGATGAACATCAAAAACCTGATCGAATTTTTTCGGTACGTGAAAACCCAGCCCGGGCTCAACTGGCACAGCCGTTTTATTGTCAAGTTCTTTAAGCTCATCAGGTGGAAGCCATCGCCTGTTTGTTGCCGTAAAATCGAGGCGGTTACGGTAAAACCGGATTTGCTCAGATGCCTTGATAGGTAAAATTTCAGGAAAGTTTACGCCACCAATCCGCTGCAGGCTGTCGGCTACCTGTTGTTGCTTGTATTGGAGCTGCACTTCATATTTTATATGCTGCCAGACACAGCCTCCGCAAAATCCGAAATGACGGCAAAAGGGTTCGCTGCGCAGCGGTGAAGGTTTCAACACTTCAAGTACCTGAGCTTCGGCGTAGTTGCTTTTCGAACGAAGCACGCTGGCCCGCACCACATCACCGGGCGCAGCCCTTTCAACAAAAATCACTTTACCGTTGTGCCGTGCCACACAACGGCCTTCGGCCGCCATGCTTTCAACCTGAAGATTTTCCAATATTTCGCCTGGCCTCATAAACCTTCGGCAAATATCATGGTTTTCTGCTTGCATTGTAATTTGTAAATTACAGTTCGGTTATGATTCGTTTTTTTTCGATTGCGCTTTTGGTGTTATTGATGAATCGCACATTTGCCTCACACATTGTGGGCGGCGAATTCGAAATTCTGCACATTAGCGGATTTACTTACCGGATAAATCTGATTCTTTATTTTGACCGGCTTAACGGATTGCTCGGTGCCAAAGATGCCAGTGTAACGGCCCGCATCTACCGCATGGCCGACAACCGCAGGATGCGCGATGTATTTTTACCGCTTACTTCCGAATCCAGCGTTTCCTATACGCAACCCGAATGCTCCAGAGGGGAAATTCAAACACTTAAGCTCATCTACACAACAACTGTGGTACTTCCGCCAGACGAATACAACCATCCGCAGGGTTACTATCTGGTTTGGGAAAGGTGTTGCCGAAATTACACCATCACCAACATCTTCAGTCAGGAACCTCCCACAAACGATCCTAACTATCCATTTTCTGCAGGCCAGACATTTTATTTAGAATTTCCACCTGTTGTGAAAAACGGAGAACCGTTTATTAACTCATCACCGCGCCTCTTTCCGCCGCTGAATGATTATGCCTGCCCGAGAAGACCGTATTATACCGACTTTGCAGGAACGGATGATGATGGCGACTCGCTGGTTTATTCCCTGGTAACACCACTCAACACCCACACTACGTTTGCTATTCCTCCTACCGGACCTGCTCCGAGACCTTATCCTGAAGTGCGCTGGCGTCCGGGCTTTTCATTGAATAACATCATGGCGGGAGCTCCTGATTTAAAAATCAGTAAAGATGGCTTTCTTACCGTAACACCTACCCTGCAGGGGTTATTTGTGTTTGCCGTGAAATGTGAAGAATACCGCAACGGTGTAAAGATTGGAGAAGTAAGGCGCGACTTTCAGATGCTGGTGCTGGAAGCCTGCCCGCGTGCCGAGCCTCCGCAGATCGTGGGACGAAAAAAGGGAGCACCTGCATACAGCTTACCCAATCAGCCTTTATCGGTTACTTTTAGTAATACCACAGCCGATGCGGACCGGTGTATCCAGGTCAGGATATCCGATCCGGATTCGCAAAAGCCGGATGATAATTTTCAGGAGCGCGTATTTATTCGTGTACTGCCGTTGAACTTCAGCGTGCCGGGGCGTTACATCAACGATATTCTGCCTCCCGTAAGCAGTGCAACACTGATTAACGGAAGCACCGTTGAATTTAACATCTGTCTCCCGCTATGCCCGTTTACACTTGACGGTAATTATCAGATTGGCATCATCGCCTACGATGATGCCTGCAGTTTGCCGCTTAGTGACACATTGGTGGTAAATGTTTTTCACCAGCCACCACCCAACCAGCGTCCTGTGTTTACCACTCCCAACGTCACCACAACCATCAACGAAGGCGACCCTCCTCTAACCATACCTATTCAGGCCATTGATGCAGATACCGACCAACTCCAGGCTTTTGTACTGAACGATGGTTTTGTGTTTAGCGAAGTGGGCATGACCCTGAATATCACCGCAACACCAACCGGTCAAATCAACGGCTCACTGATATGGGATTCCCGATGCGATGTTTATGATTTTACCCGAAAAACAAACTTTTTCATCCGCATTATTGCTGAAGACCGCGACCGTTGCAATATACCTTCAGCCGACACCATGCTTATTCGACTCAACATTATCCTGCCGGGAAACAGCGATCCGGTCATTTCCTCCTCGTTACAGCAAGCCAATGAAAAGTTTATTACGGTAACACGAAAGATTTATGAAGCCCTGAACTTTACCGTAAGCGGCAACGATGCCGATAATGACTTGCTCACGCTGCGAATGGAAGGTGTGGGTTTCACTCCGGCAGTGCACAATGCTGTATTTCCGCAGGCAACGGCCCGTGGCAGCTTAACTTCATCTTTCTCCTGGTTTCCCGATTGCTCAACCATTGATTTGAACGAACATAACGTTTTTGATTTCCGTTTCCTGGTAATTGATAATGCCAATAAATGCAGGTTTTATAAAGCCGATACCCTGCTGGTGCGCGTACTGCTCGAACCTCCTGACAACCTTAAGCCCCGAATCCAGGCAGTTAGTAATGATCCCGGCCAACCTTTGATCAACAATGCAATGGAGGTTATTCGCGGAAATCCGGTGCAGATTACCCTGACAGCAACCGATGATGATTTGATACCGCGAAAAGACCTATTGAGGATTGAGTTAATCGAAGCATCAGGCGACCCTCCGCCAGCCGGATACTCCTTTAATGAAGTAAGCGGCCAATCACCGTTACAAACTTTGTTTAGCTGGAATCCGGATTGCAGCATCTTCCGGCATCCGGTGTACCGAAATGAATATACGTTTGGCTTCCGCGTTAGCGATGACCGGTGTTTTAATTCATCTGCCGACACACTTAACCTGCACATCCGGATAAGTGATGTGGCCGCTTATCATGAAGATTTCCTCCCTCCCAATTTCTTTTCGCCCAATGGTGATTTGAAGAATGACTTTTTTGGTATGTATAAATGGAGCGAGGATATCTGGGAATACGAGAGTATTCTGCCACCGGATAACTGCGAGGGAAGTTTTGTCAATGTTCGCATCTTCAACCGATGGGGCATGGAAGTTTTTGCCAGCACCGACCGCAATTTTAAATGGTATGGCAACGGACTGCCCTCCGGAGTTTACTTCTATGTGCTGAAATACACCCACCGCGAATACCGCGGAACTGTTACGCTTCGGTACTGACGGATTAAGGTAAGACTAACAGATTGCCTGACCTTACAAAGCCGGTTTGTTCATGGTTAATCACTTTTAACCATATATCGGTTTTACCTTTTACTTGCAACCGTGTTCCGCTTTGCAGCACCTCGAGTACATCGGCCGCAGCCGACGGTCCTTTCATTACCGGGGTTCCGTCTTCCGCAACAATCGCATATCGGATAAACGGCATGTTGATCTGAACAAACAAGACAAGTACGAAAGCCATCTGCACGATAAACGCTTTACGCTTTATTTTTTTATTGCGGCTTAACAGCATCACAACAGCTAACATGGCTGCCATACAGAAATTAATCATAATCCATTTTGGCCGATGCAAACGGTATTTTGTCAGGCCGAATTCCCCTAATTTCATTTCATAGCCTGCGGCGCGATGTTGTGCCGCAAGACTGGTGATTTTATTCCAAACCTTATCATCCGGTTCCAGTTGATAATACCTATGTAAGTAGTACAGAGCCCGGGCATATCGTTGCAATCCTTCCTCAACATAGGCCATGCGCAACAACATAGCAGGCGACTGGTAGCCTTTTGAAAGCAACTGTTCGTAGTACTCAAGCGATTGAACGTATTTTTTGGAATGGAACAGTGAATCGGCCAGCTGTAACGCGGCCGCTTCTGTCTGCGCCCTGCAAACTGATGAGAAAAAAGTGAGCAGTATAAAAAGCAGAAGTAATTTAATTCGGGTATTTTGCATAGTACGCGGCATCTCTTACCTTTGTGCCCTCAATTACGGAAAAGCGGGTAAATCCGTCAAAATTCCGTTTCGATCTCGTAGCTCAGCCGGTAGAGCACATCCCTTTTAAGGATGGGGTCCTGGGTTCGAATCCCAGCGGGATCACTTCTCTCCTCGTTGATTCGATAAATTGTTCTGCAGCAACACTTTAAAAGACTGCTGCTATTCGTTCGGCCCATAACGCATACATTTTTCCTGACGGATGCAGACCATCCGGGGCCACCAATGTTGAATCCTCAAGTCCTTTGCGTGTTAAATCGGTGATGTAAAAATACTGTACACCGTAGTTATCCGATATTTCCTTGTTGGCAGCATTGTAGGCATCAATTCCGGCCGATATAGCCTGCTGCTTTTCACGCCCAAAAGGTGTGAAACCATAATCCGGTATAGAAAGAACAAACACGCGCTCTTTTTTTCCACCGGCAAGCTGAATGGCTACGCGCAGCAACTCTTCAAACTCAGGCCTGTAACTTTCCACCGGCCTCCCCTGATACTGATTGTTGACACCAATGAGCAGCGATACCATATCGTACTCGTTTCGCTGCGTGCCCTTCATTATGGCTTCCTTCAACTGGTCGGTGCGCCATCCGGTTGTGGCAATTATTTCCGGAGGTTGTACATCGAATCCTTTTTGTTGAAGCAGCTTCGCCAGCTGAACCGGCCAGCGCTCCTCATCGGCAACTGCCTCGCCAATGGTATAAGAATCGCCCAAAGCAAGAAAGTAGAGCGGCTTACGATCGGACTTTTGCATACAGGATGCTAAGACAAGGAGTAAAAAAGCAAACCGGCCATGCATGGCATCATCGCTTTTCCGATTTCCTGCCCTCCATTTCCAGCGCAAGCTTAACAGCCTCGTAAGCGTTTACCAGGCCACCGGTAATGCTCAGCTCACTGAATAAAACCTGCTCGGATGAACCCGGACGCGTAACTTTCAGATTATCGAATTTACGCGCTGACTGGCGGAGAATCTGCCTCACTTCGGCTGCTGAGAGAGATGGGAAATATGACATCAGAATTGCGGCTACACCAGCCGTGGCTGGGCTGGCCATACTGGTGCCATCGTTAAACTCGTACTGATTTTCGGGAGTGGATGAATATATCCGAACGCCTGGAGAGAATAAATCCACGGTTTTCTTTCCGTAGTTGGAAAACGATGCCACAAAATCATCATCTGCCCCCCACCCTGATGCTCCAACTTCAATCCAGGTTTTGCATTCGGTTCCGTCCTTGTAAAATCGTGACGGATAGCTGGGTGTTTTGTCCACATTCTTGCCATCGTTACCGGCAGCATGAACGAGTAATACGCCTTTTGACTCGGCATAGCGTACTGCCTTATCCACGACTTCTTTCTGCGGAGAATAGGATTTTCCAAAACTCATGTTGATAATGTGTGCTCCGTTATCAACGGCATACATGATGGCGTTGGCGACATCCTTATCGCGTTCGTCACCATTGGGCACAGCCCGTATGGACATGATTTTTACGTTATCGGCTATGCCCTTCAGGCCAATATCGTTGGTACGGTTGGCGGCAATAATTCCGGCAACATGGGTACCATGGTCGGCATCGGGACCCTTTACATCGGCATTGCCGTAATAACGCTCATTGGGGTTGTTGTAATCATCTCCCACTATGCTGCGCGGATCAAAATTTTCATTGTATCCGTATAGTGCCTGAACTTCGTAATACCGAACAGCTTCTTTTAACTCGGTCAGGGCTTCATCGGGAGTTAATTCGGTTCCCATGTTTTGGAAAAGGAGTTGCATCTGATACCGGGCAAATGCCACCACGGGTGTACGGGGCTTGAGCGTATCAAGAAAAGACGGTGTTACCTGACTGACTTTAAAGATTTTTTTAAGTGTATCGTTGGAAATAGAAAGGTTTTTATAAAATGAATTGTACAGCAGGTACTGCTCGGTTACTTCCTTTTTACGTTCCTGAAATTTTTTTTCGATATCCTTCCAGTAGGTAAACTCTGCCCGTGATTTTTTAGGGATTTTCTTTTCATCGATTCCTGCATACTTAGCTTTCAGCCGGACGTATTCGCGGGTTAGCTCGTAGGTATCTTCATTCACATTCCCGCCGGGCCCTCCAATAAAGTTCCAGCCATACACATCGTCCGCGTAACCGTTGCGGTCATCATCCACTCCGTTACCGGGAATCTCTTTCGGGTTTACCCATATCACATCTT
>JANWWN010000100.1:268-510 GCA_025055435.1 Cyclobacteriaceae bacterium | reverse complement strand
CGGGCAAGCAGAGACATAATCCTTTTCATCGATGAGGTACACACGATCATTGGTGCCGGTGCGGCGGAAGGGGCGGTGGACGCAGCCAACATCCTCAAACCTGCCCTGGCGCGCGGGGAAGTACAGTGCATTGGCGCCACCACACTGCGCGAATACAAGCGTTATATTGAGCGCGACGCGGCACTGGAGCGCCGCTTCCAGACTGTAATGGTGGAGGAACCTTCGGTTGAGGATACGATACG
>JANWWN010000100.1:0-258 GCA_025055435.1 Cyclobacteriaceae bacterium | reverse complement strand
AAAAGCACCATGGCGTCATTTACACCAAAGAAGCGATCATTGCAGCAGTGAAGCTTTCCGACCGCTACATCCGCGACCGTTTCCTTCCTGACAAGGCGATCGATATTATCGACGAGGCCGGCTCCCATGCCCGGCTAAAATCCGCGGTGATCCCAGAGGAAATAAAAGACATTGAACGGCAAATCCAAGCGCTCACGCGAGAGAAAAACGAGATGGTCCGCCGGCAAGAATACGAGAAGGCCGCAAAACTGCGCGACC